>NZ_BAAFHE010000011.1:0-210293 GCF_054665075.1 Acidisoma sp. 7E03
GATGTCGGCCATCCGGCCTCGGCTCTCTTGGGTCCACATCCCAAGCTTGAATCAGACCGCGCCGAGCCGCCACAACCATTTTCAAACAGCCTCTAAGGTCCAAGCCGAGACGGCCGCACGCGCCGCAGCGGGCCGGACCACCGCGGCACCCCCTGCGGCGAAGCGAGCGACGGCGCGCGGCACGGTGGATGCCTGAGACCGCGCCCCCCGGCCGCCGCCTCGTCTGCGACAAAAGCCTGCAGGCATTCCCCGACCTGCCGTCTGACCTTCCCTCTCGGCTTTGACGGCGCGGGCCGGCTAGGGCATGGGTTTGCGCCATGAATAGCAGCACGCCCCGCCTCCGTTTCGCACCCAGCCCGACCGGCTATCTTCACGTCGGCAATCTGCGCACCGCCGTCGCCAACCACTTGTTCGCAACCCGCCACGGCGGCAGCCTGATGCTGCGCATGGACGATACCGATGCCGGGCGGTCCAAGCCGGAATATGAAACGGCGATTCAGGAGGATCTGCGCTGGCTCGGCATCAGCTGGGACAGCTTCGTGCGCCAGAGCGAGCGTCTGGCGGCCTATGAGGCCGCGGCCGATCGGCTGAAGGCCGTGGGCCTGCTCTATCCCTGCTTCGAGAGCGAAGAGGAACTCGCCGCCAAGCGCGCCCTGCGCCTGAAGCGGCGCCTGCCCCCGGTCTACGACCGGGCCATGCTGCAGATGACGGCCGAGCAGCGGGCCCAGGCCGAGGCCAACGGCAAGCGCCCCTATTGGCGCTTCAAACTGTCCGACGGAGAGGTCACCTGGCCGGACATGGTGTTCGGCGAGCGCCGGGTTAAGCTGCCCACCCTTTCGGACCCCGTTCTGATCCGCGCCGACGGCACCTTCCTCTATACCTTCACCTCGGTCGTGGACGATCTCGACTTCGGCATCACCCACATCATCCGCGGCGAAGACCACGCGACCAACACCGGCATCCAGATCGATCTGATGCGCGCGCTGGGCGGAAAGCCGGAGCAGATCGGCTTTGCCCACCTGCCGCTGTTGACCGATGCCGAAGGCGGCAAGCTCTCCAAGCGCTTCGACAGCCTCTCAGTGCGCAGCCTGCGAAAAGACGGGCTGGAGCCGGATGCCATCATCGCCTATCTCGCGCGTCTCGGCTCCTCTGACGGCATGGCGCCGCTCACCCGCACGGAGACGGCAGCGAGTTTCGATCTCGGTCGCATGTCCCATTCGGCGGCCGTCTTTGACCCACGCCAGCTCCTCGGCATCAACCGCCACCTGCTGCAGCGGCTGGACTTTGCCGAGGTCGCGGACCGTCTGCCCGAAGGCGCGACGGAGGCCTTCTGGCACGCCGTGCGCGGCAATCTCGATCTGCTGCGCGAGGCGCGGCTGTGGTGGGAGGTGGCAGCCGGCGAGATTCTCGTACCCGAGCAGCCAGAGGATGCGGCCTTCCTGCGGGCCGCGGCCGAGGCCCTGCCGCCCGAGCCATGGGATGACGCGACTGCCGGCCTCTGGACGAAGGCGCTGGCGGCCGCGACCGGCCGCCGCGGCCGCGCCCTCTATCACCCGCTGCGCCTGGCTTTGACGGGAGAGGAAAGCGGCCCTGACCTGCGCCATCTGCTGCTGCTCATCGGCCGCGACAAGGCTGCGCGCCGCCTGAAGCAGTCGGCGGGCTAAAACCCCCGCTTGCGGCAGGCGCGCCAGGCGCCGGCCACCAGGATGACGACGAGGCCGGCGAAGAGCAGCGGCCCCGGCAGCCAGGTGGGCAGGCCAAGGCGCGGCAGGCCGAGCCCGGCCGCCAGCGCCCACAGCAGGATCGCGCCGGCGAAGAGTGCGTCGTCCACGAAGAGGGACCAAAGCTCGTCCCGCACGCCGCGCAGGACGGCGCCGAGCCCCCTGTTCATGCCCTGCCTCCTGCGGCGAGACGCCGCTGCCGGGCGAGGCGGTCCGCGACGAGGGCGGCGGCCAGGAAGCCCAGACACAGGGCGATCAGGAAAAGGTCGCCGCCCGGCCAGACGATGCCGCCACCTTCGCCCACCCAGAAGCAGCCGAAGGCGCAGAGCAGCACGCCGACGATGAACTTCAGCAGGTTCTCCGGGATCATGGAGACAGGCCGGCGCAGCAGCAGGCCAAGCAGCACGACCACGAGAAGCGCGGCCACCGCCCCGCCGGCCGCGGGCCACAGCATGCCAGGCCCCGCCGCGCCGACCGCAATGACGATGAAGACGACCTCGATCCCTTCCACCATGGTGATCTTGAAGGCGGTGGACAGAGCCAGCCGATCCCATCCATGGGCGAGACCGGCCGCGCCCAGTTCCGCGCGGCTGCGGGCATACAGTGCCTCCTCATCGTTCAGCGGAATGATGCCGGCGCTCCGCAGTGCGGCCTTGCGCAGCCAGCGCATGCCGAAGAGCAGCAGCAGAAGACCGAGGGCGAGTTGCACGGCGGCCAGGGGCAGCTGCGTCAGCAAGGGTCCGAGTGCGAGGACGAGCAGCAGCAGCACGAGGAGCGCGAGCAGGCTGCCGCCGAGTGCGCTGCGCCAGCCGCGCATCGCGCCGACGGCGAGCACCACTGTCATCGCCTCGACGAACTCGACCATGGAGGCGAGGAAGGCGGCGAGGATAGATGGTCCGGCGTGAAGAAGAAGCGGCATGAACTCTCCGGTGCGGCAGAGGCCGATGCTTTACGCGCTCTGGCGCATCAGCAAAACCGTGCAGCCAAGACGGTCACGCAGCGGTCAAATCGGCGACGGTCGCAAACTCCGCACCAAGCGACCGATAGAGCGCATTGTGGCGCCTGATGATCGCCTCGGCCGTCTCGGCTTCCGTTCCCCAGGTGCTATGGGCATCGGCGGCGACAGTGACGGCGAGGCCCTGCGCCAGTCCTCCGCGGGTGGAGGCAAGGATGCAGTAGTCGCTCTGCGCGCCCGCCAGGATCACCCCTGACGCGCCTTGCGCTGTAACCCATGCCACCAGATCCGGATTGGAGAAGGCGTCCCCCACCGTCTTCGGGAATGTCGGCTCATGCGGCTCTTGCCCGATGGCGGACCAGATCGGCCAGCCCGCGGCACCGGGTTCCAGGGGATCACCAGGCGGCCCGTCATGACGCACGAAGGCAACCGGTCGACCGGCTGCACGGGCCCAGGCGAGCAATTGCCTCGTCCGTCGGATCAGATCATCCGCTTCATGGATCGGTGGCTGATTGCGTCCGTCGAACATATCGGCCTGCAGATCGATGACGATCAGCGGAGACAAGGGGGTCTTGGTCACGTGGGTGCGTCCAACCTCTTGGCGAAGAAGGTCCGCTCGTGCGGGCCAGGATAGGCATCCAGCCGGCCGAAGGCGCGGTAGCCGTGGCGGGGATAGAAGTCCGGCGCCTGGAAGCTGAAGGTGTCAAGCCAGACGCCGACACAGCCGCGGGCCGCAGCCTCCGTCTCGGCGCGGCCAAGAAGGGCAGTGCCGAGCCCCTGGCCGCGCGCCGCCTCGGGCAGGAAGAGCAGATCGATGTGCAGCCAGCGGTAGTAGCTGCGGCCCCAGAGCCCGCCGACAATGCGCCCCTTCGCCGTTTCCACCGTGTAGCAGAGCGTCTCGTCCGGCCAGGGACCGGCGCCCAACGCCGCATCGTTGAAACGCTCAAGCGGACGGGCGATCGCCGCCCGATGCTCAGGGCCCGCTTCCGCAATCGGCGTGATCCCGCGATGCACCACGCGGGCGGGGCCGGTCGGGTCCAGCCGACGCGCCAGGAAGAAGCGCTGGTGGCCAGGCGGGAAATCGGACATCTCACCGAAGACGGCATAGCCGTGCTGTTCGTAGAAGCCGCGCGCCTGGAAGCTGAAGGTATCGAGCCAGACCCCGACCGCGCCCCATGCCCGCGCCTGCGCCTCGGCCATGGCGAGGAGCGCCGAACCGAGCCCCTCCCCCCGCCGCGTCTCGGGCACGCAGATGAGTTCGATGAAGAGCCAGTCGTAGTAGAAGCGTCCCCAGAGGCCGCCCGCAATAGTACCGTCCCGGCCCGGAATGGCGAGGCACAGGGTGCGGTCCGGCCAGTCCCCCGTCCCCGCACGCGGGTCGCTGAAGGCGATGAGCGCATCCTCGATCGCATGGAAATGCGCGTCCGTGGCCGGGCTCGGCGTCGTGATGTGATACTCGGTCATGCGGGCGGCACTCTGCCCGAGGCTAGGGTACGACGCCAGCCTCCGCCTCCGCCCTCGCGCGGGCAAAGACGGCCGTGACCCAGGCAAAGAAGAGCGTCGCCGTGGTCGCGATGAGCGTGTTGTCGGTCGCCGAATGGACGGCGAAGACAAGACCCACCAGCATCATCACCTGCCGCTCAGGCCGGCGCATGCAGTGCGCCCCCTGCCGCCACCACAGCAGGAAGAGCAACAGGAGCAGGCCGAGGCCGATGGCGCCGCCCTCCACCGCGATGCGCAGATATTCGTCATGCGCGGCATTGGTGCCGAGCAGCTGCCACAATGGGGTGCCCACCGGCACCACCACCTTTCCGGCGCCCGTGCCCCAGCCGAGCCAGGGGGAGCGCCAGATCGCCGCCTCATAAACCGGCCAGATCAGCGTGCGGTTGCTCAGGCTCGCAACGTCGCCCTGCTCCGCGAGGGTCAGGAGCCGGACGAAGCCGAGAAAGGGCGCGGCGAAGATGGCGACGGCCGGCGCCGCGAAGCCCGCCAGGAGGATAGGGAGCCGCGCGCGCCAGGGCCAGGCCGGGCTGCGCACCCCGAGCGTCACCAGGAGAAGAAAGAGCGCGGCGAGGGCGAGCGGCGCCCGGGCCCCCGTCGCGACCAGGATGAGCAGGTCGCCGCCCAGTAGGATGATCCAGCACCTCACCGGGCCGCGCACCCGCTCGAACAGCAAGGCATAGAGGCTGGTGAGGGTGAACCCCGCGAGGAAGGCGGGATGGCTGGAGGCGCCGAGACGAAGGGCGCCGTCCTGCAAGAGATAGAGCGGGCGAAACCCGGCGAGCGCGAGAAGGCTGCCGAAACCCACAACCCCGAAGGGGGCGAGGATGACGGCGGTGATGACCTGACGGCACCAGAGCGGTGGCACGCGGAGGAAGGAAAAGGCGAAGGGCGCGACCGAGCCCACCAGACTGCGCAGCACCTCGGCGAGTCCGAGGCCGGGCCAGTAGCCGTGCAGCGCGCCACCCAGCGTCATGATCGGAAAAGCAAGCGCCGGATGGACAAGGTGCAGCCGCGGCCCGTAGCGCAGCAGACAGAGCAAGGCGAGCAAAAGGCCCGCAGCCTTGCCGAGACCGATCAGCAGTTCAGGGTCCGGCAGTCTCAGGAGATCGGCCAGCCACATTTCCGGGCAGGTTGCGACCGCGAGCAACCACAGCATCGTCGCCCGCGCCGGAAAGGCGGCGGCCAGGGCCAGCAGCAAAAGGCCTGGCCCAAGAAGAAGGGTAATCCAGAAGGCCTCAGGCGCGAACCAGGCAAGCGCCGCGGCGAGGAAGACGGCCGCGCCCACCATCGCGGGCCAGAAAATCGCACCCACCCCGTCCATTCCGATATCGTATCATATCGTGAAGCTGGACGAAAAGGGCGGCGCGCCGCCACCCCAGAGGCCGAGCCTCAGCGGCGGCGGAGCTTGCGCGCGGCGTAGCGGGCGTCGCGGGCGGCCTTCTGCTTCGCCTTTAGCTCGATTTCGGCCAGGCGGGCTTGCTCGGCCGCTTCCAGCTCGGCTTCGATCCGGGCCAGCTCTTCGGCACGCAGGCGCTCCTGCTCCTCGGCCTGGCGCTTCAACTCCTCCTGCCGGCGGACCTCACGCTCGGCATCACGGATCGCCCGTGCCTCGGCGATGCGCTTGCGCTCTTCGGCAAGAGCGATGAGGCGGGGGTGGTCCCCCTGGGGCCGAGCCTTGAATTTTTCCAGAAGCGCCTGTTTGGCCTTGAGTGCCGCGTCGCGGCGGTCGTTGAAACTATTTGCCTTGAAGCCAGCCATACTCTCTTCTCTCTAGCGGCGCCAAGGACAGGGCCCGGGAAGCCGCCCTCCTGTCGCCATCGGTTTTAGCATGGGCGCTTCATACACTGGTTAAAGCCAGGGTGAAGCGCCCATTATTTTGGGGGAGGTGCGCGTTTGCCGCCTCCCTTGTCTCGACTATATTGGCAAGCGGGGTAGCGGAGGCGCTTTTCCGAGGCTATTCCTTAGGTTCTGCAACTCTGAGAGTGAGCTGTTATGGCGACTGGTACCGTGAAGTGGTTCAACATGGAGAAGGGGTACGGCTTCATTACCCCGCAGGAAGGTGGAAAGGACGTTTTCCTGCACATTACTGCGGTCCAGGCCGCCGGATTGAAGAGCGTCACCGAAGGGGACCGCATCAGCTACGAGATCATCACCGAACGCGGCAAGCAGGCCGCTTCCAACATCCAGAAGCTCTGAAACGAGCACACCGCCCTGGGAGGAATGACTAGGGCGGTTTCTTTTTTGTCGAACGCCGCCATCTGACAGCCGGGCGGTTCGCCGATCCGCCCTTCCTCAACGGAGAGACGGAATGAGACTTGGTGTGTCTTTTTGCGCCGCGAGCCTGGGCTTGGTACTCGGTGCCAGCACGGCCTTCGCGCAACCCGCCCTGCCGGCCTGCGACAGCGATCAGGCACGCAGCGGCATCGAGGTCGCGCTCAAGAAATCCAACGCTCCCTTCAGCGTGACCGATCTGGCCGGCATCACGACGGACAAGCAGAGCGACAGCGAGATCGCCTGCCTCGCGATCGCCACCCTGTCGAACGGCAGCCACCGGCCGATCGGCTATAAGTTCCGCATCTACAACGGCAAGGTGCAGAGCTGGGTCGGGCTTTTCGTGATGAAGGGGTCAAAGTAAATCCCAACCGCCAGGTCCTGAGCCGGGCGAAGCCGCCCCGACGGCCTTTGGGCGCCACAACCGGTAGACCCGCGGCATGAGCCGCGGGTGACGGTGAAGAGAGCACGTCCGTCAAAACCTGGCAGACCGTAAAGACTCTCCAGAACCATCCTTCCTGGCGTCATGCCGGTCCTTGTCACGGGCATCTATCCGTGGCGCGGCCTCACCCCAGGCTGCGGATGGCGATGGCTGCCGCCGCCGCCCGGTTCTCCACCCCGAGCTTGGTGTAGATCTGCTCGAGATGCTTCTGCACCGTGCGCGGGCTCATGCCGAGGATCTCGGCGATGTCCCGCGTGCCCTTGCCATGACCGATCCAGAGCAGCACCTCGGCCTCGCGCGCCGTCAGGCCCAGCCGCTCGCGCAGCCGCACCTCCTCGCCCGAATGCCGGGCTTCCTGGACGCGAAAGAGGATCTCGTCCGGCGCCATCCGCCCGACATAGACGAACTGCACCACCGTCCCGTCGCCCAGGCTCGCCGCCACCTCTCCCGGCGTCGCGGCTGTCGATTCGGAGAGCCAGTCCGCAACCCACGGGCAGGCAGGCCCATCCTCCTCCGCAGGAGGCAGGCGCGCGAGCAACTGCGCCGCCTGGGGCGTCGCCCATTGCAATTCCCCCTCCGTGTCGGTCGCGAGCAGGAAGCGTCCCGCGGTATCCAGCGCCGCCTGGGCGCTCTGCGTACGCCGCGCTCCCGTGAGGTGGACGCGGATGCGCGCCACCACCTCGTCGAGCTGCAGCGGCTTGGTCACGTAATCCACCCCGCCAGCCTCAAGGCCGCGCACCACGTCCTCGCTCTCGGTGAGACCGGTCATGAAGATGATCGGCACGGACGCAAGCGCCGGGTTACGCTTCATCCGCCGACAAGCCTCGAAGCCGTCCATTCCGGGCATCACCGCATCGATCAGGATGACGTCGGGCTGCACCCGTTCCAGCACCGTCATGGCCGCCTGGGCCGATTGCGCCATCAGCACCGTATAGCCCGCATCCTCCAGCACATCCCCGAGAACGCCGAGGGTCCCGGGTGTATCATCGACCACCAGGATGATGTCACGGCGCTTCATTCCGCAGCCTCCGGCGGCCGTCGGGCGTCGAGCGCCGCGATGAAGGCGTCCAGCCGGTAATCCGCGATCAGCGCCCGCAGGGGTTCGAGATCGGCGGCGAGGCCAGGCTGCTCCTCCGCCAGCGCATCCAGCCGCTGGCGGATGCCGCGGACATAGCCGATGGCGGCCAACTCCCTGAGTTCGCCGAGCTGTTGCGGTGTAAGTTCGGTGCCTTCCACCGCCTGCTCAGGCAGCGCGGTGGTGGCAAGGCGCGTCCATTCGAGAGCGAGGAGACGGCCAATGCTCTCCAGCAGCAGATCGAGCCGGACGGGCTTGGCCATGACATCATTATGAAATTGCCCTTCGCGTGGTGCGGCTTCCAGCTCCCGCGCGTTGGCGGAGACGATGATGATGGGCGCGGCCGTTTCCATCTCCTCGCGCAGCCTCTGGGCCAGGGTCCATCCCGTCATGTCCGGCATGGAGAGGTCGAGCAGGAACAGATCGGGCCGCCATTGCTCCGTCATCGCCAGACAATCGGCGCCACCCGCCGCGCCCACCACGGTGAAGCCGAGCGGCGTCAAGAGATCGAGCATGAGCGAGCGCTGCGTCGCGTCGTCATCCGCTACCAGAACCGTGAGCCGCCGGCCGCGATAGCCGGTTATCTCGAGTTCGGCCGGCGCAGGCTTCAGGGCTTCTGCCGCCTCCGACAGCATCAGCCGCAGGCGAAAGCGGCTGCCCTCGCCCAGCCGGCTGGTCGCCGTCACCTCGCCCCCCATCACCTCCGTCAACAGCCGCACGATGGTGAGGCCGAGGCCGGTGCCGGGCACGGATTGATCGCCCGCGCGCTGGAACGGCTCGAAGATGCGCGCGAGGTCGGCCTCGGCAATCCCCCGGCCCGTATCGGCGATCTCGAATTCTGCCACCTGGCTGCGATAACGCACGATGAAGGTGACGCTGCCGGCGCTCGTGAACTTGATGGCGTTGGAGAGCAGGTTGATCAGCACCTGGCGCAGCCGATGCTCATCCGCATAGACCACGCGGGGCAGCGGATCGGCCCGGTAATGCAGGGCAATGCCCTTCGTCTCTGCCTGCAGCCGCATCATCTGCACGAGATGGTCGAGAAATTCCGGCAGGCGGATCTCGTCCCGATACAGCTCGATATGCCCGGCCTCGATCTTGGAGATGTCGAGCAGGCCGCCGATCAGCGCCGTCAGATGCTCGCCGGAGCGGCGGATGATCCGCAGGCCCTCGCGCTTGCGGGCGGGGATGTCCGCATCCTTCTCCAAGAGCTGGGCGTAGCCGAGGATGGCGTTGAGCGGGCTGCGCAGCTCGTGGCTGATGCCGACGACGTAGCGGCTCTTGGCGCGGCTGGCGGCCTCCGCCGCTTCCTTGGCGCGCTGTAGCTCGGCATCGGTCTGGCGGTGGGCGCTGATCTCGTCGAGCAGCAGGGCCGTCTGGCGCCGCGTCTCCTCCTCCGCCGCGCGCCGGCTCTCCTGCGCCAGCACGGCGAGCCAGGAGACGACGCCGCCGATGACGAGCATGACGAGGAAGGTCTTCCAGAAAGCGGCCGTCGCGGCGGCCTCGCTGATCGGGCCGCTGCTCACCGTCTGCGCATCGATCGCGATGAGCAGCAGGCCGGTGCCGGCAGCGAAGAGGAAGAGGACGCCCAGGAAGCGGGCGAGGCGTGCGCGGGTCAGCGCCAGGATGGGCGCGGGCAGGACGAAGCGGAAGCTTTTCGCCATCTGCTCGCCCACGCGGCCATGCGGCTTGCAGGCGTCGTGGCAGCGCGCGTCGAGCGAACAGCAGAGCGAGCAGATCGGCCCGGAATAGACCGGACAATAGGCCATGTCCTCAGGCTCGAATTCATGTTCGCAGACGCTGCAGGCGATGGTGCCGCGGCTGGCCCAGGCGGCACGGCCACGGCGGGCGAGATAGGTACGACCGCCCGTCGCCCAGGCGATGACGGGGGCGGCGAGGAAGGCGCTGCCGAAGGCGAGGAAGGTGGAAAGCGCCGCTGCCCCCGCGCCAAAGGCCCCGGCATAGGCGCCAAGCGAGACGACCACCGCCAGCAGCATGGCGCCGACGCCGACCGGGTTGATGTCGAAGAGATGCGCCCGCTTGAACTCGATGCCACGTGGGCTGAGGCCGAGCCGCTTGTTGACGACGAGATCGGCGACCAGCGCGCCCATCCAGCCGGCCGCGACGTCGGAATAGACGACCAGCGTGTGCTGAATCGTCTTGGTGACGCCCGTCTCCATCAGCAGCAGGGCGATGACGATGTTGAAGATGAGCCAGACGACGCGGCCGGGATGGCTGTGCGTAAGGCGCGAAAAGAAGTTCGACCAGGCGAGCGAGCCGGCATAGGCATTGGTGACGTTGATCTTGACCTGCGAGACGACGACGAGGGCGCAGGTCGCGGCGAGGGCGACGGGCGGCGAGAGGATGGTGCCGAAGGCGATGTGGTACATCGCGGCCGGCTGCACCGCATCCTGCACGCCGAGCCCGCTCTGCAGCGCGACATAGGCGAGCAATGACCCCGCCAGCAGCTTGATGACGTCGATCGCGATCCAGCCCGGGCCGCCGAGCAGCAGGGCGGTCCACCAGCGCCGGCCGCCGATGGCGCTGCGGGGCGGCAGGAAGCGGATGAAATCCACCTGCTCGGCCGTCTGCGTGATCATGGCGAAGAGGATGGAGGCGGCGGCGCCGAAGCTCACCAGGGAGAAGCCGGCGTGGCCCGCGGCCCCGGTGAAGCGCGTCCAGCCCGGCAGCCAGTCAGGATGCGTCGCCAACACGGCGACGATGGGCACCAGGTTGAGGATGAACCAGACCGGCTGGGTCCAGAGCTGGAAGCGGCTGATGAAGGTGATGCCATGCGTCACCAGCGGCACGACGACGACGGCGCAGAGGATGTAGCCGAGCCATTCCGGCACGCCGAAGAAGTGCTGCAGCATGGCAGCGAGAATGACCGCCTCGATCCCGAAGAAGATGAAGGTGAAACTCGCATAGATCAGCGAGGTGATGGTCGAGCCGATGTAGCCGAAGCCGGCGCCGCGGGTCAGCAGGTCGATGTCGACGCCGGCGCGCGCGGCGTGGGCGCAGACCGGAATACTGATGACGAAGATCATCACGCTGACGAAGGCGATGGCGAGGATCGAATTCTGGAAGCCGTAGGCAAGCGTGATAGTGCCGCCGATCGCTTCAAGCGCCAGGAAGGAGACGGCACCGAGGGCCGTATTGGCGACGCGGAGCGGCGACCATTTGCGCGCGCTTTTCGCGGTGAAGCGCAGCGCATAGTCTTCGAGGGTCTGGTTCGCGACCCAGCGGTTGTATTCCCGTCTCTGCCGGGTGATGCGCTGCCGCGCGAGCCGGGCAGAGCCCGCGGGCGCCCCGATCCTCATCGCCTCACCCCAGCCCGCATCTCGTTCCGTTCCTTCGGTCCGTCATCTCACCACACCGCCCTCGGGCTGTCATACGCGCTTTGACGTATGGGCCGCGGCCGCCCGAAGCCCTCACAGTCTCGTCAGCTCGCATTTACGACGCATGACGCTTTTCCGAAAACAGGAGCCGCGACGATGACGGACGAGATCCGGTCTGAGACCTCTTCGCCAACCACCGCCACCGAGACCCCGAAGGTCGAAATGGGCCGCCGCTCGCTCGGCGGCCTGTCGCTCGCCGCCGCCGCGGCCGCGACCCTGGGGGGTGCGGCCGTTGGCACGGTGGCGACCACACGCCCCGCCCGCGCCCAATCCGCCGACCCGATCAAGGTCGGCATCCTGCACTCCCTCTCCGGCACCATGGCGATCAGCGAGACGCCGCTGAAGGAAGTGATGCTGATGCTGATCGACCAGCAGAACGCCAATGGCGGCCTGCTCGGCCGCAAGCTGGAGCCGGTCGTCGTCGACCCCGCCTCCAACTGGCCGCTGTTCGCCGAGAAGGCGAAGCAGCTGCTCTCGGTCGACAAGTGCGACGCCGTCTTCGGCTGCTGGACCTCGGTCTCCCGCAAATCCGTCCTGCCGGTCTTCGAGCAGCTCAACGGCATCCTCTTCTACCCGGTGCAGTATGAGGGGCAGGAGTGCAGCCGCAACATCTTCTACACCGGCGCGGCGCCGAACCAGCAGGCGATCCCGGCGGTCGACTACCTGATGAACACCATGCACGTGAAGCGCTGGGTTCTGGCGGGCACGGACTACGTCTATCCCCGCACCACCAACAAGATCCTCGAGGCCTATCTGAAGTCGAAGGGCGTCGCCGCCTCCGACATCATGATCAACTACACGCCCTTCGGCTATTCCGACTGGCAGGGCATCGTCTCCCAGATCAAGAGCTTCGGCTCTGCTGGACAGAAGACCGCCGTCGTCTCCACCATCAATGGCGACGCCAACGTGCCCTTCTACAAGGAACTCGGCAACCAGGGCATCAAGGCGACGGATATTCCGGTGGTCGCCTTCTCGGTGGGTGAGCAGGAACTGGCTGGCATCGATACCAAGCCGCTGGTCGGCCATCTCGCCGCCTGGAACTACTTCGAGAGCGTCGACACGCCTGACAACGAGCAGTTCATCTCGGACTTCAAGAAGTTCACCAAGAACGACAAGCGCGTCACGAACGACCCGATGGAAGCAGCCTATATCGGCTTCAACATGTGGGTGAAGGCGGTGGAAAAGGCGAACACCACCGACCATGACGCGGTGATCGAGGCGCTGATCGGCGTCGCCCATCCGAACCTCACCGGCGACATCGCGACGATGATGCCCAATCATCACCTGACCAAGCCCGTCCTGATCGGCGAAATTCAGGACAATGGCCAGTTCAACGTGGTGTGGCAGACACCGGGCACCGTCGTCGGCCAGCCCTGGTCCCCGTATCTGCCGGAATCGAAGGACCTGATCGGCGATTGGCTACCGCCGATGAACTGCGGCAACTACGACGTCGTGAAGGGCAAGTGCCTGGGCAGCGTCAACAAGGCTTGATTTGCCTCGCCTTCCGTCACCCGCGGGCTTGTCCCGCGGGTTCACCCGCCGGGGCGCCCGGAGCATGGATGCGCGGCATGACGCCGCGCATGACGCTTATCAGCACGCATGCGAGCATTTGAAGGAGTGCGATCATTGCGCATAAAATCCAAATGCGGGCTATCCTGGTGCCGCGCCGGCCTCGCCCTCCTGATCATGCTGGTCGCAAGCCTCGCCATCGGCTTGTCTGCCCCGGTCCATGCGCAGTCAACGGCTGCCAATCCCACCACGAGGGCTGACCCTTACGCAGGCCTCGCCAGTGCCGATTTCGACACCATCGTGAACGCCGTGCAAGCGATCGCCGTCTCCGGGGATCCGCGGGCGCGCGCGGTTCTCAAGGCGCTCGGCGACAACGAACTCTACACCTGGAAATATCCGCGGCCAGACAACGGGCTCTTCATCCATGACATGGAGAGCCATGCCTGGATGGATGCGCGGACCGGCGCCAAGATCCACGCGCCGCCCTTCATGAACATCCGTAAGGTGATCGCCAATACGATGGTGACCGGCGCCATCACCACGGCGCTGGGGGTGATGGATCTCTCCGACCCCTCCTCTGCCCGCCGCCGCGCCGCTGCCGAGGCGATCTTCGAATCGCCCTCGCCCGACAGCCGCCTCATCGTGCAGAAGGCGCTCGCCCGCGAGACGGAGAGCAGCGTTCGCACCACGCTGGCACAAGCCTTGGCGGCCGACGAGCTGGTGACACCGGGCACCGACCAAGCGACGCAGCTCGCCGCCGTCAAGACCATTGCCGCGCGCGGCGATCTCACGGCGCGCAACGAGCTCGCCTCCCTCTCCGGTCTCGCCCCGCCGGCGGCCGCCGCCGTCACCGCCGCGATCACCCATATCGACTTCACGCTCAAGCTCTGGAACTGGCTGGAGACCGTCTATTACGGCATCAGCCTCGGCTCCGTCCTCCTGCTCGCCGCCGCCGGCCTCGCCATCACCTTCGGCGTGATGGGCGTCATCAACATGGCGCATGGCGAGATGGTGATGATCGGTGCCTATACGACCTATTGCGTGCAGCAGGCGATCCAGAGCTACGCGCCCGGGCTCTTCGGCGGCAGCGTGCTCATCGCCGTTCCGGCCGCCTTCGTGGTGGCTGGGCTGATCGGCATCCTCATCGAGCGCTGCCTCATCCGCTTCCTCTACGGCCGCCCGCTCGAGACGCTGCTCGCGACCTGGGGCCTCAGTCTGATCCTGCAGCAGGCGGTCCGCTCGATCTTCGGCGCGGAAAACCAGAACGTCGCAAGCCCGGGCTGGATGAGCGGCTATTTCATGGCCGGTGGCCTCACCATCACCATCAACCGGCTGTGCATCATCCTCTTCGCCTTCGCCGTCGTCGCCGGGCTGATGGCGGTGATGCGCTACACACCGCTCGGCTTGCGCATGCGCGCGGTGACGCAGAACCGGCGCATGGCGGCGGCGATGGGCATCCGCACGCCCTGGATCGACGCCATGACCTTCGGCCTCGGCTCAGGCCTCGCCGGTGTCGCGGGCGTCGCGCTCAGCCAGATCGACAACGTCTCCCCCAATCTCGGCCAGAACTACATCATCGACAGCTTCATGGTCGTGGTCTTCGGCGGCGTCGGCAATCTGTGGGGCACGGTGCTCGCCGCCCTCACGCTCGGCATCGTCAACAAGGGGCTGGAACCCGTCGCCGGCGCCGTGCTCGGCAAGATCGTGGTTCTTGTCATCATCATTCTCTTCATTCAGCGGCGCCCGCGCGGGCTGTTCCCGGTCAAGGGACGGGCGGTGGAAGCATGACACGCACACGCCTTTCCCTGACGCTGACGCCGGTGATCATCATCGGCGTCGCCCTCCTCCTCGCCATCCTCAACCTGGCCACACCTCCGGCCAGCGCTCTCCATGTCTCGGATTTCGTCGTGGGTCTCGCGGGCAAATACCTCTGCTACGCGCTGCTGGCGCTGGCCGTCGATCTCGTCTGGGGTTTCGCCGGCATCCTGACGCTCGGCCATGCCGCCTTCTTCGCCCTCGGCGGCTATTGCATGGGCATGTATCTGACGCGCGAGATCGGCGCGCGCGGCGTCTATGCCAATGCGAACCTGCCGGACTTCATGATCTTCATCGGCTGGAAGCAGTTGCCCTGGTACTGGCACGGCTTCGCCTGGTTCCCCTTCGCCATGCTGATGGTGCTGATCGTGCCGGCCGTGCTCGCCGCCCTCTTCGGCTTCCTCGCCTTCCGCAGCCGCGTCTCCGGCGTCTATCTCTCGATCATCACCCAAGCGCTGACCTATGCGCTGCTGCTCGCCTTCTTCCGCAACGACATGGGCTTCGGCGGCAATAACGGGATGACGGGCTTCAAGGACATCCTGGGCTTCTCGCTCGACCGTAGCGGTACCACGACGGCGCTGATGCTGATCTCCGCCCTCTGTGTGGCGGCCGCTTTCCTCGGCGCCCGCTTCCTCGTCGGCAGTCGCTATGGCCAGGTGCTTGTCGCGGTGCGGGATGCGGAAAGCCGCACGCGCTTCCTCGGCTACCGGCCGGAATACTACAAACTCGTGGTCTGGACGGTCTCGGCCGTGATCGCCGCCATCGGTGGTGCGCTCTACGTGCCGCAGGTCGGCATCATCAACCCGAGCGAATTCGCCCCCGCCAATTCCATCGAAGCGGTGATCTGGGTCGCGGTCGGCGGGCGTGGCACGCTGTCGGGCGCCATTCTCGGCGCGGTGCTGGTGAATTTCGGCAAGACGATCCTGACTGGCGCCCTGCCCGGCGCCTGGCTCTACGTGCTCGGGGGACTCTTCATCCTCGTCACCCTCTTCCTGCCGCGCGGCATCCTCGGCACCTGGCGCAGCCGGGGAGAGACCGTACTGCCGACGGCGCAGGAACCGCAGGGCTTGGCCGCCATCGACGCGGGGGCGGCCGACCGACGCGAAAGCGGCAGCGCCGAGGAGACACCAGCATGAACGCGCAGCCCATCGGCGCCGTGAGCGACGACCTGCTCTATCTCAGCGGCGTCAACAAGACCTTCGACGGCTTCAAGGCGATCAACAACCTGTCCTTGACGCTGGCGCGCGGCGAGATGCGCGCCGTGATCGGCCCGAACGGTGCCGGCAAGAGCACGATGATGGACATCATCACCGGCAAGACGCGGCCGGATACCGGCCAGGTGATCTTCGGCGCTGCGACCGATCTCACCCGGCTGGACGAACCGGCCATCGCGAAGCTCGGCATCGGGCGGAAGTTCCAGAAGCCGACGACCTTCGAGAATCACACCGTCTGGAACAATCTCCTCCTGGCGCTTGCCGGCAACCGGTCCCCCTGGTTCACGCTGCGCGCCCGCAAGACCCAGGCGGAACGGGCGAAGATCGAGGAACTGCTGGAGACGATCCGGCTGACGGCGCATCGGGACCGGCTCGCCGCCAATCTCTCGCACGGGCAGAAGCAATGGCTCGAAATCGGCATGCTGCTGGCGCAGGACCCGCAGCTGCTGCTGGTGGACGAGCCGGTGGCCGGCATGACGGACGCCGAGACGGAACAGACGGCGCATCTCCTGCGCGACATCAACCGGACGCGCTCTGTCGTGGTGGTGGAGCATGACATGACCTTCGTGCGCGCGCTTGGCGTGAAGGTGACGGTGCTGCACGAAGGTTCGGTTCTGTCGGAAGGCTCGCTCGATCACGTGAGCGCCGATCCGAAGGTGATCGACGTCTATCTGGGGCGGTGAGGATGCAACGAACTGCCACACCCGCATCGTCACCGCCGGCTCTTGCCGCGTCCTCCCCGGGCTTGTCCCGGGGATCTACCCGTCCGTCTCGTCTCTCTACCGGGTGGATGCCCGGCATGAAGCCGGGCATGACGAAGAAGATCGGAGGTCGTCCGAATGCTTGAAGTCCAGTCCATCAACCTGCAGTACGGCGCGGCGCTCGCGCTGCGCGGCGTCTCCATCACCGCGGCGCCGGGTACCGTCACCTCCATCCTCGGCCGCAACGGCGTCGGCAAGACGAGCCTGTTGCGTGCCATCACCGGCGCGCATCCCATTTCGGGCGGAGACATCCGCTGGGAGGGCGAGAGCATCGCGCGCATGCCCTCCTACGAAAGGGCGCGCCGCGGCATCGCCTGGGTGCCGCAGGGGCGGGACATCTTTCCCCTGCTGACCGTGCGCGAAAACCTGGAAACAGGCTTCGCCGTGCTCCCTCGACGGGAGCGGAAGATCCCCGAGGAGATCTTCGATCTGTTCCCGATTCTCAAGACCATGCTGAGCCGGCGCGGCGGTGACTTGTCAGGCGGGCAGCAGCAGCAGCTCGCCATCGGCCGCGCGCTCGTCATGCGCCCGCGCCTGCTGGTGCTGGACGAGCCGACCGAGGGCATCCAGCCCAGCATCATCAAGGATATCGGCCGTGTCATTGCCCTGCTCCGCAGCCGCGGCACCATGGCGATTCTGCTGGTCGAGCAATATTACGATTTCGCCCATGAGCTGGCGCAGACGCTGGCGGTGATGGATCGCGGGTCCATCGTCGTCGCGGGCGACCGGGACAGCCTGGACGAGACGGAGGTACGGCGCCATCTGTCGGTCTGAGGTGAATTTCATTGCAACTCAGACTCATTTCGTTAGGGGAGTCCAACCCCTACAAGATGGCTGCCCGACGCAAGCGCACCTTCCTGCGCCTCTCGAGCAACGCAGGCGTCCGATGCGTCTTTTCCGTTACTGGCTTCGCGAGCATGAACCAGACGCACCGCCCATAGACCACGACCTTCAGAACATCGTCACGCAACCCATGGGAACTGTCGACATCGATGAATACGGGGACTATGGCGACGCCGCGTGGTGACCCGATGACATGACCCTGGATAGAACTCCGACGCCGTTCGTGCCACAGAGAGGCATGGACGCTGCCCCCCTCACCTATTCCGCCGCGGCCCAGCGCGCCTATGGCCGCCTGCGCGTCGCCTTCGACCGACGCGGGACGCAGACGGTGCTCGCCGTGCTGCGCCAGGAAGGCTGCCTCAAGGCGCGCCAACCCCGCCCCGAACCCGGCGGCATTCCGGAAACCGTACTGCTCAATACCTCGGGCGGCATTACCGGCGGGGATGATCTCGCGGCCGAATGCGAGGCGCGGGCCGGGACGCATTTCGTCGCCACCACCCAGGCGGCCGAACGCTATTACCGGGCGAGCCCCGGTTCTCCGCCCGCCACCATCCGCTCCAGCCTCCGCGTCGCGAAGGGCGCGCTGCTGGAATGGCTGCCGCAAGAGACCATCCTCTTCGACCGCGCAGCCGTGAGCCGCAGCCTCACCGTCGATCTCGCTGCCGGCGCCCGTTTCCTGGGCGTCGAAAGCCTCATCTTCGGGCGGCAGGCGATGGGCGAACGGGTGGAGACCCTCCAGCTCATGGACCGCATCATCATCCGACAGGCGGGCCGCCTGCTGCTGCATGACGCGACGCGGCTGCAGGGTGAGGTCGCCATGCTCATGGGCCGGGCCGGCACCTTCGCCGATGCCCGCGCCATGGCGACGGTGGTTTTCGTCACGCCCGAGGCCGAGGGCTTCGTTTCCCCCCTGCGAGAAGCCCTCGGCACCGGCCTGCTGCCAGACCATGCATTGGAAGCCGGGGTCTCGGCCTGGAATGGCCTTGTTCTTGCGAGGCTTCTGGCCCGAGATGGGGCGGTGCTGCGCCAGGCGGTGATGGTCGCACTCGATATCCTGCGCGGCGGCGCGGCTCTGCCGCGCGTCTGGCAATTGTGAGGGAGGAGGTTTCAGGTGAACCTGACGCCACGTGAAAAAGACAAGCTCTTGATCGCTATGGCGGCAAGCGTCGCCCGCCGCCGACTGGAGCGCGGCGTGAAGCTGAACCACCCCGAGGCCGTGGCCCTCATCACCGATTTCGTGGTGGAAGGCGCGCGGGACGGCCGCACTGTCGCCGATCTCATGGAAGCCGGCGCGCATGTGCTGACGCGCGACCAGGTGATGGAGGGCATCCCCGAGATGATCCATGACGTGCAGGTGGAAGCGACTTTCCCCGACGGCACCAAGCTCGTCACCGTCCACAACCCGATCCGCTAAGGGGCGCGCCATGATTCCCGGAGAAATCATCTCGGCCGACGGCGATATCGAGCTGAATGCGGGCGCCGCCGCCATCACCCTCACCGTCGCCAATACCGGGGACCGCCCGGTGCAGGTAGGCAGCCACTATCATTTCGCCGAGACCAATCCCGGCCTGCAGTTCGACCGCGCCGCGGCCCTCGGCTACCGGCTGGATATCGCCGCCGGCACCGCCGTGCGCTTCGAGCCCGGCCAATCCCGCACGGTGACGCTCATCCCGATCCGCGGCGCCCGCATCATCCATGGTTTCCGGGGCGAAGTCTCCGGCGCACTCGGAGGCTGACCCATGGCTCGTATGTCTCGTCATGCCTATGCGCATATGTTCGGCCCTACGGTGGGGGACCGGGTGCGGCTGGCCGATACTGAACTCTTCGTGGAAGTGGAGAAGGATTTCACCACCTACGGCGAGGAGGTGAAGTTCGGCGGCGGCAAGGTCATCCGAGACGGCATGGGCCAAAGCCAAGTGACGAACGTCGGCGGGGCTGCCGATACCGTCATCACCAATGCGCTCATCATCGACCATTGGGGCATCGTCAAAGCCGACGTCGCGCTGAAGGGCGGGCGCATCGCGGGCATCGGCAAGGCCGGCAATCCGGACACGCAGCCCAATCTCGACATCATCATCGGGCCCGGCACCGAGATCATCGCGGGCGAAGGCCGCATCCTGACGGCCGGCGGCTTCGACAGCCATATCCATTTCATCTGCCCGCAGCAGGTGGAGGAAGCGCTCGCCTCCGGCCTCACCACCATGCTGGGTGGCGGGACGGGGCCTGCGACGGGCACGGCGGCCACCACCTGCACGCCCGGCCCCTTCCACCTCGCCCGCATGCTGCAGGCGGCGGAAGGCCTGCCCATGAACCTCGCCTTCGCCGGCAAGGGCAATGCCTCCCGCCCCGAAGCGCTGGAGGAGATGATCCGGGCCGGTGCTTGCGCGCTCAAGCTGCATGAGGATTGGGGCACTACGCCGAAGGCGATCGACACCTGCCTGACGGTCGCCGACCAGTTCGACGTGCAGGTGATGATCCACACCGATACGCTGAACGAAAGCGGCTTCGTGGAAGACAGCATCGCCGCCATCGGCGGGCGCACCATCCACGCCTATCATACGGAGGGTGCGGGCGGCGGCCATGCGCCGGACATCATTCGCGTCGCCGGCCTGCCGAACGTCATTCCCTCCTCCACCAACCCGACGCGGCCCTATACCGGCAATACGCTGGACGAGCATCTCGACATGCTCATGGTGTGTCATCATCTGGACCCGGAAATCCCAGAGGACATCGCCTTCGCCGAAAGCCGCATCCGGCGCGAGACGATCGCGGCCGAAGACATTCTGCACGACATCGGCGCCTTCTCCATCATCAGCTCGGACAGCCAGGCGATGGGCCGCGTGGGAGAGGTCATCACCCGCACCTGGCAGACGGCGCATAAGATGAAGGTGCAGCGCGGCGCGTTGCCGGGCGATGGTGCTGCCGACAATGCCCGCGTGAAGCGCTATATCGCCAAATACACCATCAACCCGGCGATCGCGCATGGCATCTCGGAGCATATCGGCTCCATCGAAGTCGGCAAGCTCGCCGATCTCGTGCTGTGGAACCCCGCCTTCTTCGGCGTGAAGCCGGACCTCGTGCTGAAGAGCGGCACCATCGCCATGGCGATGATGGGCGATCCCAATGCGTCGATCCCGACGCCGCAGCCCATCCATGCGCGACCGATGTTCGGCAATTTCGGACGGTCTCTCACGCTCTCCTCCGTGCTCTTCGTCTCAGGCGCCGCGCTCGATGCCGATCTCGGCCGCCAGCTCGGTCTGTCGCGCGAATTGCTCGCGGTGAAGAACACCCGCGGCGGCATCGGCAAGGCAAGCATGGTGCACAACGATGCGCAGCCGGTGATCGAAGTTGATCCGGAAACCTATGAGGTGCGGGCGGATGGCGTGCTGCTGACCTGTGAGCCGGCGACGGAACTGCCCATGGCGCAGCGGTATTTTCTGTTCTGATGAGGCCGGTCACCCTTTCGCTCCTGCGTCACCCCCGGCCTTGTGCCGGGGGTCTACCCAGCGTGCCGGACGTTTGGGTAGACCCTCGGGGCGCCCAGACGGGCGGATGCCCGGCACGGCCGCTCCACAGCGTCATCCCCGGGCTTGTCCCGGGGGTCTACCCGCCGGGGCGCCCTAACGGGTCGATGCCCGGCACGACCTCTCCACAGCGTCAGCCCCGGGCTTGTCCCGGGGGTCAACCCGCCAGGGCGCCCAAACGGGTAGATGCCCGGGTCAAGCCCGGGCATGACGCGGATGAGGTTGGCAGATCATGAACGCGGTGATCGCTGCCTCGCTCATCACCGCTATCGGCGCCGTCGTTTTGGTAGTTCCAACATACTGGTTCACCAAGGCTCGTGAGCGGGATGCTGAGCTTAGAAAAGAAAAACTTGAGCACTATAAGAATTTTACTGCTGCAATTAGCGGAATCATTGACGGCGAAGGCACTGAAGATGGCCAACGTGCGTTCTCATTAGCATGCAACAACTTGAACCTTGTTGCATCGCAGAATGTTCTGATTGCTCTACAGAAATTTCAAAACGAGATTCGGGTAAGCAATCGACAGAAAAGCCGCGAGACACATGACGAACTTCTATCGAATCTCTTCTACCAAATTCGGCTCGATTTAAACGTAAAGCCGAAAGACACGAAGACTGCGTTCCGCGTGGGAATATGGGCAGCGGGGGCACATCCTGAGCGGAATTCGCGAGAGGCTGATATACTATGACCATGCGTGCGACTGAACATCTCACCGCCGGAAGCTGGAACGCGGCGGAAGCAGCGGATGCCGTGCTGCTCGACCATGATCACCGGCACCGGCGCCGCTTCCTGCTGAAGACCGTGAGTGGTGCAGACTGCCTGCTCGATCTGCCGCAGGCGGTGGCGCTCAAGCACGGAGACGGTCTGAGGCTGGAGGACGGGCGCATCCTCGCCGTGCAGGCCATGCCGGAGCGCGTTCTCGACATCCATGCGCATGACGAGGATGCGCTGATGCGCATCGCCTGGCATCTCGGCAACCGGCACCTGCCGGTGCAATTCCTGCCCGGCGAAATCCGCATCCGCTACGACCACGTCATCGCCGAGATGGTGGAGTTGCTCGGCGGCCATGCGGAGGAGAACGAGGCCCCATTCGATCCCGAGTCCGGCGCCTATGCGCCCGGTACGGGCGGCCATCACCACCACCATGACGATGATGACGACCATCACCACCACTGAAAGCCTGGACGAAGCGGGCTTCCTGCGCCTACTCGCCTGGCTCTCCCCCGCTTTCCCCACGGGTGGCTTCGCCTATAGCCACGGCATCGAATGGGCGGTGGAGACGGGCGATGCCAAGTCCACCGCCGGCATCGTCACCTGGATCTGCGACATCCTGGAGGAGGGCTCGGGGCGCAACGACGCGATCCTGCTGCGCCATGCCCATCGCGCGGTGCGCGGGAATGACCAGGCAAGCCTCGACACCATCCTGGAGCTTGCCGCCGCCCTGCCCGGCTGCCGGGAACGGCATCTGGAAGCGACCGCCCAGGGCAATGCCTTCGTCACCGCGGCCGCCGCCTGGCCGCATCCGCTGCTGGATCGCCTGACAGGCCAGGACGTTGCCTATCCCGTCGCCATCGGTGTGGTCGCCGCGGCCCAGGGCGTGGGCGAGGAACGCGCCGTGCTCGGCTTCCTGCACGCCTTCGCCGCGAATATGGTCTCAGCCGCCGTGCGCATCATCCCGCTCGGCCAGCAGAAGGGGCTGCGGATTCTCGCGGCCCTCGAACCCGTCCTCATCGCGGTGGCCGAAACAAGCCGCGACCTGACCTTGGACGAGATCGGCAGCGGCGCGTTGCGCGCCGATCTCGCCGCCATGCATCACGAAACCCAATATACGAGGTTGTTCCGCTCATGAGCTCTTCGCCCCACGGCCCGCTTCGCGTGGGCATCGGCGGTCCCGTCGGCACCGGCAAAACCGCACTGATGGACGCGCTCTGCAAAACCCTGCGCGAGACCTACAACATCGCCGCCATCACCAACGACATCTACACGAAGGAAGATGCCGAGTTCCTGACGCGCGCAGGCTCGCTGACGCCGGACCGCATCCTCGGCATCGAAACCGGCGGCTGCCCGCATACCGCGATCCGCGAGGATGCCTCCATCAACCTCGCCGGTGTCGCCGATCTCAACAAGCGCTTTCCGGGGCTCGACGTCATTCTGATCGAAAGCGGCGGGGACAATCTGGCCGCGACCTTCAGCCCGGAACTGGCAGACATCACCATCTACGTCATCGACGTCTCGGCTGGCGACAAGATCCCCCGCAAAGGCGGCCCGGGCATTACGCGCAGCGATCTTCTGGTCATCAACAAGATCGACCTCGCACCCTATGTCGGCGCAAGCCTCGACGTGATGGACCGGGACGCGCGCAAGATGCGCGGGGAGCGCCCCTTCGTCTTCACCAATATTCGCGCGGGCCAGGGGGTCGCCGATATCGCCGCCTTCATCGAGCGGCATGGCGGGCTGAGCCGCGCCGCCTGACGCGGGGACGCAATTCCCGGAAAGGCTTTCCCGCGCGAGATGCAAAGCTCGCGCGGGCGCGTCCGTATTAGGCTCGGGGCTCCATCGCCGCAGGAGGCCTGCCATGGCCACGATCGTGAAGGCGTCACTGGAGGCTCTCCTTG
This sequence comes from Acidisoma sp. 7E03, assembly GCF_054665075.1. Classification (NCBI taxonomy): domain Bacteria; kingdom Pseudomonadati; phylum Pseudomonadota; class Alphaproteobacteria; order Acetobacterales; family Acidocellaceae; genus Acidisoma; species Acidisoma sp. 7E03. Next base: position 23,647 of record NZ_BAAFHE010000011.1, read on the forward strand.
CCCGGCTGCCGGGGCGAGAAACGGCGGTCTGGCCCGAGGGCGTGCCCTTCGCCGATGCCTTCCGCCACGGCACCATGTCGGTCGAAATCTTCGCGCCGCGCGGCACCGACCGGCAGAGCGCACACGCGCAGGATGAACTCTACGTCGTCGCCGCGGGCAGGGCGCGCTTCGAGCACGAGGGCGCCTTTACCGAGACGAAAGCCGGCGACGTGCTCTTCGTCCCGGCAGGAGACGACCACCGCTTCCACGACATGAGCGAGGACTTTGCGACCTGGGTGATCTTCTGGGGGCCCACAGGCGGCGAGGCGGAGCGCCACGATGGCTAACCCCTTCGAGCGCGCGATGCCGGAGGACCTCGAGGCCGTCCGCAGCCTCACCGAAGCGGCCTACCGCCCCTATACGGACCTGCTCGGCGCCCCGCCCTTGCCGGTGACCACCGATTACGCGCCGCGCATCGCCGCCGGTGAGGTCTGGCTGCTGCGCGAACCCTTCGGCCTCGCCGGCCTGCTGGTGCTCGAGCTGCATGCCGACCACGGCCTCATCTACAGCGTGGCGGTCGCACCCGCATTCCAGGGGCAAGGCCATGGCATCCGCCTGCTGCGCCACGCCGAGGACCTGGTCCGCGCGGCGGGACATGGCGAGATCCGCCTCTACACGAACGCCCGGATGGAGCGGAACATCGCGCTCTACCAGTCCTTCGGCTATCGCGAGACGGGGCGGCGACCCAATCCACACAGGCCCGGCTGGTTCCTGGTCGACATGGCGAAGCCGCTTGCCTCGGGTAGCCGCCGGGCCGCGGATTGACAGCGCACGGGGCGCTTACAGGGCCGCGCCCTCGGCCGTCGCCTCAGGCTCGGGCGTGAAGGCACGCGCGGAGACTCGATTGCGGCCATTCGCCTTGCTGTCATAGAGCGCCGCATCCGCAACGGTGAGCAGCGCATCCGCGCTGCCATCCGGCCCCGGTTCGGCATAGGCGAGGCCGACGCTCACCGTCATCCGCGACCGGCCAGGGGCGTGCGAAATGTCCAGAGCCTCGATGGCCGTGCGAATCGCCTCGGCCACCTGCATCCCGCCGGTCCGCCCGGTATCCGGCAGGACTACCGCGAATTCCTCCCCGCCGTAGCGCGCCGCGATGTCGCCGGGGCGGCGGATGCAGGACAGGATGCATTCGGCGATCGCCCGCAGCACCTGGTCACCCGCCTGATGCCCGAAATGGTCGTTGTAGGGTTTGAAAGCGTCGGCATCGAGCATGATCAGGCTGATCGGCCGCCCGGCGCGCCGGCAACGGCGCCATTCCCGCCCCAGATTCTCGTCGAAGCCACGGCGATTGAGCAGACCGGTCAACGGATCGGTTCGGGCAAGCTCGGCCAGCCGGGCATTGGCGGCCAGAAGCTGCTTGTCCACCAGCATCTTGCGATGCAGCTGCCGACTGAGGAAGGCGGCGAGGGTCAGCAGTGCGACCGACAGGAGCAGAATGGCCGCGATGATGATCAGAGCCAGAGCGTTCCAGTGCTGGAAGATGTCGCTCGTCGAAATGCCCACGGTGACGACGAGCGGCAGGCCATCCACCCAGCCGCTGGAGATGCGCCGCAGCACGCCATCCACCCGCGACTGGTGCTGCCGGACCACGATCGTGCCGCGCGGCAGACCTTTCAGCGCACTGCCATAGGAGAGCCGGGTGCCGAGCTTAGATGAGACCATGGGCTTGCGCGCGAGCAGGAGACCCTTGCTGTCGAGCAAGCCGATCGCGCCATTACGCCCGAGATTGATCGCGTCGAAGACGCTTTGGATCCAGCCCATCGGCATCAGGGCAATGACTGCACCCGCCTCGCCGCAGCCGGCGCCCTCGCAGCGCCGGATCAAGGCGAGCTGCGGGCGGCCCTGGCCCTCGACGGTGATGGTGCTGATGCCGAGTCCGCGAAGCCCGGCCTGTTCCTGGGCCAAGAGTTCAGGCAGGAGGGCGGCGTAGGACGCCGTTACCTCCGGGCGGGAACTCGCCAGGGCCCTCCCGGCCTTGTCGGTGACGACGAAGTCCCCGAGCGTGTCGCGCGCGGCAGGGCCGCCGAACAGATCCGCGACCGCCGTGCTGCGGGGATTCTTCTCTAAGGCAGAGCGAAGGTCGATGAGCCGGGTGTCGTAGCGGTTGATCTCGATCCGCACCGTCTCGTCGGCGAGGACGAGGATGTTCGCCGCCATCATGTCCGCCCGCCGCTCCAGCTCGCGGCGGCCTTCGACGAGGACGGAGACACAGCCGGCGAAGAGCAGCAGCAGGGCGAGCGCACTAAGCCCTGCCACCAGACGAAACGTCGCGCGGGGAGACAAGGAGCCGGAGCGCGTAGCGGGGTTCGGCATCAAAACGACGTTTCAACCTCGGGAAGGAACGCCGGGCCGCAACAGGACCCGGCCCCTCCGGATTTCCCGGCCGCCCGAGGACCGCTCGCAGGGCCGGCGCCCGCCCCTGCGACGCGCCTTGTAGCAAGGCGCATGATCCGATCTCCCGCAATCGCCCTCTTACGCAACTCTACGCGAGAGGGCGACCGTTGGATCTTAGTTGTCCCGCTCGTCCGTATCCTTCTCGACCTCGATCTCGGTCTCGATCGCGTCGTCATCATCATCCAGATCGGCACCGTCATCGAGCACGTCGTCGTCCTCGACGATTTCCTCGACCTCCACGGCTTCGACGTCGGCCTCCTCCTCGCGCGGCGAAGCGGCCGGCTTCTTCAGGCGCCGGTCGTCCACCGGCGGCCCACCGCGCTTCAGGCGCGGCTGCTCAGGCGGCTGTTCCGTGCCGCATTTTGGGCAGGTGGGCGTCGCATTGCCCAGATCGTAGAAGCGTGTCCCGCAGGAGACGCAGGTGCGCTTGGTGCCTAATTCAGGCTTGACCATCGAGAGCCTCGTCAGGGGTAGCCGGGGTTCGGAAAGGGGGCGGCCTTGCCATCCTCAGGCGCCGCTGTCAAACCCCCATTCCTCGCATGTGCCTCCCTCGCGTCAAGAGAAGCTGATGGACCATTCTCCGAAGACCGGCGCTGCCGCCGCGCAGCCGTTGCAAAGCCATCCCGCCCAGGCCCCCCTCACCGGCCGCATCCAGGTTCCGGGGGACAAATCCATCAGCCATCGCGCCCTCATGTTCGGCGCGCTGGCCGAGGGCGAGACGCGAATCACCGGCCTGCTGGAGGGTGAGGACGTTCTGCGTACGGCCGACGCCATGCGCGCGCTCGGCGCCACGGTGACACAACATGCGCCGGGGCAATGGACGGTGCGCGGCCAGGGCCGCGGCAAGCTGACGGAACCCGCCGACGTGCTCGACATGGGGAATTCCGGCACCGCCGCCCGCCTCATCTGCGGCATCCTGGCGAGCCATCCGATCTTCGCCGTGCTGACCGGGGACGGATCGTTGCGGAAGCGCCCGATGAAGCGGGTGACGGACCCGCTGGCCGCGACCGGCGCACGCTTCAGCGGCCGGCAAGGCGGCCGCCTGCCGCTTGCCATCGAAGGCGTGGCGGCGCCCGCCCCCCTGTCCTACCGCCTGCCCGTCGCCTCCGCCCAGGTGAAGTCCGCCATCCTGCTCGCGGGGCTCAATGCCGAAGGCGAAACGGTGGTGGTGGAGCCGGAAGCGACCCGCGACCATACGGAGAACATGCTCCGCCATTTCGGCGCGACGGTCTCGGTCGAGGTGCAGGGCGCGGGCCGCACCATCCGCCTCGCCGGCCAGCCCACGCTGACGGCGGCCGACATTCTGGTGCCGGGCGATCCCTCCTCCGCCGCCTTCCCGATCGTCGCCGCCCTTCTCGTGCCGGGCTCGGCCGCCACCATAGAAAATGTAGGACTGAACCCGCTGCGCACCGGCCTCTTCACCAGCCTGATCGAAATGGGCGCGGACCTCGCGATCGAGAACGAGCGCGTCGCCGGGGGCGAGCCGGTGGGCGACATCACCATGCGCGCCAGCGCCTTGCGCGCCATCGAGGTGCCGCGCGCCCGGGTCCCCTCCATGGTGGACGAGTTCCCCGTGCTGTCCGTGGCCGCGGCGCTCGCGCAGGGCACCAGCCGCTTCCGTGGCCTCTCCGAGCTGCGGGTGAAGGAGAGCGACCGCCTGGCCGCGACCGCGGCTCTGCTGACCGTCAACGGCATCCAGGTCGAGATCGAGGGCGACGACCTCATCATCCATGGGACGGGGGGCCGGAAGCCTGCCGGTGGCGGCACGGTCGAGACGCATATGGATCATCGCATCGCCATGTCGGCCTTGGTGCTGGGCCTCACCGCCGAGCGGCCGATCACCGCCGATGACGCCGCCTTCATCGAAACGAGCTTCCCCGGCTTCGCCGATCTCATGCGCGGCCTCGGTGCTACCATGGTGGCGCCGTGACGGAGGAAGACGCCCCGCCGCTGACCGTCGCGATCGACGGGCCGGCGGCCTCCGGCAAGGGCACCCTCGCCCGTAGCCTGGCCGCCGTGCTCGGCCTGCCGCATCTCGACACCGGGCTGCTCTACCGCGCGACCGGCCGCCGCGTGCTCGATGCAGGCGCTGATCCGGCAGACCCCGAGGCCGCCCAGGCGGCGGCGGAAGCACTGACGCCCGCGGACCTTGACCGGAGCGACCTGCGCGGCCCGGCGGCGGACGCCGCTTCCTCCCGCGTCGCCGCCCATCCGGGTGTGCGGGCGGCCCTGCTCGACTTTCAGCGGCGCTTTGCGGCCGGTGGCGCGGTGCTGGATGGCCGGGACATCGGGACCGTCGTCCTGCCTCAGGCGCGTGTTAAACTTTTCGTGACCGCATCCCTGGAGGTCCGGGCCGCCCGTCGCTTCGAGGAGTTGCAAGCCAAGGGCGGCGCGCCGCCCGACCTTGCGACCATCCAGGCAGAGATGGCGGCGCGCGACGCGGCGGATGCCAGCCGCGCCGCCGCGCCCCTGCGTCCGGCGGAGGATGCGATCATCCTCGATACCTCGCGCCTGTCGGCGCCAGAGGCCCTGGCGCGCGCCGAGGCGATCATCCGCTCCCGGCTCGGGGAGTAGCGAGGATCGTTTCGCTTCGGTGCGTTAGCTGCCCCGCGCGCCATCACGTCGCTTTCGCTTGACTCAGGCCGAACTCGGCGTATCTGTCGGCCGGCTAACGCGCCCATAGGGGCGATAGCTCGTATTCATCGGCCCACCACAGCGTGGGCAAGTCGTGTCGGCCTGGGATCGTCCCGGCGCCTTCGATGCGCAGACCCTGTGCGGCCCCGGGGCCGCATGCTCTGATCAAGGACAGAAACCGCCATATGTCAGCCAGTTCCGCCCTCCGCCCGTCCGGCCATGCCGCGGAGGAGGATTTCGCGTCCCTGCTCGACGAGACCCTCGGCCGTGACAGCGGCTTCGATGGTTCCGTCGTCTCCGGCCGTGTGCTCCGCGTCACCGACGATGCCGTCATCGTCGATGTCGGCCTGAAGAGCGAAGGCCGCGTCCCCCTCAAGGAATTCGGCCCGCCGGGCCAGAAGCCGGAAGTCGCCGTGGGCGATGTGGTCGAGCTCTATGTCGAGCGCTACGAGGACCGCGACGGCTCCATCGTGCTGTCGCGCGAGAAGGCGCGCCGCGAAGAGTCCTGGAGCAACCTGGAAAAGGCGCATGCCGCCAACCAGCGCGTGAACGGCACGATCTACAGCCGCGTGAAGGGTGGCTTCACCGTCGATCTCGGCGGCGCCGTGGCCTTCCTGCCGGGCAGCCAGGTGGACATTCGCCCCGTGCGCGACGTCGGCCCGCTGATGGGCACCCCGCAGCCCTTCCAGATCCTGAAGATGGACCGCGCCCGCGGCAACATCGTCGTCTCCCGCCGCGCCGTCCTCGAAGAGACCCGTGCGGAGCAGCGCAGCGAGCTGATCCAGGGCCTCAAGGAAGGCATGGTGCTGGATGGCGTGGTGAAGAACATCACCGACTACGGAGCCTTCGTGGACCTCGGCGGCGTGGACGGCCTGCTGCACGTGACCGACATCGCCTGGCGCCGCATCAACCACCCGAGCGAGGCCCTGCAGATCGGCCAGCCGGTGAAGGTGCAGGTCATCCGCTTCAACCAGGACACCCAGCGCATCAGCCTCGGCATGAAGCAGCTCGAGGTCGATCCCTGGGAAGGCGTGGCCGCGAAGTATCCGCCGGGCGGCAAGTTCACTGGCCGCGTGACCAACATCACCGACTACGGCGCCTTCGTGGAGCTGGAGCCGGGCGTCGAGGGTCTGGTGCACGTGTCCGAGATGTCCTGGACGAAGAAGAACGTCCATCCGGGCAAGATCGTCGCCACCAGCCAGGAAGTCGACGTGCTCGTGCTCGACGTGGATGCTGGCAAGCGCCGCATCTCGCTCGGTCTCAAGCAGGTTCAGCGCAACCCGTGGGAGCAGTTCGTCGAAGAGCATCCGGTGGGCAGCGAGATCGAAGGCGAGATCCGCAACATCACCGAGTTCGGCCTCTTCATCGGCATCACGCCGGACATCGACGGCATGGCCCACATGTCCGACCTGTCCTGGGACGAGCCGGGCGAGCAGGCGATCACGCGCTACAACAAGGGCGACGTGATCCGTGCGAAGGTGCTCGACGTCGACGTCGAGAAGGAGCGCATCAGCCTCGGCATCAAGCAGCTCAGCGATGATCCGGCGGCCGGCGTGTTCGACCGCGTCCACAAGGGCGACATCGTCACCTGCGTGGTGACCGCGGTGCAGGCCAATGGCGTGGAAGTCTCGGTGGACGACGTGCTGACCGGCTTCATCCGCCGCGCCGAGCTGGCCCGCGACAAGGCCGACCAGCGCCCCGACCGCTTCGCGGTTGGCGAGAAGGTCGACGCCAAGGTCATCTCCGTGGACCGTGCGGCGCGCAAGCTCGCGCTGACCATCCGCGGCAAGGAGATGGACGAAGACAAGCAGGCGGTTCAGGAATACGGCTCCGCCGATTCCGGCGCCTCGCTGGGCGACATCCTGGGTGCGGCGATCCGTCGCCGCAACCAGCAGACCGACGCCTGATTAGACGCCCAGCCTTCGGGCTGAGTAGAAAGGGCCGTGGGTGGCGCGAAGGCGCTGCCCACGGCTTTTTCTTTGCCCTCTCTCAGGACCGCCGATGAGCCTGGAAACCGATCTCTTTCTCGACCGCCGCCGCCTCAAGCGCGGCATCCTGCTGTGGCGGCTGGTGGCGGTCGCCGCAATCGTGGTTGCCGCGCTCGGCGTCTGGGGCTTCGCTTTGCCGGAAGGGCGGCATGTCGCGCTGCTGCAGGTGAAGGGCATCATCGGCAATGAGGAGAAGCTGGCCCAGGCGGTCGACGATCTCGCGGATGACCGGCAGGTGGCCGCCCTGATGGTGGTGATCGACAGCCCCGGCGGCGCGGTTTCCGGCGGCGAGGCGCTGCACGACGCGATCGCCAAGGTCGCGGCCAAGAAGCCCGTGGTCGCCGTGATGCAGGGTGTGGCCGCCTCCGCCGGCTACATGATCGCGGTGCCAGCCGACCGCATCTTCGCCCGCAACGCCACCATCACCGGCTCGATTGGCGTGATCATGGAGGCGCCGGAATTCTCGGGACTGCTGGAGAAGCTCGGGATCGACGTGCAGACCTTGGTCTCCGGTCCGCTCAAAGGCCAGCCGAGCCTTTCCGCGCCGATGACATTGGCCGGCCAGCAGGCGCTGCAAGCGCTCCTCATGGATCTCTACGATCAGTTCGTCGGCATGGTGGCCGAGGGGCGGCACATGAGTGTCGCCGATGTCCGGAAACTCGCGGATGGGCGCGCCTATACCGGACGCCAGGCGCTGCCCCTCCACCTGATCGACGCGATCGGCGGGGAGGATGCCGCCCGCCGCTGGCTGGCGCAGGTGAAGGGCGTTCCAAGCGACCTGCCTCTGGTGCGGGTCCAAGCCCGAGACCACGGCCCCTCGCTCTTCGGCTGGCACCCGAGCGGCCTGGCTAATCTCTTGTTTTCCCAGAGAGTTACGCTTGACGGCGCCATGGCTCTCTGGCAGCCTTCCAGCCTCTAGACTTTGTTTCGGCGGAACGGCCCGTGCGTTCGTTCCGTTTGCAAAGGGGTTCGGGGTGCGGCGCCTCGCGGGCCCCTGAGGCGTTGCGCGTTCTGAAAGAGGGTGAAGGCCGGCTTCATGACCAAATCCGAGCTGATCGCCGCCCTGGCAGAAGCCAACCCGCATCTCACAGCCCGGGACGTCGAGACCATCGTCGCGACCATCTTCGACCAGATCAGCCAGGCGCTCGCCCGCAACGAGAGGGTGGAATTGCGGGGCTTCGGGGCCTTCACCGTGAAGCAGCGCGTCGCGCGCACCGGCCGTAACCCGCGCACGGGCGAGGCGGTCGCGGTGGACGAGAAGGTGGTGCCCTTCTTCAAGGCCGGCAAGGAACTTCGCAACCGGGTGAACAAGGGCCCGGCCAAAGCCGGAGACTAGGCCGGTGCCACGCCTGCCTCGCGAAACGCGGCTCGGCAGGACGGCGCGGAACGAAAAGCTGAAGCTCGCGGCAAACTTCTTCAACTCTCTTGCCGTCAGCGCCGTGGTAGCGGCTTTCGTCGTGCCGGGCGTTGCCTGGACTGAACGGTCCAGCCCCTTGCATCTCAGCTGGCATCTCCTTTTTATCGTGGCGTGTTGGATCGCCGCGGGCGTATCCTGCCATCTAGCGGCGCAGTCATTCCTCGAAAGGCTCATGGACTAATGTCCGTTGATACATTGGCATGGGTGACACCTCTGGTGATCAGTGCCTTCGCCTTGAGCCTGCGATGGTGGATACGCCACCACTGACGGCGGGGCTACGTTTCTCCTGACGAAGGCGAGAGGGCGACCCGCGCGTATTTCCCCCTTTCGCGCCGATCGCATACACTCACGCCATGCTCCGCTTGATCCCCGCCCTCATTCTCGTCCTCGTCCTCGCGATCTTCGGCTTGTCGAACCGCGAAAGCGTCACGCTGGGCTTTTGGCCCACGGCATACGCCGTCGTTCTCCCGCTCTCCGTTGCCGTGCTGGTCGCCATGGCGATTGCCTTCTTCCTGGGGGCGGCCGTGGTGTGGCTCGATCATCTCGGTCTCGGCCGCCGCGCCCGCCGGGCGGAAGCCGAGGTCCGCCGACTTCAGGCACAGCTTGCGCTCGCCGAGCAGCGGCGCCAGCCCCCCATCGTCCGCGCCGACACCCTTCCCACCGTGGTGCCGCCGCCCTCCAGCACCGCGCTGCCGGTCAAAGGCTGAGACCATGCGTGCTCCGCACAACCCCATCATCGCCGCGATCGACACCACGGATCTCGCGACGGCACAGAGCTGGAGCGGCAGCCTCACACCCCATGTCGGCCTGCTGAAGCTCGGCCTCGCCTTCTACCTCGCCCACGGGCCAGCGGGCGTGCGCGCCGTCACGGAGAAGCCGGTCTTCCTCGATCTCAAGCTGCATGACATTCCGAATACCGTGGCAGGCGGGGTTTCCGCCGTCCTGCCGCTCGGCGCCGCGATGCTGACACTGCACGCCTCCGGCGGTTCGGCGATGATTGCCGCCGCGCGGAACGCGGCTGAAAAAGCCGGCGCCGCGCGGCCGAAGCTCCTCGCCGTGACCGTCCTTACCAGCCTCTCCGCCGAAGCGCTGGCGGAGACCGGCGTTGCGGCCAGCCCGGCGGACCAGGTGCTGCGCCTCGCCAAGCTCGCGCTCCGCGCGGGGGCAGACGGGCTCGTCTGCAGCCCGCAGGAAGTGGCGATGCTGCGCGGCGAGATCGGGCCTGACCCGCTGCTCGTCGTCCCCGGCATCCGGCCCGCCGGCACGCCCCTGGGCGATCAGGCGCGCACGCTGACTCCCCGCGATGCGATTCAGGCAGGCGCCAGCTGGCTCGTCATCGGCCGGCCGATCACGGGGGCTGCCAACCCGGCCGAAGCCGCGGCCGCCATCACCACCGATCTAGCGGAGGATCGGGCGGCATGAAGGTCAAGATCTGTGGCCTGAACGATCCGCAAGCCTATGAAACCGCCGTCGATGCCGGTGCGGATTACGTCGGCTTCGTCTTCTTCCCCCCCTCCCCGCGCTTCGTCACCGCCGAGGCGGCGGCCGCCATCCGCGCGCGCCGGCCCACCGGCCCGCCGGCCGTCGGTCTCTTCGTGAAACCGAGCCTGGACGAGATCGCCGCCGTGCTGGAGCGGATGCCGCTCGACATCTTCCAGATCTACGACACACCGGAGCAGGCCCGCGCCATCCGCGCCCGCTTCGGCCGCCCCGTCTGGCTCGCCCGCGGCATCTCGGCGCCTGACGAGTTGCAGGCGGCCGAGGCGGCGGTCGGCGGCCTCGACGCGCTGATGGTCGAAAGCAAGCCGCCGGCAGGCGCAAACCGCCCAGGTGGAAACGCGACCGCGCTCGACTGGTCGATCCTCGCCGGCTGGACGCCGCGGCTGCCCTGGCTGCTCGCCGGAGGCCTTACGCCCGAGAACGTCGCCGAGGCGATTACCGTCTCGGGCGCCCCAGCGGTCGACGTCTCCTCCGGCGTGGAGCGCGCGCCCGGCGTCAAGGACCCGGCGCGCATCAGGGATTTCATCACAGCGTCACGAAGGGCCGGCTCCACCCTTTCGGCGGCACCGTCACCAGAGTATGAGAGCACCCGTCAGGGGGTCCCGTGAACCAGCATTTCTCTCCAAGCCTGCCAGGCGGCCAAAACAGCCTGCGCCAATTCCCGGATGACCGGGGCCATTTCGGGAAGTTCGGCGGCCGCTACGTCGCCGAAACGCTGATGCCTGTCATCCGCGAGGTCGAGGCCGCCTATCGCGCCGCGCAGGAAGACCCCGCCTTTCAGGCCGAGCTGGACGGCTACCTCAAGAACTACGTCGGTCGGCCGAGCGCCCTCTGGTTCGCCGAGCGCCTGACGCGCCATTTCGGCGGCGCCAAGATCTACTTCAAGCGCGAGGACCTGAACCACACGGGCGCGCACAAGATCAACGCCTGCATGGGGCAGATCCTGCTCGCCCGCCGCATGGGCAAGACGCGCATCATCGCCGAAACCGGTGCCGGCCAGCATGGCGTCGCGACCGCCACCGTCTGCGCCCTCTTCGGCCTGCCCTGCACCATCTACATGGGCGCGACCGACGTGGAGCGGCAGAAGCCGAACGTCTTCCGCATGAAGCTGCTGGGCGCCGAGGTGAAGCCGGTCTCCGCCGGCGCCGGCACGCTGAAGGATGCGATGAACGAGGCGCTGCGCGATTGGGTCGCCAACGTCCACGACACCTACTACCTCATCGGCACCGCCGCCGGCCCGCATCCCTTCCCCGCCATGGTGCGTGACTTCCAGTGCGTCATCGGCAATGAGGCGCGGGCTCAGCTGATGGAGGCCGAAGGGCGTCTGCCGGATGTGGCGATCGCCTCGGTCGGCGGCGGGTCCAACGCCATCGGCCTCTTCCACCCCTTCCTCGACGACCCGGTGGCGCTGATCGGCGTGGAAGCCGGCGGCCATGGGATCGACACGGATCAGACGGCGGCAAGCCTCGCGCGCGGCAAGCCCGGCGTCCTCCACGGCAACATGACCTATCTGCTGCAAAATGCGGATGGGCAGATCCAGGAAGCGCATTCGATCAGCGCCGGGCTGGACTATCCGGGCCTGGGGCCGGAGCATTCCTTCCTCTTCGAGACCGGCCGCGTCACTTACGTGCCGATCAACGACGACGAGGCGCTGGCGGCCTTCCAGCTGTGCTGCCGCGTGGAAGGGATTATCCCGGCGCTGGAATGCGCCCATGCCCTGGCGCATCTCGGCAAGATCGCGCCCCAGATGGGCCCCGACCAGATCATTCTCCTCAACCTCAGCGGCCGGGGCGACAAGGACATCTTCACGGTCGCCGCCCATACGGGAGATGCTCTGTGAGCCGCATCGCCGCCCGCTTCGCGAGCCTCAAGAAGGAAGGGCGCGGCGCGCTCATTCCCTTCCTCGAGGCGTTCGACCCCGATCTCGAAACGAGCCAGGCGATCCTGAACGGCATGCCCGGCGCCGGCGCCGACCTCATCGAGATCGGCATGCCCTTCACCGACCCGATGGCCGACGGCCCGATCATTCAGCTCGCCGGCCAGCGCGGCCTCGCCGCCGGCGCCACGCTGAAGGGCACCCTCGCCATGGTGCGGCGCTTCCGCGAGACGGACGATCGCACGCCGATCATCCTCATGGGCTACCTCAACCCGATCATCGCCTATGGCACGGACGTCTTCTGCCAGGATGCGGCCGCCGCCGGGGTGGACGGGCTGATCGCCGTGGACCTGCCGCCCGAGGAGGCCGATCTGCTGGCCCCGCAGGCCCGCGCCAATGGGCTCGACATCATCCGCCTCGTGGCGCCGACGACGGACGAGACCCGCCTGCCCTACGTGCTCGAAGGCAGCTCCGGTTTCATCTATTACGTGAGCATCGCCGGCATCACCGGCACGCGCAGCGCCTCCGCCGCCGACCTGTCGAGCGCCATCCCGCGCATCCGCAAGTTCAGCGACCTGCCCATCGCCATCGGCTTCGGCGTGCGGACGCCGGAACAGGCGGCGGAAGCGACCCGCATCGGCGACGCGGCGATCGTCGCCTCCGCGCTCATCGACACGCTCGCCAAGAATCTCGACGAGCACGGTCGCGCCCGCCCCGGCGCGGCCAACCTCGTGCTGGATCAGGTGCGCGCCCTGGCGGAGGCCGTGCGCGGCGTCCGCGCCGCGGCCTGACCCCGGCCCTCCGTCCGTTCCTGAGTTGAGAGACTGCACATGAGCTGGCTCACCGAATTCGTCCGCCCCAAGATCCGCACCCTGCTCGGCCGCAAGGACGTGCCGGAAAACCTCTGGCACCAGTGCTCCGCCTGCCAGCAGATGATCTTCCAGCGTGATCTCGAGGCGAACATGAAGGTCTGCCCGCATTGCGGCAACCACATGCGCGCCTCGGCGAAGGAACGCCTGACCTGGACCTTCGACAATGGGCAATACACCCTGATCGAAACGCCGCGCGTGCCGCAGGACCCACTGCGCTTCCGCGACCAGAAGCGCTACACGGACAAGCTGAAGGAAGCCCGCGACAAGACGAAGCTGGACGATGCGATCCTCGTCGGCCACGGCACTATCGGCGGCCGCAAGTCCGTCGTCGCCGCGATGGATTTCTCCTTCCTCGGCGGCTCGATGGGTGCGGCCGTCGGCGAAGGCATCGTCGCCGCCGCGCGCCTCGCCGTGCTGCAGAAGGCCCCGCTCATCATCTACACCTCCTCTGGCGGCGCCCGCATGATGGAAGGCGCCATCAGCCTCATGCAGATGCCCCGCACCACGATCGCGGCGCAGATGGTGAAGGAAGCCGGCCTGCCCTACATCACGGTGCTGACCGACCCCACGACCGGCGGCGTGACTGCGAGCTTCGCCATGCTGGGCGACATCCAGATCGCCGAACCCGGCGCACTGATCGGCTTCGCCGGCGCCCGCGTCATCGAACAGACGGTGCGCGAGAAGCTGCCCGACGGCTTCCAGCGTTCGGAATATCTCTATGAGCACGGCATCATCGACATGATCGTGCGCCGCGCCGAGATGGCCGAGACCCTGGGCCGCGTGATCGGCCTGCTGCTTCCCGCCGCCGCGACCGAAGCGCCGGCGCCGGAACCCGTCGCGGCCTGAGGCGCCACGCATCATGGCGGGCCTCGCCATCCGCGAGCGCGAGCGCAGCCAGGACCCGCGTGTCGACGGCATCCTGGAGCGGCTCCTCAGCCTGTATCCGCGAGCGATCGACCTCGACATGGGGCGGTTGCACGGCCTGCTCGGCAAGCTCGGCAATCCGCACCAGCGGCTGGCGCCGGTACTGCATGTTGCCGGCACCAACGGCAAGGGCAGCACCTGCGCCTTCGCCCGTGCCATTGCCGAGGCTGCCGGGCTACGCACCCAGGTCTACACGTCACCGCATCTGATCGATTTCAACGAACGCATCCGCCTGTCGGCTGGGCTCGTCAGCCATCAAAGACTGGCGGAAACCCTGGAACGGGTGGAGCGCGTGAACGACGGCGCGGCGATCACCGTCTTCGAGGTCATCACCGCTGCCGCCTTCCTGCTCTTTGCCGAAGATCCGGCCGATCTCTGCATTCTGGAGGTGGGCCTCGGCGGCCGCGGCGACGCGACCAACGTGATCGAGCGCCCGGCCGCCTGCGCCATCACCTCGATCTCCATCGACCATCGGGACTTTCTCGGCGACAGCCTGACCGGGATCGCCGGGGAGAAGGCCGGCATCATCAAGCCAGGCGTGCCGGTCGTCACCGGCGCGCAGGCGCCGAACGTGCTGGAGGTCTTCGCCCGTCGGGCGACGGAACGCGGCGCGCCTCTGCTCGCGCGCGGGCGGGATTGGACGATTTCCGAAACGCCGGACGGGCTCGCCTATGCGGATGCACACGGGCCGCTCGCGCTGCCCCGCCCGTCCCTCGCGGGGCCGCATCAGCACGACAATGCCGGCATCGCGGTCGCGGCGCTGCGCGCCTCTGGCCTGATGATTCCGGACCGTGCCTTCGAGATCGGCGTAGGCCGGGCCGAATGGGCGGGGCGGATGCAGCGCCTGGGCGGATCGCTCGCCGCACTGCTGCCGGCCGCTTGGGAGCTGTGGCTGGATGGCGCCCACAACCCGGGAGCGGGTGTGGCCCTCGCGGCTCATCTCGCGACCTGGACGGACCGGCCACTGCATCTCGTCATCGGCATGAAGCAGGGCAAGGACGCGGCGGAGTTCCTCAAGCCCCTGCTGCCCTTTGCCGCCAGCGTCTGGGCGGTCGCCGAGCCCGGGCAGCATCTGGCGCTTCCGGTAGAGGAGGTCGTTGCCGCCTCAGGCGGCGTGGCTCGGCCTGGCGGCCGCGTGGCGGAGACGCTAAGCCGGCTGCGAGCGACGAAACCCGAAGCGCCCGCGGCGCGAGTGCTGATCTGCGGCTCGCTCTATCTCGCCGGCGCGCTGCTCCGTCAGAAGTAGCTGAGGGGCGGCACCGCGCATGCCGACGATCTTTACAGGAACGATGTTACGTTCTATGTAACGGGGTGATCAAGTCATTCCGCGACAGGCGCACGGAAGCGGTGTTTGCGAATAGGCTTCCCAAAGGGTTTCCCCCGGATCTCGCGCTTGCGGCACGCCGCAAGCTGCGGCTGTTGGATGCGTCCATTGCACTGAATGATCTGCGCGTGCCGCCCGGCAATCGGCTGGAGCGCCTCCAGGGTGATCGTACGGGGCATCATAGCATTCGGATCAACGATCAGTGGAGACTGTGTTTCATGTGGCGGGATGGCCATGCCTACGAAGTGGAAATCGCGGATTATCACTAGGAGACATGGATGACAGAAAAGCTGCCGCGCCGTCACCGCGCCACTAACGATGGGTCAGATGAAGGCGATTCCATCGGGCTCATCACCCCCGGGGATGTTTTGCGCCATGATTTCATGGAGCCACTGGGCCTCTCCGCGCGCGCCCTTGCGCGCGCCCTTGGAGTGCCTCCCAACTTGGTGACGCGCCTTTTGCGTGGCGAGACCAGTATCACCGCCCGAACGGCGATTCTTCTTTCGAATCATTTCGGCAACAGCGCCGAGTTCTGGATGAACCTGCAGACTGCTCATGATCTGGAGCAAACTCGGGCGGAAATGGCAAGCGCCGCCTAGGATTCGGTCCCCTACCGCGGCACGAGCGAGGCCGTGGCGAGATAGCCGGCGGCCGCGGCAGCGATGCAGAGTAGGACGGAGGCCAGGGCGTTGGCGAGTGCCGCGGCCGCCCGTCCGTCGCGCAGCAGTTCGAAGGTCTGCAGACTGAAGGACGAGAAGGTGGTGAAGCCGCCGCAGAAGCCCACCATCAGGAAGATGCGCAGTTCTGGGGAAACCACCGTGCGGCTCGGCGAGAGCGCCGTGGCCGCCACGATGCCGATGACGGCGGACCCCACGACGTTGATGATCAGGGTGCCCCAGGGAAAGCTCATCCCGAGGCTGCGCGCGACCACGGTGCCGACCCAGGCACGGCCCATGCTGCCGATGGCACCGCCTATGGCGATGAGAAGGTAGCTCATCGGATTCATCGGGCACGCGCCATCGTCTCTCTCCTCACGGCTCGGGGCACCCAAGAATGAAGGCGATCCGAGCCGCTGGGAAGAGGCCGGTCAGGCCGGCAGATGCTCCGCGATATAGGGCGGCAGCTGGAAGGCCGCATGGTGTACCTCCGGCGTCCAATAGCGGGTGTGGCCGAGGATCCCGGCGCGCGCGGCGCGCGACCGGATGGTTTCCACGTCAACGCGCGCGATGCCCGGCTGCTTCG
This sequence comes from Acidisoma sp. 7E03, assembly GCF_054665075.1. NCBI lineage: Bacteria > Pseudomonadati > Pseudomonadota > Alphaproteobacteria > Acetobacterales > Acidocellaceae > Acidisoma > Acidisoma sp. 7E03. Next base: position 39,857 of record NZ_BAAFHE010000011.1, read on the forward strand.
CCGCCCAGCCGAGCGTCATGAAGCCGCCGACATAGGTCGGCACGGCCGCGACATAGGCGCCGACATGCGGGAAGAATTGGCGGCGGCGCAGGCTCGTCTCGCGCAGCTCGTCGGCCTGCATGAAGGGCACGCCGCACTGGTTCACGATCAGGCCGCCGGCGGTCAGGATGCGCGCGCTGTTCTGGTAGAATTCGTCGGTGAAGAGAACTTCACCGACGCCGATCGGATCGGTGGAATCGACGATGATGACGTCGAAACTCGCATCGGGCGCGCGGCGCACATAGTCGATGCCGTCCCCGATGATGACTTCGCCACGCGGGTTGGTCCAGGCGTCGCCCGCGATACCCGGCATGAACTCCTTGGCGAGACGAACGACTTCACCGTCGATCTCGCACATCACGGCCTTCTCCACCGTGCTGTGCTCGAGCACCCGGCGCAGCACGCCGCCGTCGCCCGCGCCGATGATGAGCACGCGGCGCGCCTCGCCATGGGCCAGCAGCGGCACATGCGTCAGCATTTCCTGGTAGACGAACTCGTCGCCCTCGGTGATCTGGATCACACCGTCGAGCACGAGCACGCGGCCATGGCTCTCGCTCTCGAAGACTGCGATGTCCTGAAAGTCGCTCTGTACGCGGGCGAGTTCCCGCTTCACACGGAAGCGCTGCCCCCAGTCGGGATAGAGGGTTTCGTTGAGCCAGCTATCGGTCGCCATGGCCTGCTCCGAAAATCATGTCGGGCGCATCCCGCCCGTGGCAGGCGCCACAGGCGGGATGCGTTTCACGCAGCGAGGGAGGTGGTTGGACGGCTTATTCGCCGCGGCTGCCGCGGCGCTGCTCGTCCAGGTCGATCCGCGACGGCGAAAAGGCCGCCTGCAGCACCGGGATCCCGAGGTTGGGGTCGCATTCGCCGCACATGAACATGTCGATGGCAGCGAAGTTCTTCTCGGGCCAGGTGTGGATGGAGATGTGGCTCTCGGCGAGCACGAGCACGCCGGACACCCCACCATTCGGGGAGAAGTGGTGGAAATGCGAATGCAGGATCGTGGCGCCGGAGACAATGGCCGCCTCGCGCAGGGCGCGGTCGATGTGATCCGGCGCGTCGAGATTGCTCGCACCCCAGAGATCGACCAGCAGATGCGTGCCCGCGAACCGCTGCCCGTCGCGTTCGATCCAATAATCCTTCTGCGCCTCCGCCTCGGCGGTGATTGCAGACGTCTGGTTCTCGCTCGGGAAATCCGAGACCATCCCCAGTCGGGCAAGTGCGTTCATGCGCATGCTCCCTCAACCAGTAGGACGGCCTGTTGGACATGCCCTCATGGCATGCCCCCTGGGGCCAAGGCGGCGGGTTATGCGGGCAGGGGCCCCAGGGCGCAAGTGAAATTATGGCCACCGGGGCCGTCCCCGGCTATGCATTTGGGGAAGAGTTTCTCCCCCGAGACGGATGGCTGGTTCAATCCTGCCGCAAAAACCGCCCCACGGCATCAATCGTCGCCGCGTCCATCAGCGCGGGGGCGTGGCCGACGCCTGCGAGTTCAAGCTGCACGCCCTCCGGCCGCGCCATCTGTGCGAAGGTCTCGGGAAGAAGAAGATCGCTCAACGCCCCGCGGATCGTCATAATCGGAGCCTCGATCTTTTCCCAGAACGGCCAGAGGTTGACGTCCGCCACGGCCCCCGCGCGCATGGCGAGTGCCACGGCCGGATCATAATGCAGCGTCACCCCGCCCGGCACCGCACGGTGCGAGGCCGCCGCCATCTCGCCCCAGGCGCCGTCGTCCGGCACGCCGAAGGGCGCATGGATCTGCCGCAGATGGGCTTCCAGCGCGGCAAGGTCGGTGAAGACCGGCGGCGGCTCCAGATAGTCGCGAATCCGCGCCACGGCCGCCTCCGGGATGAAGGGGCCGATGTCGTTCAAAACCATGCGGATAATCGGCGTCTTCGGCTGAGCCGCCAGGATCATGCCGCAGATGCCGCCCAGGGAGGTGCCGACCCAGCGCACGGCCGGCGGCAGGGTCGCGAGCAGGGCGGCGAGCGCCGTCACATAGGTCAGCGGCTGGTAGAGGCTGGCATCGGACAGCCAGTCCGACCCGCCGCGCCCCGGCAGATCGGGGCAGATCACGTGAAAGTCAGGCGCCAGGCTGCGCGCCAGGCGGTCGAAATCCCGCCCCTGGCGGGTCAGACCATGAACGCAGACGACGGCCGGCGCCCCTGCCCGTCCCCATTCGGTGAAAGCCATGTCGTGAAAGCCGTCCGTCAGCAGATAGCGGACCGAGCCTGACCGCGGTTCCATGGCATTCCTCCCGACCGTCATGCAGACGGCACTTGCACTTTCCGCCCCAGTCATGACCCTTGCGGCAAAGGCTTTCAACCATCGGGGACCGCCATCATCGCAGAGACCGAGGACAGGCGCAGCCCGGCTGGCCGCCCCGCCCGGCGCCGCTTCTCACGGGCGTGGAGACGCGCGCTGACGGCAGCCGTCCTGCTGGTCTGCATCGTGGCTGCGACTCTCGCCGCCATCCTCTGGCGCATTCTGCCGCCGCAGGACGACGTGGTGACGATCGCGACGGTCACCGATCCCGTCGGCGTCGCCTTCGACAGCAACGACATTCCCTTCATCCGGGCGGCCTCCGAGACGGATGCCGCCGCCGCTCTCGGCTACGTCCATGCGCGGGACCGCTTCTTCCAGATGGACCTGATGCGGCGGGCAGCGGGTGGCACCCTCGCGGCCCTGCTCGGCCCCCGCGCGCTCGACAATGACCGCGAGATGCGGACGCTCGGGCTGCGGGCCAGCGCGGAGGCCGATGTCGCCGACCTGTCGCCCGCGGCGCGGTCCATGCTGCAGGCCTATGCGGATGGGGTGAACGCCTGGCTTGCCAAACGCGGGCGCTTCGCCGCCCCCGAATACGTGCTGCTGGGCCGCCCTGCCCCCTGGACCGTCGCGGACAGCCTGCTCTGGGGCAAGATGATGGGCCTCTGGCTCTCGGGAAATTGGCAGGCGGAGCTTGCGCGCCTCTCGCTCTCCGGCACCATGCCGCGCGCCCAGATCGACAGCCTGTGGCCGCCGGCACTGCCCACGAAGCGGACGGACGAAGCGGCGGCGATGCCGCCGGGCACGGCCGCAATGGCACGTCGGACGCTCGCCTTGCTGCGCCATTTCCCAGAGCCCTTCACCCAGCCGGCGCAAGCCTCCAACGAATGGGCCGCGGCGGGCAGCCACACCGATACCGGGCGCCCCCTGCTCGCCGGCGACCCCCATCTCGGCTACGGCTTTCCCGGCATCTGGTATCTCGCCCGCATCGATACGCCGAACGGCCTTCTGGCCGGCGCCACCGTCCCCGGCGTCCCCTTCCTCGTCATCGGCCACAATCAGCACGTCGCCTGGACTTTCACGACCACGGGCGCGGATACCGAGGACGTGTTCATCGAACACGTGACCACCGACGGCCAGCATTACGAGACGCCGGACGGACCGCGGCCCTTCGGCCACCGCCGCGAAGTCATCCAGGTGCGCGGTCAGCCGGACGTCGTGCTCGACGTGCGGACGACGCGGCACGGGCCGGTGATTGGCGACGGACCCGAGGCACGCACGGTGCTCACCGTGGAGATGGCGAGCCTCGCCCCGCACGACACGGCGGCAAACGGTCTCCTCGCACTGGACAATGCGCGCTGGGTCTCGGATGCGGGTCTTGCGGCAACGCAAATCACGAGCCCCGTGCAGAATCTCATGGCAGCCGACACCGCCGGCAACATCGCCTTCTACACCACGGGCCGCGTGCCGGTGCGGCGCGCCGGTGACGGGCGCTGGCCGGTGGATGGCGCGGACGGCGCGCATGACTGGACGGGCTGGGCCAGCGGGGCCGCCCTGCCGCACGCTGTCAATCCACCGTCCGGTTTTCTGGTCAACGCAAACGAACCCACGGCTGGGCCTGACTTTCCCGTCATGATCAGTGGCGACACCTACGGCGACTGGCGCGCCACCCGCATCCGCACCCTGCTCGCAGCCCAGCCGGAAACCAGTCTGCGCGGCTTCGCCGCCATGCAGATGGACGTCGTCAGCAACTTCGCCCAGCGCCTGCTGCCGGTGCTGAAGACGGTGAGCCTGCCGCCGCAGGATCCGGCCGCCGCTGCACTGACCCTGCTGCAGAGCTGGGACGGACGGATGAGCGCGGACCTGCCGCAGCCGCTCATCTTCGATGCCTGGATGCGCGCCTTCGGCGACCGCGTGCTGAAGGCGAACGGCGTGCCGGAGGACAGCCCCGCCGTCGCGCGGGACCGCTTCGTGCTCAGCCTGCTGCTGCCCGAGGCCGGTGCAGACCGGGCGGCGGCGCTGTGGTGCAGCGGCAACTGCCGCCCCGCTTTGGGACCAGCACTCCAGGATGCCATCGCCAAGCTGCGGCCGCTCTGGGGCGCGGATGCCGCGAAGTGGCGCTGGGGCCGCGCGCATCCGGCGCTCTTCGCGCATCCGATCGTGGCGCGGCTGCCTGTGATCGGCGCCCTCGGCGACGCGCAGGTGCCGGTGCCGGGGGATGAGACCACCGTGCAGGCCCAGGCGCCGGGCTTCGGGCCCGGGCGCGCGGAATTCACCGCCGTGCACGGGGCGGAGTTCCGCGGCGTCTACGACATCGCGAATCTCGACCGCAGCCTCTTCATCATTGCACCCGGCCAGTCCGGCGATCTGCTGGATCAGCACGCCTTCGATTTCCTGCAACGCTGGCGCGCGGGCGCCCGCGTGCAACTCGGACCGGAACCGAATGTTGTTTCCCGGCAGATCAGGATCATGCCAAAATCCCAGCCGTGAGCACGATGATGAACGCCCTGCCCGCTGACGACGACAGCCTGACCTGGGGCGTGCCGAGCCGCCGGGTGGCGGCCTTCTTCATCGACAGTTTCCTCATCATGCTGCTGACCCTGGGGTTTGCCCTGGTCTTCGCACTCATCCACGTCATGAGCCTCGGCCTGCTGCACGGGCCGGCGCATCTCGTGCTGTTGGTCGCCCTCGTCTATCTCGCGGGTTGGATCGCGAGCCCCGCGATGGCGACGCCCGGTCAGATGACCGTCGGCCTCACCACCCGGCGGTCGGACGATCTGGGCCGCGCCACGCTGGTGCAGGCCATCGCTTTCACCGGTCTGCTCTATCTCACGCTCCTGGCCGGCGTGATCTGGCTGGCCGTCGCCCTCTTCACCGTCCGGCGCCGCGCGATCCACGACATGCTGTCCGGTCTTGTCATCGTGCGCGCGGGCGCCCTGGAGCCGCGGCGATGGTGACACGACATCTGCAGAAGCCGCGCAGCCCGCGCGGAGCAGGAGGCCTATGGCGGCGATGAACTACCGGACCATCCGTCGGCCGAATTTCTTCTACACCACCGCACCGCTGCCCTGCCCCTATCTGCCGGGCCGCACCGAGCGCAAGGTGGTGACGGAACTCACGGGGCCGGAGGCCGAGTCTCTGCACGACCGGCTGTCCCGCGCCGGATTCCGCCGCAGCCACAACATCGCCTATGCCCCCGTCTGCCCCAGTTGCCGCGCCTGCGTGCCGATCCGCATCCCCGTCGGTCTCTTCGAGCCGGATCGCAGCCAGCGCCGCCTGCTGCGGTCAAACATCGCGCTGACCGCGCGGGAAGTGCCGGCAATCGCGAGCGTCGAGCAGTATCAGCTATTCCAGCGCTATCAGCGCGCGCGCCATGCCGAAGGCGACATGGCGGCGATGAGCTTCTATGACTACCGGGCGATGATCGAGGACACGCCTATCGACACCTTCCTGGTGGAGTTCCGGGACCCGGCGCAGAGCCTCGTGGGCTGCTGCCTGATCGACCGCCTAGCTGACGGGCTTTCCGCGGTCTACAGCTTCTACGAGACCGGTAGCGCCTTCAAATCCCTCGGCAGCTTTACGATCCTGCATCTGATCGCGCAGGCCCGGTCGATGGGCCTGCCTTACGTCTATCTCGGCTACTGGGTCTCCGAGAGCCGGAAGATGGCCTACAAGACCCGCTTTCGGCCCTTCGAGATCCTCAGCGGTGGCGCCTGGCGGATCATGGCCGACGAGGCGGCCGAGCCTGCGCCTGCGACCGAGGAAGCGCGCTTCAGCGAAGCCGTCTCCAGCGTCTGGCCCGCGGAGGGCGGCACGGGCTGACCGCGCCGCCCCGCGTGACGACGCTTCAGCTCCAGCGACGCGCCATGCGGCGGTAGCGCGGCTCCGGCTCCGGCGCGAAGGGGCTCGACGAGGAGTGCAGCAGATAGCCTGCGAGATAGCCGATCGCCGCGGCGCCGATCAGCGTCAGGATAGGCTGTTCCTTGACGGTATGAGCGACGGTGCTGCCTGCGGCGGAACCGGCTTCGTAGACCTTGCCGCCCAGCGCACTGGCCTTCTGGCGCACGGCCTCGGCGGTCTGGCGGAAGGCCGGCTCGGCATGATCGGCGAGTTCGGCCGCGGCCTCCGCCGCGTCGGCCGCCAGATCGTCGACGGCGTCACGCGCGTCGCCCCAAACCTGCTGGGCGCGGCCGGCGATCTTGTCGGCCTTGCCTTCGGCCTGGGTCTTCGCGTCGCCCATCACGCCGCCCACGGCATCCTTCACGGTGCCCTTGGCTTCGTCGAAAGCGCCTTCGATGTGATCCTTGTTCATGCGGAACGCTCCTTTCTGATGGAAGTGGCGCGCCCGCAAGGCGACGCCACCCGGCATGAACCATCAGATGGGAGGGATTCCGGCGATGGGAAGCACCGGCCCCGCCGATATCGGCGTCCGATGCTCCCGCGTCGCGCGTTAGGCGTCGTCGGTCAGTAGCCGTAGCCGGGGACGATGCCGTTGCCCTTGGAGGTCATGCACTGGGCATAGGCGTTGTTGTAGATCTGCTGCAGGCCCTGCGCCTTGTGCTGGGTTTGGCTCGCACCCACGGCGGAACCGCCGAGCAGACCGGCGCCGGCGCCGATCGCCGCACCCATGCCGGCATTGCCGGCGGCGGCACCCAGCAGCGCACCCGCCGCCGCACCGAGACCCGTGCCGATGGCGGCAGTCGCGACGCCATTGCCCTGGCTGTTCTGGGTCGCCGCCGGATAGGCCACCGCCTGCTGCGCATAGTTACGGCAGGTGTAGTCCTCGTTCTGGAACAGGGTGAGGCTCTTGCCGGCCGGGGGAACGGCGGTGATCGTCGGGCCCGTCGGTGTCGGTGCGGCGCAGCCAGCCAGCACGCCGAGGGCCGCGAGCGGCGCCAGGATCTTGATGGTGTTCAGCCGGATCATCGTGTGTTTCCCCTTTAGGATGCTGTGCCCTCCTGACGGAGGACCGCGGATCAACCTCTTAAATGAAAATCGAAATCGCTGGCCAGCCCCGGGCGGCGCAGAGACTTTAACATATTGAAACGACCTTTGTGGCGGGGTTCAGGCAGGCCTGCGGGCGCGCAGCGCCGTCGCCAGCGTGCCGTCGTCCAGCACCTCCAGCGCCCCGCCGATCGGAACGCCCTGGGCGACGCGGCTGACAGTGACACCGGCCGAAGCCAGCCGATCGCCCAGCCAATGCACCGTGGCCGCGCCATCCACCGTCGCGCCGAGGGCGAGAATGACCTCGCGCACCGTCCCGTCTTCCAGCCGCGCGAGCAGGCCACCGACGTCCAAGTCCTCCGGCCCGATCCCGGCCAGCGGCGACAGCACGCCGCCGAGCACGTGGTAGAGGCCGCGATGCGCCCCCGCCCGTTCGATCGCCCAGAGATCGCCCACGCCTTCGACCACGCAGATCAGCGTGCGGTCGCGGCCTGGATCGGCACAGATGCCGCAGGGGTCCTGGGCATCGAGATTGCCGCAGATGCCGCAGGGGTGGACGGCGCGCGCCGCCTCCACCAGCGCCTGCGCCAGAGGCAGCATGCGGGTTTCGGGCTGTTGCAGCAGCTTGAGCACGGCGCGCCGCGCGCTGCGCGGGCCGAGCCCCGGCAGCCGCGCGAGCAGCCCGACAAGCCGGTCGATTTCAGGGCCGCCCATGCCGGCGGGCCCCGCTCCTCAGAACGGCAGCTTCATGCCGGGCGGCAGCTGCAGCCCGCCGGTCGCCTTCTGCATCTGCTCGGCCGACATCGCGTCCACCTTGCGGCGAGCATCGGCATGGGCCGCGAGCAGAAGATCCTCGAGCATCTCCATCTCGGCGGGATCGGCCAGCTTCGGGTCGATCTTGACGCGCTTCATGTCGCCCTTGCCGCTGAGCACGACGGTCACCATGCCGGCGCCGGCCTGACCCTCGACCTCGGCCTGCTCGAGCGCCGCCTGCATCTCCTGCATCTTCTGCTGCATCTGGGAGGCCTGCTTCATGAGGCCCGCGAGATTCTTCATCGGTCGTTCTCCATATCCATCTCGTCGATCAACTCGGCGTCGAAGGGCGCGAAGTCCGGCATGTCGTCCGGCAGGACGAGATCATCCGGGTCACTGCCCTCGGCGATGTCGGGCGCCGCGGCCACGGCCGGCGGCAGCCGGTATTCGTCAGCCAGCGGATCGCGTACCGATTGCAGCCGCGCACCTGGGAAGGCTTCCATGATGGCGCGCACGAGCGGGTGGCTCGCCGCTTCCTCCTCCCGCTGCAGATCGGCCGCCTGACGCTGCTGGTCGATCGTCGGCTCGCCATCCTGATGCGACAGCGCGATGGTCCAGCGCTGGCCAGTGGTCTCCGCCAGGAGTGCCGCGAGGCGGCTGGCGAGATCCCGCGGCGCATCCCGCTCGGGCCGAATGTCGATCACCGGGGGCGCATAGCGGACGAGATGCACGGAGTGCAGGAGATGGCCGTAGAGCGTCATCTCGCCGCGGTCGCGCACCAGGGAGATGACGTCGCGAAAGCTCGCGGGTATCGGGTCGTGCGGCGGCGGTCCATCGAGGACAGGCGGCGCAAGCGCCGTCTCGGGGGCGGCCACTGCCGCGGCCTCGGGGGCTGCCACGGCGGGTACGGCGCGCAGCACCGCACTGCCGCCGCCGCCCATCATCGCCCGCGGAGCGCCATCGCCCCCTTCGGGCAGGCCCGGCGGCGCGGCGTTCGGCCGCACGCTCTCTCCCTGGCCCGTCAGACGGCGGACGAGATCGCCCGGCGTCGGCTGGTCGGCGAGGTAGCAGAGGCGGATCAGCACCATCTCGGCGGCGGCCCGCCGGTCTGGCGCCTGTTCGACTTCGGAAACGCCCTTGAGCAGCATCTGCCAGGCGCGGCCCAGCACCGGCAGCGACAGCCGCTCGGCGAGCGCCGCGCCGCGCTGGCGCTGCAACTGCGGCAACTCGGCACTGTCGCGCAGATCGGGGGAGGCCTTGAGGCGGCTGAGCAGATGGGTCAGCGCCAGCAGGTCCTGCAGCACGAGGCTGGCATCCGCGCCGCGCTCATGCGCCTGATCCAGAATGGCGAGCACCTGGGGCGCGCGGCCTGCCATCACATGTTCGAGAAGATCGAAGACGAGGCCCTGATCGGCGAGGCCCAGCATGTCGGCCACCGCCTCGGCAGTAATCGCACCCCCCTCGGCCGCCCCCATCACGATCGCCTGATCGAGCAGCGACAAGCCGTCGCGCACCGAACCATCGGCGGCGCGCGCCAGCAGTTCCAGCGCCGGCGGCTCCACGGCGACCCCTTCCTTCGCCGCGATGCGCCCGAAATGGGCGGCGAGTTCGGCCGCAGGCACGCGACGCAGGTCGAATTTCTGGCAGCGGGAGAGCACGGTGACCGGCACCTTGCGCAGCTCGGTCGTCGCGAAGACGAACTTCACGTGCGGTGGCGGCTCTTCCAGTGTCTTGAGCAGCGCGTTGAAGGCGTTCCGCGACAGCATGTGGACTTCGTCGATGATGAAGACCTTCACCCGCGCTTCCATCGGGCGAAAGCGCGTCGCCTCGATGATCTCGCGCACGTCATCCACGCCGGTGCGGCTGGCCGCGTCCATCTCGATCACATCCGGATGACGATCGGCCATGATGGCGCGGCAATTGGGACAGACCCCGCAGGGATCGGCGGTCGGGCCGCCCTGCCCGTCCGGCCCGGTGCAGTTGAGGCAGCGGGCGATGATGCGGGCGGTGGTGGTTTTCCCCGTGCCGCGCACGCCGGTCAGCATGAAGGCATGGGCAATGCGTCCGGTCGCGAAGGCGCGGCGCAGAATGCGCACCATCGCCTCCTGCCCGATCAGATCCTCGAATCGGGCCGGACGATAGGCCCGTGCCAGCACGCGATAGGCAGCCGACGGGGCTTCGGCCTGATGGCCGGCCGGCGCATCGCCGAAGAGGCCGCCCCCTTCGGGGGCCGGCGGTTCGGGCAAGGGATCGTCAGGGGTGTCGTTCTCGGCCACGCGCCCTTCTACACGACAGGAGCGGCCGGTAGGCAAGTGCCGAAGCGGGGATGGGTCGGGCCGATGGGGATGTTGGGAAAGCGGGGGGCCGGACACCGACCCGAGCGGAACTCGTTACGGCTGCTTCCTTCCGGACCTGACCGGGTTGGCAAGGCGCTCGTCCGCCGCCGACCCCCCTGAGGCGCTATCTACGCGCGCCGGCCGCGCCTCGCAAGCGCCATCGCCGCTTGTCGGGCCGGACATGCCATGCGAACAACGCGCGTGGCCCAGAACCTACCCTTCCCCCCGATTCGCCCCCGGCGCCCGAACGTCTATACGGGCGCCCCGCTCGACCGCATGGCCGAACGCCGCACCGATGCGGCCTTCCTCGCCGAAGCCCGCGCGCACCCCGAGGCGCTGATCGCCCCCATCTGGCGGACGCAGAGCCTATTTCTCGGCAGCACCGCGCGATTCTTCACGGGCGCCGAGGCGGCGCGCTTCGCGCCGCAGGAGGAGCACTGGATCTTCCTTGGTGCCTGGCAGGGCCGGCCGGTCTTCGCCCTCGACCTCAACCAGCACGAGGCCCCGGAGATCCTGCTGCCGACCGACGGCGCGGCCTTTGCCGACATTCGCGGCCTGGGCGGCAGCCTGCCGGAGGGCGAAGCGGCGATCCTCGCCTATGCGCGCGGGCTCATCCACTGGCAGAGCCGCACACGCTTCTGCAGCGTCTGCGGCGGCGCTTGCGTGCCCCAAAGCGCGGGCCACGTCATGCACTGCACGAATTGCGGGACGGACCACTTCCCGCGCTCGGACCCCGCGGTGATCATGCTGGTGCTGAAGGACGACCGGGCCCTGCTCGGCCATGCCAGTCGCTTCCCGGAGGGGATGTATTCCACCCTCGCGGGCTTCGTGGAGCCGGGCGAGAGCCTGGAGGAAGCGGTGCGGCGCGAGGTCGCCGAGGAAACCGGTGTCGCCGTCGGGACCGTCACCTATCACTCGAGCCAGCCCTGGCCCTTCCCGCAATCCCTCATGCTCGGCTTCCATGCCGAAGGCCTATCCGAAGAGATCACCTTCCATGACGCGGAACTGGCCGATGCGCGCTGGTTCACCCGCGAGCAATGCCGCAACGCGGAAGCGCATGGCTTCCGCCTGCCGGGGCCGGACAGCATCGCCCGCCGCCTGATCGAGGACTGGCTGGCCGAAGGCGATTGAGCGTCAGGCCTGCAGCGCGGCGGCAGCCGGTTCGATCCGCGCGAAGGCGTCGGAAAGCGCTGCAAGCGCGGCGCGCTGCACCTCCCCCGCCGTGAGATCAACGCCGCCGAGCGCGTCGGGCAGCGGCCGCGTCGCCGTGGCGTCCGCGGCGACCGTCACCGCATAGCCCCGCTCCATCGCTTCCCGGCTGGTGGAACTGACGCAGAGATGCGTCATGAAGCCGGCGATGACGAGGCTGCGGCGGCCGAGCGCCTCCAGCCGGTCCGCGAGATCGGTGCCGGTGAAGGCGGAGGGTTCGGGCTTCCACAGCACGGGCTCGCCCTCGATCGGCGCGACCTCGGCCATGATGGCACCTTTGCCCACCGGATCGAAGAAATCGCCCTCGGCGCCGCGATGGGCGATGTGGATCACCGCAGCACCCGCCGCACGCGCCGCCCCGATCAGCGCCGCGAGATGGCCGACCGCCGCCTCAATCCCGGTCAGCGGCAGGCCGCCGCTGCGATATTCTTCCTGCGCGTCGATGACGATCAGCACGCTGTCGCCAAGCTTGGGCTGCGGCGGCACGGCATTGCCGAGATCGAGCAGGGTGCGGGCAGGCCCCGCGTTGACAGGGGAGGATGCGTCGGTCATGGCGATGATCCGTTCCGGTTCAGGAGGATGCGTATGAGCGGCATGCTGAACCCGTCCGCCTCCGACCTGAAGGACAAGCAGCCCTCCTTTCCTGCCAGCGCCGCCGCCCCGCGCGAGATCATGATCCTCGCCTTCCCCGGCGCCCTGCTGCTCGACATCGCGGGACCGGCTCAGGTCTTCACCCTGGCCTCCGAGGAGCATGAAGCGCGCACCGGCCGCCCGGCCTACCGGCTGCGCACCGTTTCCGAACGGGGCGGCCCCGTGCGCAGCGACACCGGCATCATCCTGGAGACCGAAGCCTGGAACGCCGCGGCCGCGCCCGACACGCTCATCGTGCCGGGCGGGGACACGGTGCGGCAGGAGGAGGACAACCTCGCCCTCCGCGCCTGGCTTGGTGCCACCGCCGCACGGGCCCGGCGCACGGCATCCGTCTGCATGGGCACCTTCCTGCTCGCCTCCGCCGGGCTGCTGGAGGGCCGTCGCGCCACAACCCATTGGGCCGAGTGCGGTAACCTCGCCGCGCGCTATCCGAGCCTGCGCGTCGAGACCGACCCGATCTTCGTGCAAGACGGCACGGTGTGGAGTTCGGCCGGCGTCACCGCGGGAATCGACCTAGCCCTCGCTCTCGTGGAAGAGGATCTCGGCCACGCCGTGGCACTCGCCGTCGCGCAGAGTCTCGTCGTCTTTCTCAAGCGGCCGGGCGGCCAGGCTCAGTTCAGCCGACTGCTCGCGGCGCAGAGCGCCGACCGCCAGGGCGATTTCGAGGCCCTGCATGCCTGGATCGGGGAGAATCTGACGGCCGATCTGCGCGTCGAGGCATTGGCGGAACAGGTCGGCATGTCGCCACGCAGCTTCGCCCGCGCCTATGCCGCACGCTGCGGCACCACGCCCGCCCGCACCGTCGAGACCCTTCGGCTGGAAGCGGCGCGGCGCATGCTGACGGAAACGGCGACGCCGGTCGCCCGCATCGCGAGCCGCTGCGGCTTCGGAGACGAGGAGCGGATGCGCCGGGCTTTCCTGCGCCAGCTCGGCGTTGCGCCCAGCGACTACCGGCGGCACTTCTCGGCGGCGGCGCCCGCCTAGCGGAAGCGCCGCAACCGCCGGACGCGGAGGCGAACATGCACGCGGATGGCGGCGAAGCGCCGGCCGCTATGCGCCGCCCCTGGTTCCGGCCGGCGCCGGTGCCAGGGGACCAGCGCCCGCAACGCGGCCAGCGCCCGCCGCACGCGGCGGAGCGCGGGGCCGATGCGGATCATTGCCCACATGCGGGCTGCCGCAACCTTGCCATGCAGCCATGCGAACCATCTGATCGTCATCAGAGCGGGACGGCAGGCTTGATAGATCCAGAGTGCGACGGCGAGGCCCACGCCCTTGACCAGAATGGCGACCAGCGTCGCCGCCACGAGCTTGCGGTGGGCCAGAAGATAGGCGGCGTAGAAACCGCCGACATGGCTCATGGCTTCGGGGATGAGGAAGAGCGGCAGGATGGCCCAGGGCGGCAAGCGCGCGATCGCCGCCTCCAGCCGGCGCAGCGGCCCGAAGTGACGCACGGCCCGGGCAATCGTCTGCAAGGTCAGCTCGAAGAGCACGAGCAGCAGAGCCAAGGGCAGGAGCAGCGCGTCGCGCAGGCGGTGGGCCGGCGGCCGCACTCTCGGCGGCTTCGTCTTCTTCATCGACATCCTATAGCCGGAATCGCCCCGCTATGGCAGGGACGCACGGGCCGCGAAAGGTCGTTTTTGTGAATCTGCGCGGCCTCCAGTACAAGCGCGCGCCCCTGACATGCCGCTCAGCAGGGCCCGAAGGATATGAACACCGCTGATGGCATTCGCCTCCTTTCCGATACGTAACCCGCTCCGGCGGCTCGACCGCTACATCCTGCGCCAGATTTTCGTGGCGCTCGTAGCGGTGACGTTGGCTCTGGTGGCGCTGATCTGGCTGACGCAGTCGCTGCGCTTCGTCGAACTGATCGTCAATCGCGGCCTGTCGCCCGTGGTCTTTCTGCGGCTCACCGTTCTGCTGGTGCCGAGCTTCGTGGCCGTCATCCTGCCCATCACGATGTTCGTGGTGGTGCAATTCGTCTATCAGCGCCTGGCCGGCGACCGCGAACTGACGGTGATGCGGGCGGCAGGCCTCTCTCCCTTCGCTCTGGCCCGGCCCTCTCTGGTGCTGGCGACGCTCATCGCCGCTCTCTGCCTGTGGCTCAACATCTCGGTCGTGCCGGCGAGCTTCGCCGCCTTCCGTGAATACCAGTTCGAAATCCGCAACCGCATCGCGGCCTTCCTGATCCAGGAAGGCGTCTTCACCACCATTTCGCCGAACCTCACCGTCTATGTCCGCAAGCGCGATCCGAACGGCATGCTGCATGGCATTCTGGTGGATGACGAGCGAGACCCGGCGAACGCCGCCACCATCATCGCCCAGAGCGGGCACATCGTGCCCGGGCTGCATGGGCCGAGCGTCATCCTGCTCAATGGCGCGCGCCAGGAGGTGGACAAGAAGACCGGGCGGCTCAATCTGCTGACCTTCAGCGAGAACGAGATCAACCTGTCGTCGAGCGCCAGCGGCGACGACACGCGCTTCCGCGACGATTCCGAAGTGTCGCTGCGCGAGCTGCTGCACCCGAATCCGAACGAGGTCCGCCCGCAGGACATCCCGAAATGGCGAGAGGAGGCGCATCGGCGCCTCTCGGAGCCCTTCACCGTCATCTCCTACACGCTCGTCGCCCTCGCCTCGGTGCTGACCGGCGCCTTCCGCCGCCATGGCGGCTTCGCCCGTCCCATGATCGGCGTCGGCGTCACGGTGGGCCTCGTCGCCCTCGGCCTCAGCTTCGGCAATCTTGCGGCGCGCAACAGCGCCTTCCTGCCGCTCGTCTGGCTACAGGCGATCCTGCCCGGGCTGATCGCGGCTTGGCTGCTGTTCCGGCGCGAGCGCATGCAGGTGCCGCCGCCCGTTCCGGCCACGCCCACCCCCACCCCCGGGCAGAGCGAGGGCTGACGACGTGTTCCTCTCCCGCATCCTCGCCACCTATATCAGCCGCCTCTTCCTCATCTCGGTGATCGCGATGCTCTGCGCGCTCACCGGCCTCGTCTCGCTCTTCGATTTCCTCGAACTGCTGCGGCGCGCCGCCACCCGGCCGGACGCGACCTTCGGCCTCGTCGTGGAGATGGCGCTGTTCCGCATGCCTTGGGCCATGCTGGAAATCCTGCCCTTCGCCATCCTCCTGGGCGGCATCTGGGCCTTCTGGCGCCTGGCGCGGTCTTCCGAACTCGTCGTCGCCCGCGCCGCCGGCCTCTCCGCCTGGCAGTTCCTGCTCGGCCCCATCATCTGCGCCTTCGCGCTTGGTATTTTCGCCGACATCGCGGTAAGCCCGGTCTCGGCGATGTTCTTCGCCCGCGCGAATGCCATCGAGGAGACCTTCCTCGATGCCGGCGGCGGGCCGCTCGCCCTCAACGGTGGCCAGCTCTGGCTGCGCCAGGGAGACGAGACGAAACAGAAGGGCGGCTTCGCCATCATCCACGCGACGGGCGTGATGATGCGCCAAGACGTGCTCACCACGGGGCCGATGACGGTGTTCCGCATCGGCGCGAACGACAAGATGATCGACCGGATCGAAGCCCAGAATGCGAAGCTCACTCCCGGCGCCTGGCTGCTCGCCAATGCCCGCGTCCTGGTCCCCGGCCAGGTGCCGACGGCGCCCAACGTCATGAGCCTGCCGACGGATCTCAACGTGAGCCGTATCCAGCAGAGCTTCGCCGCCCCCGACGCGCTCTCCTTCTGGCAGCTGCCCGGCTTCATCCGGGTGCTGGAACGCTCCGGCTTCTCCTCCGTCGCGCACCGGCTGCGCTTCCAGGCGCTGCTGGCTCTTCCCTTGCTCTGCGCCACGATGTCTCTGGTGGCGGCAGGCTTTTCGATGCAGACCAGCCGGCGCGGCGGCATCGCCCGCATGATCGGCGGGGGCGTCGCCTCCGGCTTCGCCCTCTTCATGCTGTCGCAGGTCGCACAGCAATTCGGGCAGTCCGGCGCGCTGCCCGTGGTATTGGCAGCCTGGGCGCCATCGGCCGCAGGCCTCATGCTGGCGCTCGCCTTGTTGCTGCATCTCGAAGACGGTTGAGGACCCGCCCGATGTCTAAGACTTCCGCCCCCCACCGTCGGCACCGGTCTCTCTCGGGCCTGTCGCGTCCGCCACGGCGGCAGCCGCGTCGCCCGCTCACCCTGCGCCAGGCCCTGCTCGGCACCCTCTGCCTCATCACCGTGAGCGGCGTGCCGAACCTGATCCGCGAGGCGCGGGCGCAGAGTGCCACCACCTTTGACAAGCATCAGCCCGTCGCCTTCAAGGCAGACCGCATCGACTACAATCAGAAGAGCAACATCGTCACCCTGTCCGGCCATGTCGAAGCCTGGCAGGCCGGCCACGTGCTCTTCGCCGATCGCGTGCTCTACGACCGCAACACCAACATCGCCGATGCGGTCGGCCACGTCGTGCTCATCTCGCCGGACGGCCAGGTGGTCTACGCCGACTATGCAGAACTGAGCCAGGACATGACCAACGGCATCATTGCCCAGGTCAACGTCACCTTGCCGCAGAACGCGAAGCTGGCTGCCAACGGGGCGCGGCGGACGGAAGGCAAGGTCAACGAACTCAGCCGCGCCGTCTACACCGCCTGCGACGTCTGCGCGAAGCATCCCGAGAGCTATCCGCTGTGGCAGATCACGGCGCAGACCGCGACACAGGATTTGCAGCACCACCTGATCGAGTATCAGGACGCGACGATGGAATTCTTCGGCGTTCCGGTGCTGTGGCTGCCCTATTTCTCGCACCCCGATCCCTCGGCGAAGCGGATGAGCGGCCTGCTCATCCCCAATGCCGGGGTGAACAGCCATATCGGCGCCTTCACCAGCATCCCCTACTACTGGGTGATCAACAAATCGACGGACGCCACCATCACGCCGATCCTCTCCACCAAGGAAGGCCTGGCGGGCGATCTGAAGCTGCGCCACAGCTTCAACTTCGGCCAGCTCAACGTCGACGCCTCCAGCGGCTTCGACAAAGGCAAGCTTGAAGGCGCGCTCTTCGCCAACGGCCAGTTCGACCTCAACCCTAGCTGGCGGGCGGGCTTCAACATCCAGCGCGCCTCGTCGGTCGCCTATCTGAACGACTATTCGATCCTGCCCAACGCCAACGAGTTGCAGAGCAATCTCTACCTCGAAGGCTTCGGCGCGGGCTCCTATGCGCGGATCGAAAGCAGCTTCTACCAAGGCCTGGTCGGCAGCGTGACCAATAGCCAGCTGCCGCTGGTCCTGCCCTATGCCGTCTACGACTACACCGGCCTGCCGGACGGCCTCGGCGGCACCACCTCGGTCAATCTCTCGGCCTTCAACATCGAACGCACCGACGGCACGAACACGCAGCGCGCCGCCATCACCGGCAATTACGCCCTACCCTTCCAGGATGCGCTCGGCGAGCAGTGGAGCACGGTCTTCCACTTCGACGCCGCGGGCTACAACGCGACCAGCCTCAACGAATTCCCGAACTACGACGCGGCGCATGACAGCGCCTCCGAAGTCCGGGCCCTGCCGCAGGTGGCACTCAACTACAGCTGGCCGATCATCAACGATTCAGGGCGCCTCGGCTCCCAGCTCATCAAGCCGATCGTGCAGCTGATCGCAGCGCCCATCATCAGCAACAACATCAACACGACGAACATCCCGAACGAAGACAGCTTCGACTTTCAGTTCACGGATGCGAACCTCTTTGGATTCAACAAGTATCCGGGCATCGACCGGCTCGAAAACGGCGTGCGCGCCAATGTGGGCCTGCAGGGCACCTGGTTCTTCAACAATGGCTCGGCGCTCGACGGGCTGATCGGCCAGTCCTACCGCGCCCATACGGACGATACCTTCGCGCCCGACTCAGGCCTGAACGACAACGTGTCCGACATCGTAGCGCGCCTGACGTACACGCCGACGAGCTGGCTCGATCTCACCTACCGCACCCGGCTCGACCACAAGAGCCTGCAGGACAAGTATATCGATACCTTCGCCACCGCCGGCGTGCCGGCGCTGCGGGTGAGCGCGGGCTATCTCTATTCCTCCACCGACCCCTATTACTATTACGATGGAAGCCCGCCGCCGGCCGAATACTACACGCCGCGCAGCGAAGTGACCTTCGGCCTCAATACCAACTATCAAGGCTGGAGCTTCAACGGTGCGGTGCAGCAGAACGTTCAGACCGGCAAGCTCGACAGCACCAACGTCGGCATCGGCTGGCAGAACAACTGCTTCGGCGTCAATCTGACCTATTCCCACACCAACACCACCATCGATGGGGAAGACGGCTCCACCACCGTGCTGCTAACCATCACCCTCAAGACGATCGGGGCGATCGGCCTCAATGCGCTCTAGCCCGTCCAGGATGTCAGGAGTTTTGAACAAAGCCATGTCCCTCCGCCTGAAACTCCTCTGCCTCGCGGTGGTGCCCGCCTGGCTCGCCTGCACAGGCGCCGGTCTCGGCACGCCCAAGGCCCAGGCGCAGACCGCCCGCATCGCGGCCGTCGTCAACGGCGACGTCATCACCAATCAGGACGTGGCCAACCGTGCACGCTTCTTCGCGCTGGCGACCGGCCAAGGCCCGACACCGGAGGTGGTGGACAGGCTGAAATCGCAGATCCTGCAGCAGCTGATCAACGAGCGGCTCGAGCTTCAGGAGGCGGAGCGCCGCCAGATCGTCGTCTCCGACAAGGAGGTGGCGGAGGCCATCGCCAATATCGAGAAGAACAACAACATGCCGGCGGGCGGGCTGCGCCAGAAGCTCGCCGCCCTCGGCATCAACATCGACACGCTGATCGCCCAGGTGCGCACGCAGATCGCCTGGAACCAGGTGCTGCGCCAGGTGGTGGGCGAGATGGGCCGGCCGACGGACGCCGACATCACGCGCCAGCTCGCACTGCTCAAGGAGCAGAAGGGCCAGGCGCAATACAACGTCGGTGAAATCTTCATCCCCATCAACTCGCCCCAGGCGGCGCCGGGCGCCGAGAAATTCGCCGAATCGGTGATCACCCAACTGCGGCAGGGCGCGCCCTTCCCGATCATCGCTGCGCAGTTCAGCCAGGGCGAGACGGCGCTGCAGGGCGGTGCCCTCGGCTGGGTCGGGCCCGATCAGCTGGACCCGGCGGTGGCCAAGCTCGTCTCCCAGATGCCGGTGGGCGCCATCAGCAATCCCGTGCCGGTCGCGGGCGGTCTGACCATCGTGCAGCTCCGCGGCCGCCAGATCGCGGGCCAGACCGATACGGGCGCCGTGATGCTGGACGTGCGCCAGGTCTTCCTGCCCTTCTCCAGCCCGCTCAATCAGCAGAACCCGACGCCGCAGCAGCGCGCGACCATCGAGAAGCTGCACGCGATCGCCCAGAGCGCCAAGAGCTGCTCCGCCATCGAGGCGGCCAATCAGGCGGCCGGCAACGTGAAGCCATCCAACCCGGGGCCGGTCAACCTCGCCCAGGTAACGCCGCCCGCTTTCCAGCAACTGCTGTCCCGACTGCCCGACAACACCCCGAGCCCGCCGCTGATCGCCGACAACGGCGTCTCCATGGTGATGATCTGCGGCCGTCAGACGGAAACGCAGTCCCTGCCCTCGCGTGATCAGGTGGCGGAAGAGTTGTTCCAGAGCCGCGTCGGCCTCGCGGCCCAGCAGGAGCTGGACCAGCTGCACCGCCAGGGCTCGATCCAGATCATGCAGGCCTCGTGACGGAAGGACGGCCGGCCGGTCCCCCGGCCGGCACTCCGCTCCCCTCGCTCAAGGAGGTCATCGCCCGGCACGAGTTCCGGGCGAAACACGCCCTCGGTCAGCACTTTCTGCTCGACCTGAACCTGACCGCCCGGGTCGCGAGCATCGCCGGGGATTTGGCCGGGCGGCAGGTGGTCGAAGTCGGGCCTGGGCCGGGCGGCCTGACGCGGGCCTTGCTCGCGACACCAGCCGCCCATGTCACCGCGATCGAGATCGACCCGCGGGGCGTCGCGGTCGCCGAAGAACTCGCGGCCCATTTCCCGGGCCGTCTCTCCGTCATCGCCACCGATGCTCTGAAGGTGGACGTTGCGGCGCTGGTGCCGGCGCCCAGGCAGATCGTCGCCAATCTGCCCTATAACGTCGGCACGCCGCTGCTGATCGGCTGGCTGCGGCAGGCCGCAGCCTTTGAGCGGATGGTCTTGATGTTTCAGGAGGAGGTGGCGCAGCGCATCGTCGCCGCGCCCGATACCGGCGCCTATGGGCGGCTCGCCGTCCTCGCGCAATGGACCTGCGACGTCGCCCTCGCGCTCCGCCTGCCGCCGGAGGCCTTCACGCCCCCACCCAAGGTGCATTCCGCGGTGGTCCGGCTGATCCCGAAAGCGGAACAGCCCTCGGCCGCGCTCTTCGCGTCCATGGAACGGCTGACCCAGCATGCTTTTGGGCAGCGCCGCAAGATGCTGCGGGCTGCCCTCAAGCCGCTCGGGGGTGAAGCCTTCCTCGGGCGGGCAGGCATCGAGCCCACCCGCCGCGCCGAAACCCTGTCGGTTCCGGAGTTCGACCGGCTCGCCCGCCTTCTGCTCAGCGAGCAGCCGGCGAGCGATACCGATGGCCCGCGTGATTAGGACGGGCCGCTGGTGACGGTCAGGACGCGGGCGTTCAGCTGATCGGCGGAGCTATCCGGATTGCCGGAGGTGGGCGCGCTGGTCGCCTGCTGGATCTGGTCGATCTGACGATTCACCGTGGCGGGGCCCGGCGGTACCATCATCGGCGCCTGGCCAGCAACCGCCATGCCAGGCGTCCCCGGCATCACGCCCGGCGCCGCGCCCTCTGCCATCGGTGCGGGGCTCGCCATCGGGCTCAGAGACTGGGCCACCTGGAGGTGGCGCTGCAGGACCGGCAAGTTCTCCTGCGCGAAGGACCGCAGCGCGCCGCTCTGGCCCTGGGTCGCCTCCATCTGGAACAGGCGGATGGCGTGCTCATGCCCCTGGATCATCGCCTGGTTGAACATCGTGTCGAACTGTCCGGCCGGCGCGGCCTGAAGCTGCTGATACATCGCCACTTCCATCTTGCCCGGCCGGCTCGCCATGTGCAGGCGCAGCGGATCGGCGATGGTGCGGAGTGCCGCGGTGGCCTGGGTATGATCGCGGACCAGCATCTCGCCATAGTTGCGCTCGCTCTGCGTCTCGCCGCGCTGCGCCGCGAGCTGCCCCATCATGATCTCGGCCTGGTTGATGCGGGACGCGGCCATCACGAAGCGCGCATCTCCCATGGAAGCAGCCGGATTGCCGGCGGTGTCGGCCGGCAGCACCGTGTCCGTCCCCGCGACCTGCCCCGGCTTCAGGGTGATCGTCTGCGTCGCCGCGCTGGTGGCAGGCCCGGTCACGCCGGTCGCGTTCTCGCCCGGGACGTTCTGCGCGAGCGCGGCACCCGCGGAGACCACGAGCAGCCCGGCGCCGAGCGTGGTCGAGAGAAGCCAGCGGTTGCGCATCGGCTTGCGGTTCGTCATGGCGTTACTCCTTTTTAATCTCAGAGAGCGCCTCGCGAGGAGGCGCGCGGACGAGACCTAAATTGGCGCCGTGGCCGGACGATCCCAGGGTCCGTCGCCCGAACGTGAGCGCCACTCCGGCAGGCATGGGCGCGGCCGGGGGGTTGCCGATCACCGCCCATCCGGTCAAAAAACGCACCTTCGACGCGACCCCGCACAATCGAGGAGGTCTGGTGACCCGTCTTGCGGACATCTTCTCCCGCAAGGGCCCGCATCCTGCCGAGCCGGCGCCTCTGGCGCAGGCACGCCAGCCGGAGCGGCAGCATCGGATGGCAGACGCGGTGCGCAGCCATGTCGCCGCACGGGTGGCTGCGGCCGCCGGTGCCCCGATGCGGCCCGAGGGCCAGCCCACGGAAGAGACCGCCCGCAGCTCTATCGTCGAGGTCGCGACGACGCTCTGGACCCGCGCGCTGCGCTTCGATGCCGCCGCCCCCGCCTGGGCGGACCGCGACCGCGTCGTCGTCTCCTGCCGGCAGCAGGCCCAGATCCTGCGCAGCCTGCTGGAACTCTGCGGCGTCGACCCGGCGGAACTGAGCTTCAGCCTGCCCGGGGTGGACACCGTCTTTTCCGCGCCGGGCCAGGCCTTCGCCTTCGCAGTGGGCCAGGCGCTAGCCGAGCGGATGATGGCGGCGCGCTTCGGCAAGAGTCTGGTCGACCATCGGACCTGGCTGTTCAGCCATCCCGAGCAGCTGACCGGGGGCCTTGCCTACGAGGCGGCAAAGCAGGCGGCCGACCTCAAGCTCGGCAAGCTTGCCCTGCTGGTAGAGGAACCCATGGCGCATACGCCAGGGGCCGCACTCGCGACCGAGGTGATGGAGCGCTTCGCGAGCTGGGGCTGGGCGACGAAGCGCATCGCGGCGCAGGACCCGGCGGCGATTTCGAGCGCGCTCTCCATCGCCTTGCGCGCCCGCAAGCCGCTCTACATTTCCTGCCGCCCGCCCAACCAGGCGCCCCGGATCCTGCCTGGAGAGATTCCCGATGAGGTGCGCGAAGCATGGCGCGCGGCCGGCGGCCGCAACACCGCCGCGCGGCGCGGCTGGCTGAAGCGCCTCGCCCGCCATGCCCAGGCGGCCGAGTTCGAGCGGGCGCTGACCGGTCGGCTGCCGGACGGCTGGCGCGACATCGCCCGCGCCGAGCGTGCGAAGCTCATCGGCAGCGAGGAGAGCCTGTCGCCGCGCGCCGCGAGTGCCGCCTTCGCCGCGGCCATGGCGGCCGCCATTCCCGATCTCACGGGCGCCTCCGCCACCCTGCCCACGGCCAAGGCCGAGGCCCCGGTCCCCGGCGCCGTCGCGATCGACGCCGGCGATTTCAGCGGGCGCCACGTGCCCTTCGGCGGCACCGAAACGGCGCTGCCGGGCGTGCTGGCCGGCATGACGAGCCATGGCGGCCTCACTCTGGTCGCGGAGACGGCGGCCACTGGCGCCGATTGCCTGCCACAAACCATCCGGCCGCTCGCCCGCGAGGGCCGCCGCATGATCCATATCCTGGCCGAGGCCGAGAACGATCCGGCAGCTGCCGCCGCCCTGCCGCTGGCGTCCCTCCGCGCCATTCCCAACCTGCTCGTCTTCCGGCCGGCTTGCGCCATCGAAACGGCCGAGTGCTGGGAACTCGCCCTGCAGCGCGACGACGGGCCCAGCGTGCTGATCCACACGCCGCGCCCCATGCCGCGCTGGCGGCAAGAGAGCGCCGAAAACGCCTGCGCGCGGGGCGGCTATGTCGCCGCAGGCTTGTATGAAGCGCGCGCTGCGACTTTGATCGCCAGCGGGGCTGAACTCGCGGTGGCGCTGGAAGCCCGGTCGATCCTCGCGCAATCCGGCATCTCGGTCGCGGTCGTCTCGCTGCCCTGCTGGTCGCTGTTCGTCAGCCAGAACGAGGCGTACCGGGCGGACGTCCTGGGCGAAGCGCCGCGGCTCGCGGTGGAAGCCGGCTCGGATTTCGGCTGGGGGCGCTGGCTTGGAACCGACGGACAGTTTATCGGAGCGGCGAGCCTCGGGCTGATGGCCGCTCGGCCGGGTGAATATTTCGGGGTTACGGCGGAAGCGCTGGTGATCGCGGTGAAGAAAAAGCTCTGATGCCCCTTCGGGCATGCAACATGAGGAGTAGCTGACTATGGCAGTGACGGTAGCGATCAACGGGTTCGGCCGCATCGGGCGGCTGGTGCTCCGCGCCATGATCGAGAGCGGGCGCACCGACGTGACCCCCGTGCTCATCAACGATCTCGGCTCGGTCGAGGCGAATGCGCACATGTTCCGTTACGACAGCGTGCACGGCCGTTTCCCCGGCGAGGTAAAGGTCGAGGGCGACAGCCTCGTCATCACCATGAACGGCCGCACCTGGGGCCCGATCAAGGTGACGGCGCATCGCAACCCGGCCGAAATCCCGCTCCAGGGCGTGGACGTCGCCCTGGAATGCACCGGCATCTTCACCAGCAAGGAGAAGGCGCAGCCGCTGCTCGATGCCGGCGCCCGTAAGGTCATCATCTCCGCCCCCGCCGACGGCGTGGATGCGACGATCGTCTACGGCGTCAACGACAAGACGCTGACAAAGGATATGACCGTCATCTCCAACGCCTCCTGCACCACCAACTGCCTGGCGCCGGTGGCCAAGGTGCTGCACGACACCTTCGGCATCCTGCGCGGCTACATGGTGACGATCCACAGCTACACCGGCGACCAGAAGACGGTCGACACGCTGCACAAGGATCTGCATCGCGCCCGTGCCGCCGCCCTCTCCTCCATCCCGACCTCGACCGGTGCCGCGCGTGCCGTCGGCCTCGTGCTGCCGGAGCTGAAGGGCAAGCTGGATGGCACCGCCATCCGCGTGCCGACGCCGAACGTCTCCCTCGTCTCGCTCGACGTGAACCTGGCGAAGAAGGCAACGAAGGACGAGGTGAACGCGGCCATGAAGGCGGCCTCGGAAGGCCCGCTGAAGGGCATCCTCGGCTACAACACCGAGCCGCTGGTCAGCTCGGACTTCAACCATAACCCCGCCTCCAGCACCTTCGACGCGACCCAGACGGCCGTGGTGGACGGCGAGATGGTGCGCGTGCTGTCCTGGTACGACAACGAGTGGGGCTTCTCCAGCCGCATGTCCGACACCGCCGCCGCCTTCGGCGCGCTCTGATCTGACCCGGTCGGACCGCTCTGTGGAGGCGCCTCGGCGCCCCCTCAGGGCGGAATGACCCCCACGAGAAGACCAACTGACGTTCAGGGGACGCAGAATGACGTTCAAGACGCTCGATCAGGCCGAGGTGAAGGGCAAGCGCGTGCTGCTGCGAGCCGACCTCAACGTGCCGATGCGGGACGGCCACATTAGCGACATGACCCGCGTGGAGCGGGTGGGCCCGACGATCCAGGAACTTGCCGACAAGGGCGGCCGGGTGATCGTGCTCTCGCATTTCGAGCGGCCGAAGGGCAAGCGCGTCCCTGAAATGTCCCTGGCGCCCCTGGCCGATGCCCTGGCCGAAGTGCTGCGCCGCCCGGTCGCCTTCGCGGATGACTGCATCGGCCCCGCCGCCGAGGAAGCCGTCGCCCGCATGCAGGACGGCGACGTGCTGCTGCTGGAAAACACCCGCTTCCATGCCGGCGAAGAAAAGAACGATCCCGATTTCGTCGCGGCCCTCGCCAAGCTCGGCGACGTCTACGTCAACGACGCCTTCTCCGCCGCGCACCGCGCCCATGGCAGCACCGAAGGTGTCGCGCATCACCTGCCGAGCTATGCCGGCCGCCTGATGCAGGCCGAGCTGGAAGCGCTGGAAGCCGCCCTCTCCAAGCCGGAGCGTCCGGTGATGGCGATCGTCGGCGGCTCCAAGGTTTCGACCAAGCTCGACCTGCTCGGCAATCTGCTGACGAAGGTGGACGTGCTGGTGATCGTCGGCGCCATGGCCAATACCTTCCTCGCCGCCAAGGGCCTGCCGGTCGGCCGCTCCCTGCAGGAGAAGGACCTGCACGAGACCGCCCGCAAGATCATGGCGGAAGCCGAAGGCAGCTCCTGCGAAATCCTGCTGCCGGTGGACGGCACCGTCGCGCAGGAGTTCAAGGCGCATGCGGCGACCCAGTTTCTGCCGGTGGATGCCGAGCATGACGGCATGGCGCTCGACGTCGGGCCGGCCACCGCCGATCTCATCATCGACCGCCTCTCCGGCATGAAGACCCTGGTCTGGAACGGGCCGCTCGGCGCCTTCGAAATCCAGCCCTTCGACGCCTCCACCATGAAGGTGGCCAAGGCTGTGGCCGACCTCACCCAGGAAGGCCGGCTGCGCTCCGTCGCCGGCGGCGGGGACACGGTTTCCGCGCTGCGTCAGGCCGGCGTGCTCGACGAACTCTCCTACGTCTCCTCGGCCGGCGGCGCCTTCCTCGAATGGCTCGAAGGCAAGACGCTGCCCGGCGTCGCGGCGCTCGGCTGATGGTGGACTACGTCATCCCGGCGCCCCCCCAGGCGGCCGTGCCGGTGCGCGGCGGCGGGCTCTTCCCCGTGCGCCGCATCTTCTGCGTCGGCCGCAACTATGCGGCCCATACGCGCGAGATGGGCGGTGATCCGGACCGCGAGCCGCCCTTCTTCTTCACCAAGCCCGCCGATGCCCTGCTGACCGGCGGCGCCGACATGCCCTATCCGCCGCAGACCGAGGATCTGCACCACGAGATCGAACTCGTGGTCGCGATCGGCACCGGCGGCGCCAACATCCCCGCAGCACAGGCGAAATCCCATGTCTGGGGCTATGCCGCCGGCATCGACATGACGCGGCGGGACCTTCAGGGGGCCGCCAAGAAGGCCGGCAAGCCCTGGGACATGGGCAAGGGCTTCGACCATTCCGCCCCCATCGGCGAGATGGTGCCGGCCAGCGAGATGGGCCGCAAATACGGCGAGGACGGGCATGTCCTGCTGTCCGTCAACGGCGCGGAACGGCAGGAGGGCGACCTCGCCGACATGATCTGGAGCATTCCGGAGATCGTCGCGACGCTCTCGACCTTCGTGACGCTGGCCCCCGGCGATCTCATCTTCACCGGCACGCCGGAAGGCGTGGGTGCCGTCGCGCGCGGCGACGTGCTGGAGGGGATGATCTCCGGCCTGCCACCAGTTCACGTGAAGATCGTCTGAGACAAGATTGGTTTCGAAACAAATCCCCGCTTCGGCGGGGATTTTCTTTTGCCGCCCCGCCCCGTATCTCTGCGAGCCATGCCCGAGACCCTTCGCATCGTCACCTGGAACATCAACTCCGTCCGCCTGCGCCAAGGGCTGCTGAAGGAGGTGGTGGATCGGCTTCAGCCGGACCTCGTCTGCCTGCAGGAGACGAAATGCCCGGACGATCTGTTCCCGGTGGAGCTGCCGCGAACGCTCGGGATGGAGCACGTGCTGTTTCGCGGCATGAAGGGCTACAACGGCGTCGCCATCTTCTCGCGCCGGCCGCTGCGCCGGCATGCCGATACGCAGGACTGGGTGGGGCGCGAGGACTGCCGGCACCTGGCTGTCGAGATCGACCTGGCGAGCGGGCCGCTGGTGCTGCAGAACTTCTACGTGCCCGCGGGCGGCGACATCCCCGACCCGCACGAGAACCCCAAATTCGCCCATAAGCTGGATTTCGTGGCGGCCGCGCGGGACCATTTTGCCAGAACCCCAGACCTCAAGCGCACGGTCCTCGTGGGCGATCTCAACATCGCACCGCTGGAGCATGACGTCTGGAGCCACAAGCAGTTGCTCAAGATCGTCTCGCATACCCCTGTCGAAACGGCGCTTCTGACCGAATGGCAGAACACCTGCTTCCACGACGCCCTGCGCCATTTCGTGCCCACTGACCAGAAGCTTTACACGTGGTGGTCCTATCGCGCGCGGGACTGGCTCGCCGCCGATCGCGGGCGTAGGCTCGACCATGTCTGGGTTACCCATGATCTGAAGGACGCGCTCAAGCGTCACGACATTCTCAAGGAGGCACGCGGCTGGACCCAGGCCTCGGACCACGTGCCCGTTCTGGTGGAGCTCGAACTACCGTGATCGACGCGCCTCCTTCCGCCCGAGCGGTTGAACTAAAGTATTTTACCCATCTTGTTAATTCCATGAAGGAAACTACGAGGTCTCGCTTTAAAGCGCATAAACGCCTAAGATCGCTCGATCGTAAGTTGACGTGGCTCACGGCGTTAGCTTCAGCTTACGTAGTTATACTGACGCTGGCTCCCCACTATTTGTCTTATCAAGAACCACAAAGGAGCTTGCTCGACCTTCTGACGGTCGCCCTATCGATCGTCATCATCGTAAGCTCTTTACTACAGTTTGCTAGCCAAAATGGTGTTGAGGCCGAACAGCATCATCGATGCGCGTTAGAGATTAACGAAATACGCCGGGAGCTAGAATTCGCCGGGATCAATACAGACATCATGCCTTATCTAGACAGATATAGAGTGGCATTGCAGAAATACAGCATAAATCACGAGGACATCGATTATAACCGGGTTCGATTAGAGCGACGCCACGAGCATCCGGAGATCACATGCTTTGATGCTACTGTACTTCGTATGAAGCTATTTTTTAGTGATAACCTGATTCCAATTATCACTTTTATACTCACGTGCGCTTTTGTCTACGCAGTTGGCCACTTTGCCCAACCAAAACTATTTTAAGAAATCATCTGGAGCTCGTCCTATGAACCGCATTTGTCTCGTAACCGGTGCTGGCAGCGGCGTGGGCCGCGCCGCGGCTCTGGCGCTGCTGAATGATAACGATACCGTCTACCTCGTCGGCCGGCGCCTCGGCCCGCTGGAAGAGACGGCGGCGGCGGCCAGCACCGGCACCGGCACCGCCATTGCGGTATCCGCGGACGTGACCGACCCCGCGAGCGTGGACGCCCTCTTCGCCCGCATCAAGGCGGATCATGGCCGGCTCGACGTGCTCTTCAACAATGCCGGCATGGCGGCGCCCGCGACCAATTTCGGCGATCTCACCTGGGAGCAGTGGCGCGACATGCTGGCCGTCAATCTCGACGGCATGTTTCTCGTCGCCCACGGCGCCTACCGGATGATGCGCGACCAGACGCCGCAGGGCGGCCGGATCATCAACAACGGCTCCATTTCGGCACATACGCCGCGCCCGGGCTCGGCCCCCTATACGGCCAGCAAGCATGCGGTGACCGGCCTCACCAAATCCATCTCGCTGGATGGCAGGCCCTACAACATCGCCTGCGGCCAGATCGACATCGGCAATGCGGCGACGGCCATGACCAAGGCGATGACGGCGGGCGTGCCGCAGGCAGACGGGCGGCTTGCCGTGGAGCCGCGCATGGAGGTGGACGACGTCGGCCGCACCATCCTCTTCATGGCCAGTATGCCGCCCGAAGCCAATGTGCAGTTCGTAACGGTGATGGCGACGACCATGCCTTTCATCGGGCGCGGGTGAGGTCACGACCCGAAATGTAATTTGTCCCATGTCGGTGAGGCGTTAAAGTCCGCTCTCGAAACGAAGGAGAGCACGATGACCGAGCCATGCGGCGCCGAGGTTCTGATTGCCAATCTGAAGGCTCAAGGGGTACGCCATGTCTTCGGCATCCCCGGCGCCAAGGTTGATCGGGTCTTCGACAGCCTGATCGGCTCGGGAATCGAAACGGTCGTCTGCCGGCACGAGCAGAATGCCGCTTTCATCGCCGCCGGCATCGGCAAGATGACCGGCAAGGCCGGGGTGTGCGCCGTCACCTCCGGCCCCGGCGCCACCAATCTCGTCACCGGCTTCGCCACTGCCAATTCCGAAGGCATGCCGGTGGTGGGCTTCGCCGGCAGCGTGCCGCGGTCGGAACTGCTCAAGCAGACGCATCAGAGTCTCGATTCCGTCAGCCTGTTCCGGCCTGTCACGCGCTATGCGGCGGAAGTGGAATCGGCGGACGCCATCGGCGAAGTGGTCGCCAATGCCTTCCGCGCGGCAGAGAGTGGCCGGCGGGGTGCCGCCTATGTCAGCCTGCCCTTCGATGTCATGAACGGCCCCGCCCCCGATGACGTGCTGACGCCGGTCTCCGTGCCGCCCTTGGGCGCGGCACCGGCTGAAGCGATCGCGGCGGCAGCGCAGCTGATCCAGGCTGCGCGCACACCCGTGCTGCTGCTCGGCATGGATGCGAGCCGCCCAGCCCATGCAGCGGCCGTCCGCGCCCTCCTGCACAGCTATGCCCTGCCGACCATCTGCACATACCAGGGGGCGGGCGTCATCTCCCGCGACCTGCTCGATTGCTTCGCCGGCCGCGTCGGCCTGTTCCACAACCAGCCATCGGACGAACTGCTCGATGCCGCCGATCTGGTCATCACGGTCGGCTACAACCCCATCGAATACGACCCTTATTTCTGGAACAAGGGCCGCAGCCGGCCGATCATTCACATCGACCATATCCTGGCCGCCATCGACCGCGACTATAAGCCAACCGTCGAACTGTTCGGCGACATCGCAGCGACCATCACGGCGCTTGCAGGGACGCTGGCGCCACGGGCCGATCTGATCACGCATCCGCTGCTGGGTGCCGTTCGTCGTGAATTGGCCGATATCCGGGCTCGCGGCGCCGCCCTCGGCAGCGCGCCCCTGCATCCGCTGCGCGTCATCAGCGATCTGCAATCCGTGATGACGGATGACGTGACACTCGCCCTCGATATCGGCAGTTTCTACATCTGGCATGCGCGCTATCTCCATAGCTTCCGGCCCGAGCAGTTGCTGATCTCCAACGGCCAGCAGACGCTGGGCGTGGCGCTGCCCTGGGCCATCGCCGCCTGCCTCGCGCGGCCCCATGACAAGGTCCTGTCGGTCTCGGGCGACGGCGGCTTTCTGTTCTCGGCGCAGGAGCTGGAAACGGCCGTGCGCCTGAAATGCAACTTCGTCCACATGATCTGGACGGACGGCACCTACAACATGGTGGGCTTCCAGGAGCAGCTGAAATACGGCCGCACGGCGGGCGTCGATTTCGGTCCGGTCGACAAGGTGAAATATGCCGAGGCCTTCGGCGCCACCGGTTTCCGCATCAATCATGCGGATGAATTCCTGCCCACGCTGCGCCGCGCGATGGAGATTCCGGGGCCGGTGCTGATCGATATTCCGGTCGACTATTCCCACAACACCGCGCTCGGCCAGGGCATGCATGCCGATGTGATCGCCTGAGGGAGAGACAGGACCATGCCCCGCCTCACCTGCGATATTTCGCAATCGCTTTGGGATGCGCTGCACCAGGCCGCGCATGAGAATGGGGAGACGATCGCCCATGTCGTCTCCCGCGCGCTGGCCGATCGTCTTCAGGTCGAGCATGGAACGCTGTTCCAGGTCTCGACCGCGGGCGCCCTGGTGCAGGGCGTGCTGGACGGGGCCGTGACGGTTGGCACCTTGCGGGAGCATGGGAATTTCGGCCTCGGCACCTTCGTCGATCTCGACGGCGAGATGGTGGTGCTGGATGGCGCCTTCTACCAGATCCAGAGCGATGGTTCCGTGCACCAGGCCGAGGATCGCCAGCAGGCGCCCTTCGCCATGGTGACGCATTTCAGCCCGGAGCGCACAGAGGTTTTGCACCCCTTCGCGTCCCTCGCGGAATTGACCGGGCAGCTCGACCGGCTGCGGACGAGCGACAACCTCTTCTTCGCGGCGCGCCTCGACGGCCGGTTCCGCCACGTCCATAACCGCGCCGCCTGCAAAGTCGGGCCGCAGGAAAGTCTTGTGGACGCGGCGGCCCATCAGGGCGAGTTCCATACCGATGACGTGAGCGGCAGCATGGTTGGCTTCTGGACGCCGGGCTACGTCAAGGCGATCGGTGTCGCCGGCTGGCATCTGCATTTCATCAGCGACGACCGCCACTTTGGCGGCCATGTTCTGGGCGCCGCGGGTGACGGCATCACGGCGGCAATCGAACCTCTCGACGATTTTCGCATCGCCATTCCTGAAACGGCGCAGTTCCTGGCGAGCGACCTTTCGCCCGATTCTTCCGCCGCTTTGGATCGTGCCGAGAAAGCCCGGTCTTAGGCCGCGGAAAGCGCGGCCCTGACCGCCGCCAGCGGCGCCTGCCAATCGCCCAGCGCCGGCTGACGATAGAGGCGGAGCGATGGATACCAGGCGCTCCGCTCTCCACTCAGCCCCCAGCGCCAGTCGGGTGTGGCGGGCAGCAGCACCGCTGCCGGGAGGCGCAGGCTGCCGGCGAGATGGGCGACGGAGGTATCCACCGTGACAACCCCGTCCAGCGCTGCCAGCGCCGCCGCCGTCTCTTCGTAATCGCTGAGGAAGGGTGCCGCATCGAAGACCGGCGCCGCGCCCGCATATCCTGCGCGTTCCGCCGCCCGCTCCCCCAGCTGAAGACTGACCAGGGTGATGCCGGCCAGGCCTGCCAGCGCCTCTGCCAGCCGCGCGAAGGGGATGGAGCGCCAAGCGTCATGCCCATGCGTCGGCCGCCCTGCCCAAACGAGGCCGATGCGCCGCAGCCCCTCGGGTAGCGCCACCTGCAATCGCTCGCGCCAGATCGCGACGCGCCCCGGCTCGGGCGCCATCGGCACCGGCAGGGGGATGGTCTCGCATGTGGTTCCATGCAGGCGGGGCAAGCTGGAGAGGGGCAGACAGGCGGTGAAATCCGCATAATCCGCGACACGGGTCGCGACACGCAGCCGCGGAAAGACGCGGCCGAGCAGCGGCGCCAGAGCATCGCTCGCGCCGAGCCGCACATCCCGCACCCGCTCCAGAACCCAAGGGACATAGCGGCTGAACTGGATGACGTCGCCGAAGCCCTGGTCGCCCACCAGCATCAGGGGGCCGGGGAGCGGCCCACCGTCCCATAGCGGGCGGCCCTGGCGCAGCGCCTCGGGCAGGAAGGGCGCGGCACCGGGCAGGTGGAAACGCCAGTCGTATTCCACCCAGCCCTCCGCCAGGCGACCCTGCAACAGCAACAACTCCGCGAGCAGCACATGCGCGGCGGCATGGTCGGGTTGCAGCAGCAGAACCCGCCGCGTCCAGGCTTCGGCCTCTCCGATCTCGCCGCCGCGATGGTGGATGCAGGCCAGGCGATAGGGCGCCTCCACCTCTCCCGGTTCGGCCAGGAAGAGCTGGCGAGCGAGGGTCAGCGCCTCGTCCAGCCGGCCAGCGTCGAAGGCCCGCAGAACTGCCGCGGAAGAGGACACTCCGGCTGCTACAGCGCAGCGGCGACGGCGGCGAGCGGCGCCTCCCAGGCGCGCGGTTCGCTCTGGCGGAAGAGCCGCACGGAGGGATACCACGGGCTGTCCTCCCGCCCCTGCAGCCAGCGCCAGTCCGGCATGAAGGGCAGCAGCACCCAGGTCGGCCGCCCCATGGCGCCGGAGAGATGCGCAACCGAGGTATCGACGGTGACGACGAGGTCGAGCGCCGCGATGGCCGCGACCGTATTCTCGTAATCGGCGATATGAGGCGCCGCATCGAAGAGCGGCGCGGCGCCTTCGTAGGCTTTGAGGTCCGCCTCGCGGTCTCCCTTCTGCAGGCTGACCAGGGCGATGCCCGGCAGACCACCCAGCGCCGCGGCGAGCTGCGCGAATGCGATAGAGCGGTTGCGGTCGTTCTTATGGGTCGGCCGCCCAGCCCAGACGATACCGATGCGCTTAGCGCCGTCCGGCAGGGCTTCGGCGAAGCGCTGGCTCCAGGCTTCGACGCGCACGGGGTCGGCGACGATCGGGATTGGTGGCGGAATGGTCTCGAGCCGCGTGCCATGCAGGCGCGGCAGGCCGGAGAGCGCGCTGAAGGCCGCGAAATTCCGGCAATCCGCCCAGCGCGTCTGCAATTCGAGATCGGGGAACAGCCGGCGGATGAGCGGCGCCATCTCGCGGCTGGTGGCGAGGAAGACCTCTTCGGTCTGGCTGCGTGCCCAGGGGATGTAGCGGCTGAACTGGATGACGTCACCGAAGCCCTGGTCGCCCACCAGCATCAGCCGACGACCGGCGCCGAGCCGGCTGCCGCCCCATTGCGGCTGGCCGTCGCGAATGGCCGGCGGCATCAGCGGCTGGACGCCCGGAATGCGGAACCGCCACTCGTATTCTTCCCAGCCCTCGGTCATCTCGCCGCGCAGCAGCAGCGTCTCGCCGATGGCGAAATGAGCGCCGGCCATGTCCGGCTTGAGGGCGACGGCGCGGCGGGAACAGACGAGACTCTGGTCCAGCTCGCCGCGGCCGTGGTGGATGATGGCGAGGTTATGCAGGGCGATCGGGTCACCTGGCAGCAACGAGACCGCCTGGGACGCCGCCGTCAGCGCATCATCCAGCCTGCCAACCTGGCGGTACATCTCGCTGATATTGCGATAATAAAGCGAATTCCGCGGCTCGAGCCGGATGGCCTTTTCCAGGAGCTGGATGGCGAGCGGCGCGCGGTTCAGGCGGAAGGCGACGATCGCGCCGAGCTGCAGGACGCGCGGTTCCTCGGGTGCTGCGCGCAAGAGGTTGGAGGCAATGGCCTCCGCCTCCTTCATCCGGCCGCCCTCGAAAGCCTGGTTGCCGAGCAGCAGCATCATGCCGAGCGGCATGGCCACCATCGGCTCGGGCGGCCGCGGCGGAGCGGCAGCAGGAGCGGCGGGCGGCGGGGCTTCGGTCGTCGTCGTCGTCTCTGACGGCATCTGCGGGCCTATGGGATCTTGATACGAAAAAGTAACAACATCCCCGACCCCCTGCTAGAGCCGGGCTTGGACCTTCTTTCCCGGTTCCGGCTTGGCCGGCCGGGTGTCCTGCCGCAGGCGCTTTTCCCCCAGGAACAGCAGGATGGGGGCGGCGATGAAGACGGAGGACGAAGTGCCGACGACGATGCCAAACAGCATGGCAATGGCGAAGTCCTGAATCGAGGAGCCGCCGAAGATGGCGAGCGGCAGCGCCGCCAGGAACACCGTCATCGACGTGCCGAGCGTCCGGTTCAGGGTCTCGTTGATCGACAGGTCAATCAGCTCCCGCAGCGGCA
Organism: Acidisoma sp. 7E03; assembly: GCF_054665075.1. NCBI lineage: Bacteria > Pseudomonadati > Pseudomonadota > Alphaproteobacteria > Acetobacterales > Acidocellaceae > Acidisoma > Acidisoma sp. 7E03. Next base: position 74,394 of record NZ_BAAFHE010000011.1, read on the forward strand.
TGCTCTTGTACTTGCGGAGATTCTCACGCATCCGGTCATAGACCACGACCTTGTCGTTGGTGGAATAGCCGAGGATGGTCAGCACTGCCGCCACCATCACCAGATCGAACTGCAGCCGCGTGACGACCAGGAAGCCGATGGTCTTGGTGATGTCGAGGATCAGCGTCACCACCGCGCCGACGGCGAATTGCCATTCGAAGCGGAACCAGATGTAGATCAGGATCATCAGCAGGGAGAGGCCGAGGGCGAGCAGACCCTGGTCGAAGAGCTGCGCCGAGACCGAGGCGCCGACCGCGCTGGTGCTGAGCACCTGGCTGCCCGGCGCCACCTGATCGAGCGCGGCATGCACCCGGGCGACGGCCGCATCGGTCTCCTGCGCATTGGCGCGGCTTTCGAGCCGGATCATCACCTCGTTCGGGCCACCGAGCCGCTGCAACCCGGCATCCGGAAGGTTCTGCTTGGCCAGCGCCGCGCGCAATTCGGGGAAGTCGGCCGGCTTCGGCGTGCGCGCTTCCATCACCACGCCGCCCTTGAAATCGATGCCGAGGCGCAGGCCCGGATAGAAGAAGAGGCCGATCGAGGCGAGGGAGAGCACGGCGGAGACGATCAACCCTGCGTAGCGGCCCCGCATGAAGTGGATGCGGGTGCCATCCGGCACCAGGCGAAACAGCGGCTTGTAGAAGAAGCGCATGGGGTCGTCCTTAAACCGGCAGCGCCGCCGGACGGCGGGAGATGTACCAGCGCGAGGTCAGGAGCCGCGCGAAGACGGTCGCGGTGAAGAGCGTCGTCACGATGCCGACGGTGATGGTCACGGCGAAACCGCGCACGGGCCCTGCACCAAAGATGAAGAGCATGACGTGGGCGAGCAGCGCCGTGACGTTACTGTCGATGATGGTGCCATAAGCGCGCTTGTAGCCCGCCTCCAGCGCCTGCAGCGGCGTGCGGCCGTTGCGTACCTCTTCCCGCACGCGCTCGTTGATCAGGATGTTCGCGTCCACCGCCATGCCGAGGGTGAGCAGAATGCCCGCCATGCCCGGCAGGGTGAGGGTCGCGCCCAGCAAAGAGAGCAGGCCCATCATCATGACGAGGTTGGCGACGAGGGCGACGTTCGCGAACCAGCCGAAGAGCCCGTAGAAGGCTGCCATGAAGAAGATGACGAGGAGGAAGCCGACGACGAGGGAGATCGCGCCGGCGCGGATGGCATCGGCCCCGAGTTCCGGCCCGACGCTCTGTTCCTCGACTACGGTGAGCGGCGCCGGCAGGGCGCCCGCCCGCAGCAGCAGCGCGAGGTCGGTCGCGGCTTGCGCATTGGCGCTGCCGCTGATCTGTGCCCGGCCGCCGGTGATGGCTTCGCGGATCACGGGATCGCTGATCACCTGATTGTCGAGGACGATGGCGAAGGGGTGACCGACATTCGCGCTCGTGACTTCGGCGAACTGCCGGGCACCGAGGCTGTCGAAGGTGATGTTCACCACCCAGCCGCCGGTCTGCGGATCCTGCCCGGCCTGGGCATTGGTGAGGTCGGCGCCGTCCACCATCACCTGCTGCTGGATGGCGACCTTCTGGTTGGGATTGCCCTGCAGGGGCAGGAAGGCATCACCCGGCGGAGGCGGATTGCCCGAATTCGGATCGACGCTCTCATCGACGAGATGGAAGGTCATGTGCGCCGTCTCGCCGAGCAGCTTCTTGATGTGCTGCGGATCGGAGATGCCGGGCAGCTGCACCATGATACGGTCGTCGCCCTGCTGGGCGATCTGCGGATCGACGATGCCGGTGCTGTCGATGCGGCGGCGGATGATTTCGATGGACTGGGTGACGGCCGCCTTGGCACGCGCCTGCATGGCGGGCTTGGAGAGGGTGAGCACGAGGTCAGTCCCGGCACCGCTCACCGCGAAATCCGGCAGGCTGCCCGGACCGTTGGGCGGCGTCAGCAGATCACCGAGCGCCGCGATGGCGGCCTGCCGCTGGCTCGGATCGAGCAGGGTGATGCGCACCTCGTTCGCCGCCGCGTCGGCCGCGAGGCGGGTGTAGCCGATATTCGCCTTACGGAAATCCTGCCGCACCCCGTCCAGCGTGCTGCCGAGCTTTTCCTTGGCGACCGCGCCCATGTCGACCTGCATGAGCAGGAAGCTGCCGCCGCGGAGATCGAGGCCGAGATGGATCTGCTGCCAGGGCAGCCCCTTGACGGGGGCGGCGAAGAAGTTGGGCAGGCAGAGGAGAAGGCCGATCAGGCAGGCGCCGATCACACTGGCGGCCTTGAGCCGGCTGAAATAGAGCATAGCGGCGGAAGGCCCCCGTAGCTTGAAGATAGGCAGCTTGAACCACGGCGCCCGCAGATGGCGTCGATCTTTGGCGCGGAGGTATGGCGGCCCGCCGCCTGCATGGCAAGTGGCCGCCGCGCCGCGCCCGGCCCGGAAACGTAACACACTGCGTTACAGGGCTTTGGTTGACGGATCGGTGCCACCTGCTAACCCTCTGCGCGCGTCGCTCACCCGGGGGGCAAGCACCTCCCAAAGATCGGAATATGACGATGGATACCGTGAAGCTGGGCGTGGCCGGGGTCGGCCATTTCGGGCGGTTTCATGCCTTGAAGGTCGCCGCTTCGCCGCGCGCCCACCTCGTCGGCGTCTATGACCGCGACCCGGAGCGGGCGCGGAGCGTCGGCTGGGAAGCCGGCACCGAGCCCCTGCCCTTCGAGGCGCTGATCGAGGCCGCCGAGGCCATCATCATCGCAGCCCCCGCGGAAGCGCATTACGAGCTGGCGGCACGGGCGATCCGCGCCCGGCGGCACGTGCTGATCGAGAAACCCATCGCCTCCACCCTCGAGGAAGCCGACAGCCTGGCCGCCCTCGCGCGCGAACACGGCGTCGTCCTCCAGGTCGGCCATCTCGAGCGGTTTTCCGCGGCACATGGCGCGGTCTCGGCCCGCATGGGCCAGCCGCTCTACATCGAGGCCGTGCGGGTCGCCCCCTTCAAGCCGCGCGGCACGGACGTCTCGGTCATCCTCGACCTGATGATCCACGACCTCGACCTCGTGCTTGCCCTCGTCGATGCGCCGATCGAAAGCGTCGATGCGGTGGGCGCGGCGGTGGCGAGCGCGCATGAGGACATCGCCAATGCCCGCGTGCGCTTCACCAATGGCTGCGTCGCCACCATTACGGCGAGCCGGATTTCGCTGAAGACCGAGCGGCGGATGCGCATCTTCGGCCAGAACGGCTACATTGCCGTCGATTTCGCCGGGCGGAAGCTGACAGCGATCGCCAAGGCGCAGGGAGGATTCCCGGTGCCCGGCATGCCGGACTTCTCGGTCAAGGAAATGGCCTGGGAAGACCATGACAGCCTGGCCGCCGAACATGCAGCCTTCTACGCCTCGATCCTCGACGGCGCACCGGTTCTGGTGGATGCGGCCGCCGGCCGCCGGGCGCTCGAAGCCGCCATCGCGGTGAAGGAAGCGATGGACCGCTCCAACGCCCGCGTGGCGGCCGCAGGCCTGCTCGGCCCGACCGGCTGAGGCATCACCGGCTAGCGCCGCCAGGGCAGGTGCAGGCCGAGGGCCCCAGGCCCTTGGCGGGGGAGTGCGCCGCCTAAGCCGGAGGCGAGGTCATGCGCCGCATCCTCCGCAGGATCCCAAAGAAAGGGCGGCTCATCCTGTCCGGCTGGCGTGCCGAGCAGCGCCACCGGCCCGGTCAGCGGCCGAAGGCCGCCGACCTTAAAGACCTCGGAGACAAGGCGCGTGACGAGGCGCATGACCGTCCTCCTCCTGCCGATCCTGGACCCTTGGCACCGGCTTAGCCGAGGACGCGGTTGCGGCGGGCGGCGAGGCTGCCCGAAAGGCTGGCCACCATCGCCGCGAGCACCATCACGACGAAGCCGAGGAGCGCCGCATGGGCGGCGACATGGGCGCTGGCCCGCGCCGTCTCCTGCACCGTCTTCACGGCGGCGTCCTTGGCGTTCAGCAGCGTCTGCCGGGTCTGCTCCACACGCTGGAGAGCCGCGTCATGGCTTTCATGGGTCTGCGCCGCCACGATGTCCGCGATCCGGTTTTCCGCCTGCTGACCGTCAGCCCCACCCTTCAACGCATCCGGCAGAGCCGCGACCACGGCTTTCGTCGCCGCTTCCGGGGTCATCTGCGCCGGATCGGCGGGTGCCGGCGCCAAGAGGGCCTGGGCTCGGGCGTCGATCACGGTCTGGTCTAGACCCACTGTCTGCGCGATCGTAGGCGCCGCGGCCTGCACGCTGGCACCGGCGGCATGGAGGACACCCCCGGCCGCGTTCAGGACACCGCCAACCAGCCCGCTGACGGCGCTGCCCAACAGATAGAGCGAGACCAGCAGGCCCACGGCCCAAATCGCAAGGCCGTGCGCGGCCCCTTCCGGGCTGCGGCGAATGCCGGCGGCCCGCACCGCGACGAAGGTGCCGAGCGCAAGGGCTAGGATGGTGCCGAAGCCCCACCACAGCAGCGCGCCGAGGCCAAGCCCGCTCGCGTCTGGTCCCTGAGCGCCGATCGGGGCAACGAGCCCGAGGCCGATACCGGCGCCAAGCAGGGCGATCATGATTTCGACAGCAAAGGCGATAGCGACACCGCCGAGGATCGCGCCCCAGCTCATCCGCGGCATGGCAATCACCTGCCGGGGTTCGGCCTGCACCTCTCCATGGGTCGGCATGAGGATGCCTCCTTCCTGAAGCACTGATGAAAAACAATGGGAAATGGAAAGATCGGCACGCCGGGCGGTGCGGGCCGCCCGGCGGCGACCGGCGCCGCGGTCAGATCAGGACGGGAGTGTTTCGCTGATCCGCCACTGGGCGCCGTGCCGGCCCGCTTTCCGGGCCGGCGTCGGGATTAGCGGCGCACCGCGTCCTTCACCTTGTCGGCGGCGCGGCCGACCGCATCACGTACGCCGTCCGCGGCGCGGCCCGCGGCCGCTTGGGCCTTGCCGGCCTGCTTCTCGACGGCGCCTTCGGCTTCCATCTTGCGGTCGCCGGTGACCTTGCCGATGGCTTCCTTGATGGAGCCCTTCAGGCGGTGCGCTTCACCCTTGATGCGGTTCTCGTCCATGTCAGCCTCCTAAGCTTCTGTTGCCCGGAAAGGCCCGATCGTTTTGGGCGCTCCGGAATGATGAGGAAGATAGGGGTCGCCGGACAGCGCGACATGATCCGCGGGGACTAAATCGTGTAGTAGTCCTGTACCAATTCCGCCGCTCAGCGGATGGGCCGCGCGAGGGGAAAGCCGCGTTCCCGCGCCCAGAGGATCGCCTGCGGGCGGCGATTGACGCCGATCTTGCCATAGACCCGCGCGACGTGATTACGGAGCGTGTTGCGGGACACGCCCATTTCCTTGGCCATCGCCGCATCCTCCATCCCCTCGCACATCAGGCTGAGGACTTCCTTTTCGCGCCGCGTGAGTTCAGCGACCTCCAAGGGGGCCGTGTGGTTCTGGGGCATGCGCAGATTGGCGAGCTTCTCCATCACCGTCCGGCTGAACCATTTCGTATCAGTCATGACCGCCTCGATGGCGCCCATCAGCTCCATTTCGCTGCGCCGACGCTCATGAATGTCCTGGATCACCCACAGGATGCAGCTGTCCCGCCGCAGCATGATGGTTTCGGCGGAGACGAGACAATCGACAAAGCCCCCGTCCTTGCTGCGCAGCCGCGCATCCTCGCCGCGAAACCCGCTGCGTTCGGCCAGCATCACCTCGACCTTCGCGACGAAGCTCGGCGCTTCCCATAGCTGCATGTCCGACAGCGTCTTGCCCATCGCCTCATCACCGGACCAGCCGGTGAGCTGATGGAAGGCGTCGTTGGTGTCGCACATGCGATACTCTTCGCGGGTGGTGATCGCCATGCCCACCGGCGCCAGGCGGAAGGTAGTGACGAAACGTTCCTCGCTATGGCGCAGTTCGTTCTCGGCCTGACGCCGCGGCTCGAGATCGGCGAAGGAGAAGAGCATGCAGGGCTCGTCCGCGAGATCGATCGGCTGGCCGGCGACGATGACGAGCTTCCGGCCGCCATCCGGCAAGGAGATGTCCGCCTGCATCTGCGGAATGGTGCGGCCTTCGCGCAGCCGCTCCTTCGCCAGATCCAGCCCTGCCGCATCCTGCAAGATATCGATGTCGTACAGGCTGCGCCCCAGCACCTCATCCTTCGCGAAACCGGTGAGATCGAGAAAGCCCTGGTTCACCTTCACGTAGCGCTGATCACGCAACCGAAGAATGAGAGCGGGCGCAGGATTGACGTTGAAGGTCTGCTCGAAGCGCTCTTCCGCCGCCATGCGCGCCGAGACGTCTTCGATGATCAGAACCAGCAGATCGGGGACACCTTCGGCATCCGTCAGGATCAGGCTGCGGATCTGATGAACCCAGCACGGCTCGTCGGCATCGGCCGGCGTCACCTCCACCACCACCTCGCTGAAGACTTCTTCGGCGAGAACCCGGTCGAGCGGATACGCGCCCTCTTCCAGCTGATGGTTGTTGCGATAGCGCAAGCGGAAGCGCTTGCGATACTCGTCCACCGTGGCGCCGAGCCCCGCGACCTCTTCGACCCCGTGCATGCGAAGCGCGGCCTCGTTCGCCCAGAGCAGATGCTGGTCGGGACGGACGAGGATGATGCCTTCGGACAGACCGGCGATGATCTGGCGGAGATTGTCGATGCGGGCAGCGGCGGCAGAGGTCACGGGTCGGTCCGGGTCAGAGCGGGATGCTCCCCCGAATCTAGGTCGTTTCCCGGTTTGGCAACGGCGGCAGGGCAGCGGACCGCGCGGGAAGCAGCGTCAGCACGGCTTCGGCCGCGGCTTCCGATGGGGCGATGCCGGGTCCCGGCCGCAGGCTCTGCATGACGGAGGCGAAGGCGGCGCGCTGCGCTGCCGCGGCGGCCGGATCCTCCAGCAGCCGCGCGACTTCCGCGGCCAGCAGATCGGGGCGGCATTTCTCCTGCAGCAGTTCGGGCGCGACGGCCCGGCCCGCGAGCAGGTTCACCATGGCGGCGAAGGGCACCTTGATGACGCGGCGGACGATGGCCGCGGTGATCGGATTCACCTTGTAGGTGACGACCATTGGGACGCCCGCCAGCGCCAGCTCGAGCGTCGATGTGCCGGATTTGGTCAGGGCCGCGGCGGCGGCGGCAAAAGCATCGTGCTTGTCCTCCATCTCCGTGACCAGAATGGGTTTCTCCGGCCAGCCGCCCGCCGCCTCCATCACGCGCTGCGCGACGTTTGCGGCGACCGGCATGACGGGGACGAGATGGGGGAAGCGGGCGCGCAGCCGCGCCAGGGTGTCGGCGAAGACCGGCAGCAGGCGGGTGATTTCGGTGATGCGGCTGCCCGGCATCAGGATCACCGGCACGGCCTCCGGGCCCAGGCCATGCCGCGCGCGGAAGCGCGCCGCATCCCCCTGGTCCGCGCCGGATTCGAGCACCGGGTGGCCGACGAAATCGGCGGCGAGCCCGTGGCGGGCGAAAAACTCCGGCTCGAAGGGCAAGAGGCAAAGCAGCGTGTTCCACAGCCCCGGGTAGTGCTTCACGCGATGCTCCCGCCATGCCCAGACCTGGGGGGCCACGTAGTGCGCACGGGGAATGCCGAGCGGCGCGATGCGGCGCAGCAGGCGGTGGGTGAAGCTCGGCGCATCGATCGTCACCACCACGTCCGGCCGGCGGGCAGTGACGTCCGCCACCGTCTCCGCCATGCGGCGCTTGAGCTGGCGCAGCTTGGGCAGGACCTCGGCCAGGCCCATCAAGGCCAGTTCCTGCATGGGAAACAGGCTGACGAAGCCTTCTTCCGCCATGCGCGCGCCGCCGACCCCGGCGAAGCGCGCCTGCGGCAGTCGCGCACGGATGCCGCGGATCAGCCGAGCGCCGAGCACGTCCCCGCTCGCCTCGCCGGCGACGATGTAGATGAGCGGCGCGGCGTCGCTCACAACGTCTTTTCCATGAAGAGGCTGAGCGGGTCGGGCGCATAGGCGCCAAAGGGGCCGATAGGGCGGAAGCCCGTCGCCTCATAAAGGCCGATCGCCTCCGGCTGGCGGATGCCGGTTTCAAGGCGCAGCAGGGCGAGGCCCTGGGCGCGCGCTTCCCCTTCGATCGCCGCAAGGAGGGCGCGTGCGAGACCGCGGCCGCGCGCGGCGGGATCGACGAAGAGGCTCTTCACCTCGCCGTAGGTCGCGTCCATCCGCTTGAGGGCGCCACAGCCGAGAATGGCCTCATCCTCCTTCGCCACGAAAAAGGAGACCTCCGGCACGTCGAGCGCGGCCTCGTCCAGATGATGGTTGCTCTCCGCCGGGTAGAGGCTTTCGGACAGCGCCCAGGATTGCTCCAGCAGGCGGCGCACGCCGGGCGTGCGCACGGGCACGGCGAGGATGCGCAGGCGCATCAGAAGCCGACGACCGGCGCGCCCTGGGGCGCTGCCGGCCAGTCCCGATGGTTGCGCACGCCACCGTCCTGCCGCACCACTTCGATGCGGGCGGGGTCGAGATCGGCGAAGACGAGGCTCGCCTGATCCAGCGCACCCATCGCGATCACCCCGTCTTCCGGAAAGCCGCGGTCGCAGGGGCCGAAGACGCCAGCATAGCCACGGTTGACGTCGAGCGTCGCGGACCAGGGCGCTTCGCCGACCGTCGGCGTGATGGCGACGAAGCATTGGTTTTCGACCGCCCGCGCGCGGGCCGAGAGATGCACGCGATTGAAGCCCCACAGCGTATCGGTGCAGGAAGGGGCGAGGATGAGCCAGGCCCCAGCCTCGACCTGAGCCCGCACCAGCATGGGAAACTCGACGTCGTAGCAGATGGAAATGCCGATGCAGCCCCAGGGCGTGTCGAACACCTGCGGCGCGTCGCCCGCCGAGACCATCCATTGCTCCGTCTCGAAGCGGGTCATCACCCGCTTCTCCTGAAAGCGCACGACGCCCTCTGCTGAAATGAACGGGGCGCGGTTACGCACGGCGCCGTCGCGCAGCATCGGCACGGAGGAGCCGAGCAGCCAAAGCCCGTGATGCATGGCGCCCTGGCGCATGATCTCGACGATGTCCTCGGCCCGTGCGACGACCGCATCCCGCTCGGCCACCGCATCACCGGCGTCGGTGAAAACGGCGGCGAGTTCCATGGCGGCATATTCCGGCAGCACGAGAAGGTCGGCGCCGCCGGCACGCGCCTCGGCCAACAGCCGGTCGATCTTGACTGCGAAATCGTCGAGACTGTCCAGCCGGTCGATCTTGTATTGCGCGAGGGCGAGGCGAAGGCGGGTCACGGCAGGGGCGCTCCAGTCAGGCTCTTCATCCAGAAGGCGAGATGATGCGGGGTTTCCTCCGCCTGCCCAACCTCCTTCCACTGCATGACGCAGGTGAGCTGCGGCGTGGGCGTGAAGCCGCGCTTGCGCCAGAAGGCATCGAGCGGAACGGCGCCTGACGGCTTCAGCGGGTGCTCTGCCGGGCGCTGGACCGCACAGAAGGCGGCATAATCACAAGCCGAGATGGCGCGGGCATGGGCCTCGCGCGCCGCGAAGAAGCCGACGCCGACACCGGCGCCCCGATGGCACGCCAGGAGAATCGACTCGCCGAAATAGAAGACTTGCTCCGGCGCGATGCCCGCGTCCCGGAAGGGCTGCTGCACATTCGGCGTCTCGTCCGCGAGCGGCAGGCAGGTGGAGGCACCAACGACGTTGGCGCCCTCCAGCGCCAGCACGACCGCCGCACGGGGGCTCGCCGCATAGGTCGCGAGATAGCGCTCCTCATAGGCCTGGTCCCCGTCATAGAGATAGGGCCAGTCGCGGAAGACGGTGATGCGCAGCCGTGCGAGGGCCGGGATGAAGGGCAGCAGGTCCTGCCCCGTCACCGTGCGCAGCGTCAGGCTCATTGGCAGGCATTGCCCCGAAGCACGACGGCCACCGCCACCTCGCCGCCACCCGGCTGGCCGGAGGGGCCCATCTGGAAGGTGGCCTCGCAGCCCGTCACGACGACCGTGGGCGGGGCATAGAAGCCGCCACCCCAAGGCCCCCAGGGATCGCCGCCCCAGCCCCAGCCGAAGCCGCCGGAGCCCGGGATGATCTGCGTGTTCTGCCAGTCATAGGCGAGGTATTTGACGCCGCCCGTGGTGATGGTGCGGGCGGGCACGCCGAGGCCCTGCACGATGGCCTGCTCCGGCTGGCCGATATAGGCGTGCAGCCGATCCGACAGCGTCGGGCCGGTCTGGCAGCCGGCGAGGGCGAGGCTCGCGCCCAAGGGTGCAATCAAGCGGAAAGACGAGCGCATGCGACGGTCCCGGCGAAAGCCATCAGTCCCGCCCGGTTAGCACGGCGGCGGGAGGGCCGCCATGCTCCCTCCGGGGAGTGTGACTGGCGCCGCGGTCTTTCCGAAAATTTCGCCAATTCCAGGGGATAAGGGACGACGAGCAAGACGAGGCGCGTCCCATGACCGAACCGGCCCAGCCTGCCATGACCTGCACGGGCTATCTCTTCGCCCTCGCGCAAGACGGCCTGCTGGGCCAAGTGGGCGACTCCCTTCTGGTGCCGGCCGACCAGGTGATTCTGCCCACCGTCTTCAGCCATGGCTGCTGGCAGCCGGAAGAAATCCGCTTCTTCGCCGATCGGCTGGATGGGCAGAGGCTCTATACCCTGCTCGACATCGGCGCGAATATCGGCCTGTTCAGCCGCCAGATGACCCGCGTCTTTCCGCAGATCGCGCGGCTCTACTGCTTCGAACCTTCGCCCCTGAATTTCGCGGCACTGCGCTTCAACCTGGCGCCACGGGGCGACCGGCCCGATTGCCACTTCATCAACGCCGCGCTCGATACCGAAGACGGGGTGCGGCGTTTCTTCCAGGACCACCGCAACATCGGCAACCATTCCCTCAATGAGGGCGCGATGCATGATGCGAGTGGCTATGACGAGAAACAGGTGCAGGTCCTTTCCGTCGCCGGCTGGCTCGACACCCATCTGTCGCCCGACGAGCGGCTGATCTGGAAATCGGATACGCAGGGCTTCGACGAGCGTATCATCTCGGCCGTTCCCTGGGCGCATTGGCGCCGCATCGACTGTGCGATCGTCGAAGTCTGGCGAATCAGCAAGCCCACACTGGACTGGGACGCGTTTGCCGCTCGGATCGAGGACTTTCCCAACCGCTCGCTCGGCATCGGCAATCCGGTCTCGACGGACGCGGTGCTGGACTATCTGCGTGGCCAGGATGGCGCGCATACCGACCTCTATCTCTGGCGGTAGGCCCCCCGCCCGCGAATGTGCTTCGGTTGCGCGCGCCTCCCTTGCTAGGATGGCCGCATGAACGTCGCCCTGCGCAAGCCGATGACGCTGGAGCAATTCCTGGCCTGGGAAAACCGGCAGGAATTACGGTACGAATTCGATGGCTTCCAGGCAGTCGCCATGACGGGCGGAACCGCAGCGCATGCCGGCATCCAACGTAATCTGCTGTTTTCACTGACCGGCCGCCTGCGCGGCAAGCCGTGCCAACCCTACGGCTCCGAGCTCAAGATCGCGGCGGCCGGGCGTGTGCGCTACCCGGATGCCTTCGTGGTCTGCACCCCTGTTGCGAACGGGGCCAAAGTCGTCACGGACGCCGTGATCGTCTTCGAGATCCTGAGCGAGGGCACGGCGCAGGTCGATCTATTCACCAAGAATGCCGAGTATCGCGCGACCCCGAGCATCCAGCGCTATGTGGTGCTGGAGCAGACCAAAGTTGGGGCTATGGTCTTCGCGCGGCAAGGTGAGGATTGGCTATCGGAGATTCTGGGGGAGCGGGACGTGCTGCGCCTGCCCGAGATCGGCGCCGAGATTCCGATCATCGAATTCTATGCCGATATCGACCTCGAGACCGCGCCGGAAGAGGGCGAAGAAGCCAGGACCGAGGAAGCTTAGGGCCGCGGCTCCGGCAACCACTGCACCTGATCGATCCGGTCAGCCCCCGCGGCGATCATGGCGAGACGATCGAAGCCGAGGGCAATACCGGCCGACGGCGGCATGCCGTGTTCGAGGGCGGCCAGAAAATCCTCATCCAAGGGCCAGCCTTCCTCCCCATAGAGGGCGCGACGGCGGGCACGATCTTCCAGGAAGCGCGCCCGCTGCTCCGCCGCGTCGGTAAGCTCGACGAAGGCATTGGCGAGTTCCATGCCGCAGACATAGAGCTCGAAGCGCTCCGCAACGCGTGGATCGGCCGGGTCGCGCCGCGCCAGTGCGGCCTGGGCGGCCGGCCAATGGGTGAAGAAGGTCGGGTGGGTCTGCCCGAGATGCGGCTCGATCTGCCCCAGGATCAGGCGGAAGAACAGATCTTCCCACGCCTCGCCCTGGCGCAGGGCAACGCCGGCGGAGGCGGCGAGTGCCGCCGCATCCCCCGCCGTGCCAAGGAGATCGGCGCCGAGATACCGGCGGAAGGCCTCGGCCAGGGTCAGATGCTCCATCGCGGCCAGATTGGTGGTGACGCCCTGCGCCGTGACGACGGGCGGCAGCACGGCACGCAGGAAATCCGCAGTCTCGGCCATGAGATCGGCCATGGAGGCGCCGGGCTTGTACCACTCCAGCATGGTGAATTCGGCTGCGTGGCGGCGGCTGCCCTCGCCATTCCGCCAGACCCGGGCGAGTTGGAAGATGGGGCCGGCGCCCGCGACCAGCAGCCGCTTCATGGCAAACTCGGGACTGGTATGGAGGAACAGCGACGTGCGGCTGCCATCGATACCGATGCGCTCGGTGCGGAAGGCGGAGAGATGCACCTCCTCCCCTGGCGCCGGCACCGCATAAGGGGTTTCCACTTCCGTATAGCCGCGGGCGGTGAAGAAGGCGCGGGTCGCCTGGGTCACCAGCGCGCGGCGGCGCAGGAAGGGCAGCCGGGCAGAGAAGCCTTCAGGGTGCCAGGCGGGGGTTGGGGCCATCCTCAGCCGGTTAGCATGCCCCGCCAGCGATCTCGATAGGAAAGCAGCGCCGCCGCCTGGCTGAGAGGCGGCAGAGGCGAAGAGGCCGCCTCCTCCGGTGGCGTGAAGCCGGCGAGCCACAGCACCGCCGCCGTGATGCCGCCCCGCGCTGCTCCCGGGGCAACCGGCGCCTGCGGCCGCAGGCTTTGCAGCAGGCGGGGGAAGAGCGGATTGGCCGCGAAAGGCCCGTCCACCAGCATCGCCCCTTCGGCGCCCAGGTGATCGAGAATGAAATCTGCCATCAGCGCGCAGTAGAGCGTGGCGAGCGCGGCGCGGCCTTCGGGTGACAAGGCCTCCGTCGCGATCAGGCGGCCTTCGCGCCCCTGAAATGGGCCGGCCAAGGCGAAGCTCGGCAGCGCCATGGCGCCGGCCGCCAACACCTTGGCCAAACCCGCCTCGTTGGGTTCGGCGCGGCACCCCGCCTCGCTCGCAACTGCGGCATATTCCCGCCCGCCCATGAAACGCGCCGTCGCCGTGGGATCGCCCAGCGCATCGACATTGGCGAGCATGTCCTCCGCCTCGCGTAACTGCCCAAGATCCGCGCCGCGCGACAGGATGATGCACCAAGTGCCCGATGAGATGACGGAGAAGGCTGCCTCCCCCCGCCGTGCGACGCGGTGGGAAAGATAGGAGGCGTTGGAATCGTGGATGCCGCAGATGACGGCGCAATCCGCCGGCAGGCCGGTCGCTTCCGCCACGGCCTGGGCGAGCGGGCCGAGGCGTGCCCGTGCCGGGCGCAGGGGCGGCAGCAGCGCGCCCCAGCCCTCCGCCGTGACCAGTGAGGAAAAACGCGCCTCGGCCGGGTTCCAGAGGTCGGTATGACAGCCGAGGGAGGTCACTTCGCTCGCGGCAATGCCCGAGAGCCGCCAGGACCAATATTGCGGGTAGGTGAGGATGCTGCGCGTGCGGAGGAAAATCTCGGGCAGCATGCGCTGCACGAAATAGATCTGCGTGCCGAGATTGAGTCCGGCCGGCAGCTGTGGCGACCGCGTTTCCGCGAAAGACGGGCGACGCCTGCGATAGTCGGGGAGAACGACATCATAGGCCGCATCTTCGTAATCCGGCGCGAGCAGCACCTCGTTCTCATGCCCCACCAGCACCATGGCGGCGCCATGTGCCACGGGGACGATGGCCCGCACCCGGTGCTTCTCCGGCAGGCGGTTGAGTTGCTCCATCATCCAGGCTTCGATGCCGAGCACGTCGAGTTGGCGTGAGAGCGGTGCCACGTCCGGCTTCTCCACCGCCGGGGAGGGCCGTTCCGCCGACCACAGGGTGGCGCCGCCCTCCTCCACCAGCATCAGCTTCGCATTGGTTTTGCCGATGTCGAGCACCAGGACGAGGTCGGTCATCCGCGTCAGTCCAGGTGAAAGACGGGGGTGAGCGGCACGACGGCGGGCGAAGAATCAGGGTTCGTCGCCATGATGTCCCCCATGTACCGCCACCAGCGCTGCATCACGGCCTCTGCGGGAAGCTGAGCCATCCGATGGTCCGGCCTCCGCCGCAGCACCGCGAAAAGGGCATGCGTCTTTGGATCGAGAAAGATGGAATAATCCGCGATCCCGGCATCCTTCAGCAAGGCGACGAGTTCCGGCCAGATCGCGTCATGCCGCCGCTGGTATTCGGCGGCATGACCCGGGTTGAGCTGCATACGAAAGGCGATCTGCTCCATGGCCGCGCCGCCTCAGTGCCGGCGCCTGCGGCCGGAATAGCCGACGAGGGTGGAGAGAGCGACGACCGCGATCAGCAGCGTGCCGGTGACGATGGCGAGCACGATGCCCGGCACGTTGAGCAGGGAGAGACCGAAGGTGACGCAGCCGATTAGGAGCGCGGACAGCACGACGCCAAGGATGGAGCCCTGGCCGCCGTCGATGGAAATGCCGCCAAGGATGACCATGGTGATGACCTCGAGCTCCCAGCCCATGGCGATGGAGGGACGCGTGGAGCCGAGACGCGAGGTCAACAGCACGGCGGCCAAGCCCGAGACCGTGCCGAGCAGAACGAAAATCCAGAACTTGTAGCGGTCGACGCGGATGCCCGAAAGCCGGGCAGCGACGGGATTGGCGCCAATCGCGAAGATGCGGCGGCCGATGACCGTGCCATGCAGCACGATCGCGAAGAGCACGGCGAGACCCGCGAAGAGCACGAGTTCGAAGGAGATCGGTCCCCAGACATAGCCCTGGCCGAAATAGGCGAAATCATGCGCATAGGACTTCAACACGCCATCGCCGATGATGGCATAGGCGATGCCGCGGAAGAGGCTCAGCGTGCCGATGGTGGCGACGATCGAGGGCACCCGGAAGACGGTAACGAGCAGGCCGTTGACGCAGCCGGCGCCAAAACCGACGACGAGGCCCGTGGCGCAGACCAGCGGCGTGCCGAATCCGGCTTTCGCCACCAGGCCCATCAGCACCGAGGCCATGGCAATGATCGACCCCACCGAGATGTCGATCTCACCTGCGATGATGAGCAGTGCCATGGGCAGCGCCATGATCGCGCGCTCGGTGAAGTTGAAGCTCGCATCCGACAGCGTCCATGGGTCGAGGAAATAGGCGGAGAGCTGCGTGTTGAGGATGAAATCCGCGATGACGACGAGACCGAGCAGCGTCTCCCACCGCAAGAACCGGCGCCAGGTGACGGGACGGCCGCGCGCGGCCGCGCCTTGCACGGAGGAGGACACGGTGCTCACGAGGCCACCTCCGTGCGTTCGAGAATTTTCCGGCCGTGGCTCTTGCGGTAGCTGCCGGCGTTGAGAATGACGGCGACGGTGATGACGAGGCCGCTCACCGCCATCTGGAAGAAGGGCGAGATGCCGACGACCAGCAGCGCATTCTTGATGATGCCGAGGAAAAGCCCGCCGAGCACGACGCCGACGACACCGCCGACACCGCCGGTGATGGAGACACCGCCGATGACGCAGGCGGCGATGACCTGAAGTTCAAAGCCCGAAGCGACGTCGGTATAGGCCACGGCGAAGCGCGCGACCCAGAGATAGCCGGCGAGTCCGGCAATGGCCCCCGAGAGGACGAAGGCCAGGCACTGCATGCGCCCGACATCGATGCCGGCATAGGCCGCGGCATTGGGGTTGTTGCCCGCAGCATACAGGTTACGGCCGGAGACCGCGTATTTGAGATAGATCCAGGCGAGGATGGCGGTGACGATGCCGATCCAGCTCAGCACGCTGACGCCGAGGATGGGCGCACGCACGAAGCTCAGGAAGAAGGGCGACATCTGGCCGCTGTTCACCCAGGCACCCCCGGAGACGAGATAGACGCTGCCGCGATAGACCGACAGCGTGCCGAGCGTGACGACAATGGAGGGGATGCGCAGCCGCCAGACGAGCAATCCGTTGATGAGGCCAAGGCCCGCCCCGAGCGCCACGGCGATCACGAGAACGGGCAGGATGCCGGCCCCGGGATAATGTGCATTGAAGAGCGCCACCACCATTCCGGTGAGCGCGGCATTGGCCGCGACCGACAGATCGACACTGCGGGTGAGCAGCACGAACATCTCGCCCACCGCCAGCATGATGAGCAGCGCCGTGTCGTCGAAGAGCGACTTCACGTTGTCGATGACGAGGAAACGCGGAAAGGCCGTGGTGACGATCGCGAGCAGCAGCAGCGTGAGCAAGGCGAGCCCGACTTCATGCGGCAGCCCGCGCCGGAGACTGGAGGCATTAGGCATCGGTTGCAGCCCTTACGATGCTTTCGGGCGTGGCGTCCGCCCGGGTGAAGGTGGCGCGCAGCCGGCCACGGCGCATGACGAGAACCCGGTCCGCGAGGCCCATGACCTCGGGCAGTTCGGAGGAGACCATGATGATGCCGAGGCCCTTCGCCACCATCTCGCCCATCAGCCGATAGACGGCGGTCTTGGCGCCGACATCGATGCCTTTGGTCGGCTCATCCATGATGAGGACGCGCGGGTGGGTTGCCAGCCACTTGCCGATGACGACCTTCTGCTGGTTGCCGCCAGACAGTTCCTCCAGCCGCTGATCGACACCCGATGTCTTGATCTGCAGCTCCCGCACATAGGTCTCGGCAAGGGACCGCTCATCCGCCCGGCGCATGAAGCCACGATGCGAGAGATGGCCGAGCGACGGCAGCGCGATGTTGCTCGCGATCGGAAAGCGCAAGATGCCACCCTGAATCTGACGATCCTCCGGCACATAGGCGATGCCGGAGGCGATGGCGTCTTCCGGTGTCGCGATGGACAGTTTGCGGCCTTCGAGGGTGATGGCGCCCTGATCGGGGCGGGTGAGACCGAAGATCGCCTGCATCACTTCGGAGCGGCCGGCACCGACAAGGCCATAGACGCCGAGAATTTCCCCCCGCTTGAGCGCGAAGCTGACATCGGCAAATTCCTCGCCACGGGCGAGGCCTTCGACGCGGAACAGTTCCTCGCCGATCGGCACGTCGACCTTCGGAAAGACCTGATCCACCGAGCGACCGACCATCATGGCGATGAGCTGATCTCGCGAGACATCTGCGATATTGCCCTGCCCGACTGCCGCCCCATCCCGGAAGACGGCGTAGCGATCCGCCAGATCGAAGATTTCCTCGAATTTGTGGGAGATGAAGAGAATGGCGCGGCCCTCCGCCTTGAGGCGGCGGACGATGGCGAAAAGCTCCTCCACCTCGCGGTGCGAGAGCGCAGCGGTCGGCTCGTCCATGATGACGATGCGCGCCTCGTTGGAGAGCGCGCGGGCGATCTGCACCAGATGCTTCTGCGCCACGGAGAGCTGGCGCATCGGCATCCGCGGATCGATGCGCGGATCAAGCTCATCCAGAATGGCGCCGGCGCGGGCACGCATCCTCGGCCAGTCGACCATGCCGTACCGGCGCGGGCGATCGGTGACGAAGATGTTCTCGGCCACCGAGAGATCGTCGAAAACCACCGCCTCCTGATGAATGGCGCTGATTCCGAGATGGCCGGCATGATCGGCAGAGCCGATCCGCACCGGCTGGCCGTTCATCCGGATCTCGCCGCCATCCGCCTGATGGACGCCGGTCAGAATTTTGACCAGCGTCGATTTCCCGGCGCCGTTCTCGCCAATCAAGGCCGTGACCTGGCCCGGATAGAGGTCGATCTCGCCCTTTACCAGCGCATGCACGCCGGCGAAGGACTTCGTGACCCCCGAAAGGCTGAGGATGGGAACAGTCATCGTTTCATACCCAGTTCTTTCGTCATGCGCGGATGTAATCCGCGCATCCACCGGTGGCGGCGCCCGGACGGGTGGGCCCTCGGGTCAAGCCCGAGGGCGACGCCGTAGACGAAAGGAATCGTCCGCTCAGAAGATCTTCGCGTACTGCTCGACGTTCGACTTGTCGTAGGTGAACGGCACCGCCATGGCGCCGACACCGTTGGCGTCGAAGCTGATCTTGCCCATGCGGCCATCGGGCAGGCTGTTGCCAGGTCCCTTCATGCCCTTGACCAGATCCACCGCCACATAGGTGGTGGCATAGCCAAGGTCGATCGGGTTCCAGATGGCGAAGCTCTTGATGGAGCCGGCCATCACATGGCCTGCGCATTCGGAGGGAAGACCGAGGCCGGTGACATAGACCTGGCCGACCTTCTTCGCGTCTTCCACCGCCTTGGCGCTCGCGACGATGCCGACTGAGCTCGGCGAAACGATGACCTTGAGATCAGGATATTTCTGCAAGAGCGCCGTCGCCTGGCGGTAGCTGTCATCCGCGAGGTCGTTGCCATAGACGATGGAAACGAGATCGAGGCCGGGATATTCGCCGAGATGCTTCTTCATCACCGCGATCCAGGCGTTCTGGTTCGTCGAGGTCGGCGTCGCGGAGACGATGGCGATCTTGCTCTTCCCGTCCGGCGCAGCAGCGGCCGCCAGCTTGTCGAGCGCCTGGCCGATCAGCTCATCCGACGAAGGCGCCACGTGCACGATACGGCCATCCTGGCCGACGGCGGAGTCATAGGAAATGACCTTGATGCCGCGCGCCAGCGCCCGCTTGCAGATGGGCACCAGCGCATCCGGATCATTGGCGGAAATCGCGATCGCATCGACATGCTGATCGATCAGCGACTGGATGACCTCGATCTGGCCTTCGGCCGTGGTGGAGGTGGGCCCGGTGAAGATGATCTTCACGTCGCCGATCTGCTTGGCCGCTTCCTCCGCCCCCTTGTCCACGGCGACGAAGAAGCCGTTGCCGAGCGACTTGGCGACGAGGCCGACGCGGATCTCCTTCGCGGCCTGCGCCGGCCGCGCGAAGCCTGCCGGCACGGCGGCGGCGCCCAGCGCCACGCCACCCATCCTGATGAAACTTCTACGGTCCATGATCGTTTCCTCCATTGCTTGTTTCGACGTTCTTGCCGTCGTTTCGGCGATCATCTTGATGCGATCGTTATGCGACGTGCAACAATCCCTTCCCGCCGCTCTCGGCCGCCTCATCCGGCTCGACGACGATCGTCTCGATTCCCGCCGCACGCAGCATCTCGAGCTCCTCCGGCCGCGCACCGCTATCGGTAATGACGGTCGCAACGCGAGAAAGCGGTGCGACCACCATGGAAGATCGCTGGCGCAGCTTGCGGCTGTCGGCCAGGATGACGAGCTTCTCCGCGCATTCGAGCAGTGTCATCTGCGCCTGCACGATGAGAGGATCGGTCTCCATCATGCCGAAATGGTTGAGCCCGTAGCAGCCGGTGAAGAGGATGCGCCCGCAGAAATGCCGTGTCGTGTCCTGCCCGAAGGGGCTCAGCACGATGTTCTGCTGGGGATAGATGGTGCCACCCGGCAGGGTGATGCGGTGGCGACCACCGGCCATCAGCTCCACCGCCAGGGGAAAGGAATTGGTGAGGATGTCGAGCCTGCCTTCGGTCAGGAACTCCACCAGGCGGTAGGTGGTGGTGCCGCCGTTGATGACGAGACTGTCGCCATCCTCCACCATGGCGGCCGCCGCGCGCGCGATGGCGCGCTTTTCGGCCAGCGCCACGCGCTCCTCCGTCGCGAAATGCGCGGCGCCGAGATGCGCCTGATGCCGCGGCCGCAGCGCTTCCGCCCCACCGCGCACGCGCCGCACCTCGCCACGATCCGCCATGGCCGCGATGTCGCGCCGGATCGTCGCTTCCGACGCCGATAGCAGATCGACCAGTTCGGAGATCGAGACGACCGAACGGTCCTCGACCAGATTGCGGATGAGGCGGTGACGCTCGCGTTCGAGCACGGATGATCCTCCCTGTTGCCTGGAGAAAAGCGTCAGAACCGCTCAATCGTCAAGCATGTTCTTTCATCTGATGACAGAATTTAATCGAAGATGGTTGATCGTGAGCGAAGTTCGGACTAGGACAGGCCGAAGCCCAGGCGGCACCGGTCAGGAAGGCCGGACAGGACAAGAGGCTCGCGGGAGGAACCCATGGACGCGGTGGACCATATGTCTTTGCTCGAAAATCGGTGGGATGATGCGGCGGCCGCTCGGCTGAGCCCGGAGGCGCTGCTCGTCTACCGCTCGAACCTGCTCGGGTCCGACAAGCGGATCACCAATTACGGCGGCGGCAATACCTCCTCCAAGCTCGACATGCAGGACCCGCTGACCGGCGAGACGGTGAAGGTGCTCTGGGTCAAGGGCTCCGGCGGCGACATCGGCAGCATCACGCTGGATGGCTTCGCGACCCTCTACATGGACAAGCTCCATTCCCTCCGCGCCATCTACAAGAGCGAGGCGCAGGAGGACGAGATGGTCGGCCTCTACAACCATTGCACCTTCAACCTGAATCCGCGCGCTACCTCCATCGATACCGCCCTGCACGGCTTTATCGACCACCCGCATGTCGATCACGTCCACCCTGATGCGATCATCGCGATCGCGGCCTCGGCAGACAGCCGCGCGCTGACGCAGGAGATTTTCGGAGACGAGATCGGCTGGGTGCCGTGGCGCCGCCCGGGCTTCGAGCTTGGCCTGTGGCTGAAGAAGTTCGCCGACGAGAATCCGCAGGCGAAAGGGCTGATCCTGGAAGCACACGGCCTCTTCACCTGGGGGCAGACCCAGAAGGAGTGCTACGAAACCACGGTCGGCACGATCAACAAGGCCATCGCGTTCCTCGCCGAACGCAGCCGGGGCAAGGTCATTTTCGGTGGTGAGCGCATCGCACCGGCCGCGCCCGATCAGCGCCGCGCGACCGCGGCCGCGCTGATGCCGGTCATCCGCGGCCTTATCAGCAAGGACGGACCGAAAAAGCTCGGCCATTTCGACGACAGCCCCGAAGTGCTGGAATTCGTGGGCAGCGCGGCGCTCGCCGATCTCGCGCCGCTCGGCACCTCCTGCCCCGACCATTTCCTGCGCACCAAGATCGCGCCGCTGGTGCTGGATTTCGATCCCGCGACCCAGACGGTGGCCGACCTGCTGCCTGGCCTACCCGCGGCACTCGAAGACTATCGCACGCGCTATGCCGCCTACTACGAGCGCTGCAAGCACCCGAATAGCCCGAAGATGCGCGACCCCAATGCCGTCGTCTATCTCGTGCCCGGCATCGGCATCATGACCTTCGCCGCCGACAAGGCAACCGCCCGCATCGCCGGCGAATTCTACCGCAACGCCATCAACGTGATGCGTGGCGCTTCCACCGTCTCCACCTATCGCGGCCTGCCCGAGCAGGAAGCCTTCGACATCGAATACTGGCTTCTGGAAGAAGCCAAGTTACAGCGCATGCCGAAGCCCCGCGCCATGGCCGGGAAGATCGCCTTCATCACCGGCGGCGCGGGTGGCATCGGCATGGCCTCCGCCCGCCGCCTGATGCAGGACGGCGCCTGTGTGATGCTCTGCGACATCGACCGCGAGGTTCTGGAAACCTCGCGCCAGGAATTGGCCAAAGCCTATGGTGCGGACAATGTCGGCACCGTCTGGGCGGATGTAACGAAGGAAGACGCCATCACCGCCGCCTTCCGCGAAACCGCGGCGCAGTTCGGCGGGCTCGATATCTGCGTCTGCAATGCCGGCATCGCTTCCGCCGCACCACTCGAAGACACGTCCCTCGCGCTCTGGCAGAAGAATATCGACATTCTTTCCACCGGCTATTTCCTGACCTCCCGCGAGGCCTTCCGCCTGATGAAGGATCAGGCGATCGGCGGGTCCATCATCATGGTGGCGAGCAAGAATGCGCTCGTCGCCTCCCCCGGCGCCTCCGCCTATTGCACGGCCAAGGCCTCCGAACTGCATTTGTCGCGTTGCGTGGCGCTGGAAGGCGCCCCGCTCGGCATCCGCTCCAACGTCGTCAACCCCGATGCCGTGCTGCGCGGCAGCCGAATCTGGAAGGGTGAGTGGGGCGAGCAGCGCACCGCCTCCTATCAGAAATCCTCGCTGGAGGAGCTGGACGAGGTCTACCGTCAGCGTAGCTTGCTCAAGCGCAGCGTCTATCCGGAGGACATCGCGGAGGGCATCGCCTTCTTCGCCTCCGACATCTCATCCAAATCCACCGGCAACATCATCAACATTGATGCCGGCAACGCCAACGCTTTCACGCGGTGAGCCTCATGGACAAGATCGCCACCCCTGCGCTGGACCCGGATTTCATCGCCCACCAGAATGCGCCGCTCGAAGCGGCGCTGGCCGAGGACTATGACGCGCTCGGCCGCAGCCTCGCCCGCCGCGGGATTGCCATCGAAGAGGTGACGGCGGCCGTCGGCGCCTTTGCCGTCGCCGCCCCCTCCTGGGCGGTCGGCTCCGGCGGCACCCGGTTCGCGCGCTTCCCCATGGGCGGTGAACCGCGCAACATCTTCGACAAGCTCGAGGACTGCGCCGTCGTCAACCGCCTCGGCGGTGCGACGCCCACCGTCTCCCTGCACTTTCCCTGGGACGAAGTGGCGGACATGGCGGCGCTGAAGGAGATCGGGTCCGCCCTTGGGCTCGGCTTCGACGCCGTCAATTCCAACACCTTCCAGGACCATCCTGGCAATCCGCTGCACCCGCTGTCGTACAAATACGGCAGCCTGAGCCATACGGACGCGGCAGTGCGGGCGCAGGCGGTGGCGCACAATATCCGCTGCGCCGAACTCGGCGCGACGCTCGGATCAAAGGCGTTGACCGTCTGGATCGGTGACGGCGCGAACTTCCCCGGCCAGCAGCATTTCGGCCGCGCCTTCGAGCGCTACATCGCTGCCATGCAGGAAATCTATGCCGGAATTCCGGGTGATTTCACCCTCTTCCTCGAACACAAGATGTACGAGCCCGCCTTCTATGCGACCGTGATCCAGGACTGGGGCTCCTCCCTTCTCGCGGCGCAGGCGGTGGGTGAGCGTTGCCTTTGCCTCGTCGATCTCGGCCATCACGCGCCCAACGTGAATATCGAGATGATCGTGGCGCGGCTGGTGCATGCCGGCAAGCTCGGCGGTTTCCACTTCAACGATTCGAAATATGGCGACGACGATCTCGATGCCGGGGCGATCGAGCCCTATCGCCTCTTCCTCGTCTTCAACGAGTTGGTGGAAGCGGCGCGCGCCCAAGGGGCCGCCTTCGCGCCTTCCTACATGCTGGACCAGTCGCACAACGTGAC
Source organism: Acidisoma sp. 7E03 (assembly GCF_054665075.1). Classification (NCBI taxonomy): domain Bacteria; kingdom Pseudomonadati; phylum Pseudomonadota; class Alphaproteobacteria; order Acetobacterales; family Acidocellaceae; genus Acidisoma; species Acidisoma sp. 7E03. The sequence continues at coordinate 97,789 of NZ_BAAFHE010000011.1, forward strand.
GGACCCGATCGAGAGCCTGATGACGAGTGCCGCCGAGGTGCAGCGCGCCTATGCCCAGGCGCTGCTGGTGGACCGTGCGGCGCTCGACGCCCATCAGGCGGCCAATGATCCGCTGATGGCGAGCCAGACCTTGAAGCGCGCCTTCACGACCGACGTCTCCCCCATTCTCGCCATGGCGCGGCGGCGGAAGGGGGCGGCGATCGACCCGGTGGCCGCCTATCGCGCCAGCGGCTACCGCGCCGCCACGGCGCGCATCCGCCCCGCCAAGAGCGGCGGATCGGGCGGGATCGTCTGAGGGCACCGCGCGGGTACCATGCCGGGCGGCTGGGTTGCCCGCCGCCTGGCATGGGTTCAAAATCACCCTGAACGGGCCCAGTCGCCCGCCAAACGGGAGATGGAACTCGATGAAACTGCTGCGTTTTGGCCCTGCGGGCGCGGAAAAGCCGGGTCTTTTGGATGCGAACGGCCAGATCCGTGACCTGTCCGGCCATGTCCCCGATATCACGCCCGCGGTCCTGGCGCCGGACTCGCTTGCCAAGCTCGCGGCAATCGACCCCGCCACCCTGCCGATCGCAGAAGGCACCCCGCGCTATGGCGTGCCGGTCGCGGGTTCCGGCAAATTCATCGCGATCGGCCTGAACTACGCCGACCATGCGGCCGAATCCAACATGCCCATCCCGAAGGAGCCGATCGTCTTCACCAAGGCGATCACCTCGCTGTGCGGCCCGAACGACACCGTGATCATCCCGAAGGGCTCGGTGAAGAGCGACTGGGAAGTCGAACTCGGCATCATCATCGGCAGCAAGGCGCAGTATGTGGACGAGGCTACGGCGCTGGACCATGTGGCGGGTTATTGCGTCGTCAATGACGTGTCCGAGCGCGAATGGCAGCTCGAACGCGGCGGCTCCTGGGACAAGGGCAAGGGCTGCGACACTTTCGGCCCCACCGGCCCCTGGCTGGTGACGAAGGACGAGGTCGGCGAGGTGCAGAACCTCTCCATGTGGCTGGATGTGAACGGAAAGCGCATGCAGACCGGCAACACCAAGACGATGATCTTCGGCGCGGCGACGCTGGTCTCCTACGTCAGCCAGTTCATGACGCTGATGCCGGGTGACATCATCACCACCGGCACGCCCCCCGGCGTCGGCATGGGCATGAAGCCCGAGCCCGTCTTCCTCAAGCCCGGCGACGTGATGACGCTCGGCATCGAGAAGCTCGGGGAACAGCGGCAAGAGGTCGTTGCCTGGTCCAAGGCGTAAGCGGACCGATGACTGTCGCCCTCGCCGTTCCCTGCTTCATCGATGCCTTCTTCCCGGAAGTAGCCATCGCCTCTCTGGAGCTGCTGGAACGGCTGGGGGTCGACGTCGTCTATCCCCAAGGCCAGACGTGCTGCGGCCAGCCCATGGCGAATAACGGGTGCCAAGGCGCCGCCCAGGGCGCCGAGGCGCATTTCGTCGATCTCTTCGGCGCATTCGAGACCGTCGTCATGCCCTCCGGCAGTTGCGTGCACCACATCCGGGAGCATCTGGATGCCGTGCCGCAGACCGCACGCGTGCGGCATCTACGCGAGAATACCTTCGAACTCGTGGAATATCTGCACGATGTGCTGAAGGTGCAGGACTTTCCCTGGGCCGAGTTTCCTCACAAGGTCGGCCTGCACAACAGTTGCGGCACGCTGCGCAGCCTGCGGCATGCCAGCATGAGCGAGCTTGGCGAGCCCTTCTTCTCCAAGCCGCGCGATCTTCTGGAAAAGGTGCGCGGCGTTGAATTCGTGGCGCCTGCCCGGCCGGATGAATGCTGCGGCTTCGGCGGCACCTTCTCGGTCGCGGAAGATGCGGTTTCAGGCCGCATGGGCCTCGACAAGGTGCGGGATCACGAACAGGCGGGGGCGGAGTATATCGTCTCGGCCGATACCTCCTGCCTGATGCATCAACAGGGCTGCGCCCGCCGCGCCGGCCTCGGCATGCGCTTCATCCACATCGCACAGATCCTCAACGGAGCCCGGGCATGAGCGCCGCGCGGAAGACGCCGGTCGACCATGCCGGTGCTGCCGCCGCCTTCGTGGCGGACGCCCCTCACCTCGCCTTCCATGACCGCAGGCTCTGGGAACTGCGGCAGAAGCGGGATGGGCAGATGCAGGTTATCCCCGAATGGCAGGAGCTGCGCAGCCTCGCCTCCGCCATCAAGGAACATACGCTGAGCCGCCTCGCGGAATATCTTGAACAGTTCGAGGCCCAGGCGCAGGCGAATGGGGTGCAGGTGCATTGGGCGCGCGATGCGGAGGAGCACAACGCCATCGTGCTCCGCATCATGCGGGAACACAAAGGCCGCACCTTGGCCAAATCGAAATCGATGCTGACCGAGGAATGCGAGATGGTGCCCTATCTCGCCCGCCACGGGGTGGAGACGACGGAAACGGATCTCGGCGAGCGCATCCAGCAGTTGGACGGCGAGCCGCCGAGCCACATCGTCGTGCCCTCCGTCCACAAGCTGCGGCAGGACGTGGCGCGCGTCTTCGCCCGCACCATCGGCGGCGATCCGAACGACGCCGACCCGAATGCGCTGGCCGAACGCGCCCGCGTCACCACACGGCCCCTGATGCTGAATGCCGATGTCGGCATGACCGGCGCCAATTTCCTGGTTGCCGAGACTGGGGCGGTCGTCGTCTGCACGAATGAAGGCAATGCCGATCTTTCGGCCAATCTGCCGAAGGTCCACATCGTCTCGGCGGGACTCGAAAAGCTGATCCCCCGTCAGGCAGATCTCGGCGTCTTCGTGCGGCTGCTGTCCCGCAGCGCCCTCGGTTCGCCGATTACGCAATATACCTCGCATTTCCGGGGGCCGCGGGCGGGGGCGGAAATGCATGTCATCCTCGTCGATAACGGTCGCAGCCAGCGTCTGGGGGAAGCCGATTTCTGGCCGAGCCTGAAATGCATCCGCTGCGGCGCCTGCATGAATACCTGCCCGGTCTATCGCCGGTCTGGCGGGCTCAGCTATGGCGCCGTCTATTCCGGGCCGATCGGCGCCATCATCAACCCTTCCTACGATCCGGTGCGCTATTCCACCCTGCCCTTCGCCTCCACCCTCAATGGCAGTTGCACCAACGTATGCCCGGTCAAGATCAACATTCACGACCAGCTCTACAAATGGCGACGGCTCATCGCCGAGCGCGGGCTGATCCCGGAGAAGAAGGCGCTGTCGCTGCGCATCGCCGGCTTTGTGCTGGCGCGGCCGCGCCTCTACCGGATGGCGACCGCAGCCGCGCGCCTCGCCGTGCGGCGCCTGCCGCGCGCGCTGCTCTATAGCCGCCTCAATGCCTGGGGGCGTGACCGTGAGATGCCGGTGCCGCCCAAGGAAAGCTTCGCCGCTTGGGCGGCGCGTAACCGGCCGCGCCAGAAATGAGCGCGCGGGACGACATCCTGGCCCGGCTGCGCGTCCGCCGGCCCGAGGGCGATTTCCCGCTGCCCGATCTGCCGGTCTTTCCCGGTGCCACGGCCGATCTGCTGGACGCCTTCAAGCGCAACCTCACCGCCATGGGCGGGCAATGGGTGATGCCGGATGACGGCGCCGATGTGGCGGCGCTGATCCGGAACCGGGCAGGCGCGGAGGCGCGCATCCGCACCTCTACCGACGACTTGCCCGGCTTCCCGCGGACGGATGCGGTCGCGGAGCCGGGAGATCTGGATGACGTCGACGTCGGCGTCGTGCGGGCGCGTTTCGGGGTGGCCGAGACCGGCTCCGTCTTCCTCAGTGACCGTGAACTGGGCCACAACACCATCGCCTATCTGGCGCAGCACCTGATCGTGCTGCTGGACCCGACGGCCATTCTATCCGGCATCGCCGAGGCGTACCGTCGGCCGGACTTCGCCCAGGCGAACTACGTTTCGCTGATGACCGGCCCCTCCGCCACCGCGGACATCGAAGGCGTGCTGATCCGCGGTGCCCAGGGCGTGCGCAGCCTGACGGTGATCTTCCAGCCCGCTCGGGCCGCTTAAATCTTTCGGCAAGCGAAACCGGGGTTTCCTTCCGGCCAAGACTGATGGTCCGGAGGACAGAGTGATCAAACCGCCCATCGACACCCATAAGCCGCTCCGCTGCCTCTACGGCGACCATCTGGTACCCGGGAAATATCCCAATCTGCTGGGGGAGCTGGTGGTGGACGGCTTCGTCTGCAACCGCCACATCCACCTCTATGAGGACCATGTGGACTGGCGCACCTGGTCGCTCGACGACGACGATTAGAGTTTGTCGGTTTGTGTCGGAATCGACCCTTCCACACCGTCATACCCACGCAGGCGGGTATCGTCTGACCAAGCGGCGCCGTTACCGGCGAGGGGGGGGGGGGCCTGCGACGCTCGAGAAGATGCCTACTTGCCTGGGCATGACGGCCTGAGGCGTTCAACGAAGGACTGACAGACTCTAGTCGTCGGTTATGACCCGAGTGGCCGCCTCTGCGCTTCCTCTTGCAAATGAGACCGTTTCGTCCCGGAATGGTTTCATAACAAGAACGGAAAGAGGCAATGTCCGCATCCTATCCCGGGGACTGGCTGGTCGGCACCTACTGGTATGTGCCGACGCTTTATCTTCCCGCCGAATACGCCATCAATACCGCGACACCCGTGGTCACCACCGTGCCCGACCAGACGGTCTGGCATTTCGACAGCTACGCGAACGGCTATCTGGTGGGCATCAGCGCGACCGATTTCGGCTTCGGCTGGTCCTATACGCTGATCGTCGGCTCAGTTCTGCCGGACGGGACGGTGAAGTTGAGCTTCGCGCCCCTCGGCTCCGCCAATCCGCAAGACCCGACGACGACCGCCATCACCATCGGGGATGGCACGCTGACCGGCGTCGGCGCGGACGGCGTCTTCACCATGCAGATGACGTCCGGTGATGCCTCCGTCAGCCTGACGCACTGGGCGCATATGCTACCGATCACCGCGAGCGATCCAGACTGGACGTCCCTGCCCGGCTATCCCGACACCAGCATCGACGATCTGGCCGGACTGGACACGACGATCGTGATGCCGTGCTTCGCGCCCGGCACGCGGATCATGACCGAGGCCGGCCCGGTGGCGGTGGAGGCTCTGCGCGTGGGCGACCGGGTGCTGACCGTATCTGGCGCGCTGCAGCCGGTGATCTGGCTCGGCCGCCGAAAGGTGGACTGCACGCTGTATGCCGATCCCGCATCGGTCTGGCCGGTCTGTGTGCGCGCTGATGCCTTCGCGCCCGGGCAGCCGTCGCGCGATCTATGGTTGTCACCCGATCATGCGATCTTTGCCGAAGAGGTGCTGATCCCCGTCAAACAGCTGATCAACGGCACCAGCATCCAGCAGCGGCCGGTCGAGACGGTGACCTATTACCATGTCGAACTGCCGGCCCATGACGTGGTGCTGGCGGAAGGCCTGCCGGTGGAGAGCTATCTCGACACCGGCGACCGTGCGGCCTTCGTCTGCCTGGGGCGGACGCCGGTGACGGATGCGGGTTTCGCGACGTTCTATTGGGACGCCTGCGGCTATGCGCCGCTGCGGGTCAGCGGCGGCGCCGTGGACAAGCTGCGCCGCCATCTGGCGAAGCAGGCGGCCGGCACCGTCTGCGCATGAAAAAAGCCGGCGGAGGTTTCCCTCCGCCGGCTTTCGTCTCGTTCCTCCGGGAGGAGCGCTTTAGGCGCTCTTCGCCATGATCTCGTCGGCCACATTGCGCGGCACCGGATCGTAGTGATGGAACTGCATGGTGAAGGACGCGCGGCCCTTCGTCATGCTGCGCAGATGCGAGATGTAGCCGAACATCTCCTTCAGCGGCACATGAGCGCGGACGATGACCGTGGAACCCGAGCTTTCCTGGTTCTGGATCATGCCGCGGCGGCGATTGAGGTCACCCACCACGTCACCCACGTGATCGTTCGGCGTGGTGATTTCCACGTCCATGATCGGCTCGAGGATGATCGGGCCGGCGTTCTTCATGCCCTCGCGGAAGCAGGCCTTGCCCGCGATTTCGAAGGCCAGCGCCGAGGAGTCGACGTCGTGGTACTTGCCGTCGACCAGGGTGTACTTGAAGTCCACCGTCGGGAAGCCCGCGAGCACGCCGGTTTCGGCCTGCACCTTGATGCCCTTTTCGACGGCCGGGATGTATTCCTTCGGCACCGTGCCGCCGACGACCTTGTTCTCGAAGACGATGCCCTGGTTCCGCTCCAGCGGCTCGAAGATGATCTTCACTTCGGCGAACTGGCCGGACCCGCCCGACTGCTTCTTGTGGGTATAGGTCTCGGTATGCGGGCGGGAGATGGTCTCGCGATAGGCCACCTGCGGCGCACCGATGTTCGCATCCACGCCGTATTCGCGGCGCAGACGGTCGATGATGATGTCGAGGTGCAGCTCGCCCATGCCGGACAGGATGGTCTGGCCGGTTTCCTGGTCGGTCTTGAGGCGGAGAGAGGGATCCTCGGCGGCCAGCTTCTGCAGGCCGATCGTCATCTTCTCGATGCCTTCCTTGGTCTTCGGCTCGACGGAGATGTCGATGACGGGAACCGGGAAGGCCATACGCTCGAGCACCACCTGGTCTTCCTGAGCGGCCAGGGTGTCACCCGTGCCGGTGTCCTTCAGGCCGACGAAGGCCGCGATGTCACCCGCCTGCACTTCCTTGATTTCCACGCGCTTGTCCGCGTGCATCTGGAACATGCGGCCGATGCGCTCGCGGTGACCCTTGGTGGTGTTCATCACGGTGTCGCCCGACTTCAGCGTGCCGGAATAGACGCGCACGAAGGTCAAGGTGCCATACTTGTCGTTGATGATCTTGAAGGCGAGGCCGGCGAAGGGAGCCGCCGGGTCGACCGGGATGATGCGGCGCTTCGCGACGTTCTCGGGGGTGTCCTCCTCGTCTTCCTCACCGGCGACGCGGATGCCTTCGACGTCGTCCGGCGCCGGCAGATAGTCGAGCACGGCGTCGAGCAGGGGCTGCACGCCCTTGTTCTTGAAGGCGGTGCCGCAGAGGACGGGGCGGAAGGCGCCAGAGATCGCGCCCTGCTTGATGCAGCGCTTCAGCGTCTCGACCGAAACTTCGCCCTTGTCGAAATACTCTTCCATGGCGGCGGTATCGACGGAGAGCGCGGTGTCGAGCAGCAGCTCGCGGTATTCGGCCGCCTTGTCGGCGAGTTCGGCCGGGATCGGGGCGTCGTTGAACTTCGCGCCCAGTTCACCGCCCTCCCAGAGAATCGCCTTCATCTCAACCAGGTCGACGACGCCGACGAAGTTCTCCTCGATGCCGATCGGCAGCTGCAGCGGCAGCGCCACGATGTCGAGCTTTTCCTTCAGCGTGTCGAAGGCGCGATAGAAGTCGGCACCGGTGCGGTCGAGCTTGTTGATGAAGATGATGCGGGGCACGTTGTAGCGGTCGGCCAGGCGCCAGTTGGTCTCGGACTGGGGCTGCACGCCCGCCACGCCCTCGATGATGAAGATGGCGCCGTCGAGCACGCGGAGGCTGCGGTTCACTTCGATGTTGAAGTCGATGTGGCCCGGCGTGTCGATGATGTTGATGCGGTGGCCCTTCCACTCGCAGGTCACGGCGGCGGAGGTGATGGTGATGCCGCGCTCACGCTCCTGCTCCATGTAGTCGGTGGTGGTGTTGCCGTCATGCACTTCACCGATCTTATGGGAGACGCCGGTGTAGTACAGGATGCGCTCGGTCGTCGTGGTCTTGCCCGCGTCGATATGCGCGGTGATGCCGATATTCCGGATCAAACCAAGCGGCGAGGTGCTGGTCACGATTTGCCTCCATGCAGAAAAAGCGCGGCCGGGGGGGCGGCCCCGCGCGCTCGGTCACGTCCCAGCCCATTGCCGGTGATTTACGTGGCCGTCTTTTGCTCTAGAGCAGGCCGAAGTGCAAGCCGAACCGCGTTGCGGCTGGCGAAAGGCTGCGTGCCCGCTAAGATACGGCCTCGTGGGATAGAGAAGGTTGCCGCATGGAACAAGGCTTGAGGGTGGCAGCGGCGGTGAGCGAGACGCGGCAGTGGGACCGGCTGATGCAGCTCGCCAGGATTGGCGCCATCCCGGGTGACGGGGTGAACCGCCAGGCGCTGACCGCCCTCGACCGGGAGGCGCGCCGGCTGGTGATCGGCTGGGCAGAGGCCGCCGGCGCCCGCGTCTCCGTCGACGAGGCCGCCAATCTCTGGTTCCGACTGGAGGGAGAGAACCTCGACTTGGCACCCGTGATCACCGGCAGCCATATGGACAGCCAGCCCGCCGGTGGCCGATTCGACGGCATCTACGGGGTCGTCGCCGGGCTCGAAGTGCTGGAGGCGCTGCGGGACAGCGGGGTGACGCTCCCCCGGCCGCTCGAGGTCGTGGCCTGGACGAACGAGGAAGGCAGCCGCTTCGCCCCGGGCTGCATGGGCAGCATGGCATGGGCCGGAACCAAGCCGCTCTCGGCCTTTGCCGATATCCCCGACCCCGACGGCGTGACCTTCGGTGCGGCCCTGGGCGAGACGCTGGCGGCCGAAGCGGACCTGCCCCGCCGCCCGCTCGGCGGGTCGGCTCATGCTTATATAGAGGCGCATATCGAACAGGGACCGAGGCTCGAGGCAGATGGTCTGGACATCGGCGTCGTCACCGGCATCCAGGGCAGCCGCTGGTTCGACGTGACGGTGACCGGCGCCTCCGCCCATGCCGGGACGACACCCGTCTCCCTCCGCCGGGATGCACTTCAAGCAGCGCTGCGGGCCATCGACGCACTGAACCGCCTGACCGCCGATCCGGCCGACGTGCTGCGCTTCACCGTCGGCAGCTTCCTGGTGGAGCCAGGCTCCTCCAACAGCGTCGCCGGGCGCGTGCGCTTCACGATCGACCTGCGCCACCCAGACGCGGCCGTGCTGCGCGAAAAGGGAGCCGCCATCGCCGCCACCGTGGAAGCGGCAGTGGCGCCCTGCGCCGCCGTTGTGTCGGAAAGCTTCAGCGCCGAGCCATTGACCTTCGACGCGGGGATCGTCGGGACCATCGCCCAGGCGGCGGAGGCTCTTGGCCTATCCTTGGTTCGGATGCCCTCGGGCGCTTTCCACGATGCGCAGTTGGTCGCCCGCCGCGTGCCCAGCGCCATGATCTTCGTGCCCAGCCGGAACGGCATCAGCCACAATCCAGCCGAATATAGCTCACCCTCGCAGCTTGCCGCAGGCACGCGCAGCTTGGCGGCCGCCTTGGTCACGACGGCGAGAGCTTCCTGAACTTCCGGTGAACGCGCCTGCAAATGGCCACTTTTTTCACACGGAGTTAAAGAAGTTCGGGGTAGAAGCGGCGCAGGACTCCTGCGCCTCCCGCCCCTATGCTGCGTTGCACTGGTAGAACGGCAGGCATTCGCCTATGATTGGGCTGATTGGCGCGCTGGTGAAGCCGAAGAAGGTTTGACAGAGATGGACGCAACAGACGGTCACAAGCCCGAGGGCATGGGCCGGATCGACGAGGCTTCGCTCGGTCGGGAACAGGGGCTGCACTCCTGGCTCGTCGGCGCCCTCGCGATCGCCCGCTACCACGGGGTCGACCTCGACCCGACCACCTTCCGCCTCGATCCGGCGACGCCCGTGCCCTCCCCGGCCGTGCTGGTGGAATGGATTCGTGACCAGGGCATGTGGGCCAAGGCCGTGCGGATGAAGTGGCAGCAGCTTCTGCGCCTCGAATCCACTGGCCCGGTGCTGCTGCTGATGAAGGATGGCGGCGCGGTGCTGATGGTGGAGGCCGATGCCGCCCGCAACGTGATCTTCGTCAAAGAACCCACCATCTCCGGCGGCGGCGCCACGGTGCCGGTGGACGAACTCCGCCTCTCCCAGGTCTGGGAAGGGGAGGTCGTGCTCATCCGCACCCAGCGGGGTGAGGAAGAGGAGGATGTACCCCTCAGCTTCGGCTTCCTGGCCAAGCTCGTGCTGACCGAGCGCAGCATTTTGCGCTCCGTCGCCTTCGCCTCGCTGATCATCACCTTCCTGACCATCGCGCCGATCCTCATCGTCTTCTCCGCGGTGCAGCGAGTGATCGAATACGGCAGCATGAGCACGCTGCTGCTGGTCTCGATCATCATGGTCGTGCTGGTGGTGCTGGACGCGATCCTGACCCATGCGCGCGGCAATCTGCTGCAGGTGGTCTCCACCCGCGTCGACGCGAAGATCCAGCTGTTCGTGTTCAAGCGGCTGCTGTCGCTGCCGCTCGACTATTTCGAGCGTACGCAGAGTGGCGTGATCGGCCAAGCCATCGGCAAGGTCTATCAGATCCGCGAATTCATCACCGGCCGCCTGCTCGAGACCTTCATCGACGCGACGATGCTGCTGATCATGCTGCCGCTGATGTTCTTCATGTCCGCGACCCTGGCCTGGACGGTGGTGGCGGCGGCAGGCCTGATCATGCTGATCATCGCCTGCTTCCTGCGGCCGATCCGCATCCTCACCGGGCGGGTTTCCGCGGCGGAATCGCGCAAGTTCTCGGTGCTGGTCGAAAGCCTGCACGGCATCAAGACGGTTAAGTCCCTCGCCCTCGAATCCGCGCGCTACAGCCAGTGGGACGAATATGTCGCCCAGGCCGGTGACCTCCGCCTGCAGGCGGGCCGTCTCGCGCTCTGGCCCTCGACGCTCACCTTGCCGCTGCAGCGCTACTGCCAGTTCGGCGTGCTTCTGCTCGGCGCCTATCTGGCGCTGACCAGCAAGAGCAATGCCGAGATCGGCTCGCTCATGGCCTTCTCGATGATCTCGATGCGCACCGCAGGTCCGCTCATCGGCTTCACCAAGCTGATGCAGGATTTCGAAGAGGTGCGGGCGACCATGGGCGAGGCCCAGGCGGTGCTGAACAATCCGCCGGAAGTGCGCGGCATCGACCGTGGCCTGCGGCCGGTCTTCGCCGGCGCCATCGAGTTCGACGGCGTGTCCTTCACCTATCAGGGCTCGCAGCGGCCGGCGCTGAATGACGTGAACTTCTCCGTCCCCCCGGGCACCATGCTGGGCCTCGTCGGCCGGTCGGGCTCCGGCAAGTCCACCATCACGCGTCTCCTGCAGGGCATCAGCCGCGACTATTCCGGCTTCGTGAAGATCGATGGCGTCGAATTGCGCTCGATCAACCTCCGCCACCTGCGCCGCAACTTCGGCGTGGTGCTGCAGGAGAATTTCCTGTTCCGCGGCTCCATCCGGGACAACATCATCGGCGGCCGTGCAGGCCTGACAATGGAAGACGTGGTGCGGGCCGCCCGCCTCGCCGGCGCCGAGGAATTCATCGAGCGCATGCCGAACGGCTATGATACCTTCATCCAGGAAGGCTCGCCGAACCTCTCCGGTGGTCAGCGCCAGCGCATCGCCATCGCCCGCGCCCTGATCGTGGATCCGCGGCTGATGATCCTGGACGAAGCGACCTCCGCCCTCGATCCGGAGAGCGAGGCTCTGGTGAACGCCAACCTCAAGCGCATCGGCGCCGGGCGGACGATGGTCATCGTCTCCCACCGCCTCGCCTCGCTCGTCGACTGCAATGCCATCATCGTCATGGACAAGGGGACCGTGCTCGACGTCGGGACCCATGCGGAACTCGTCGAACGCTGCTCCGTCTACCGGATGCTTTGGCTGCAGCAGAACCGCCACATGACCGAAACCCAGGGAAATACGCGCCATGGCTCGCCAACTCCTGTCCTCGCGCAAGGCGACTGATCCGCAGGGCGATGCCCTTGCGGTCCTGGAATTTCAGTCGCCGACCGGCGCGCTCATCGCGACGCCGGTCCCGCGGTCGGCGCGCAGCGTCACCCTCTGGATCGGCCTCGCGGTCATTGCCTGCATGACGGCATCCGTCTTCATCAAGACGGACAAGGTCGTCAGCGGCCAGGGCAAGCTCGTCTCGTCCGAGCCCACCAATCTGATCCAGCCGCTCGACACCTCCATCGTGCGGCAGATATTCGTCCATCCGGGCCAGGTGGTGCGCAAGGGCGACCTGCTGGCCGAGCTCGACCCGACCTTCGCGGCCGCCAATGTGAAGGCGGATCAGGAGCAGGTCGACAGCTACACGGCGCAGATCGAGCGGCTGCAGGCGCAGCTCGCCAACAAGCCCTATGTGCCAAAGACCTCCACGCCGCAGACCGCCCTGCAGCTCGACACCTACAATCAGTTGCAGGCGCAGTACGCGGCGGGCGTCGCGAACTTCAACCAGCAGATCGCGAGCCTGCAGGCACAGCTCACCCAGGCCGAGTCCGACATGCGGCAATATGCCGAGCGCCTGAAGATCGCGAACAACGTCGAGGCCATGCGCCAGCAACTGCAGAAGATGCAGGTTGGCAGCCGTCTCGACTCCCTCTCTGCGGCGGACAACCGGCTGAGCATGGCGGGGCAATTGGCCGATGCCCAGGCCGCGGCGAAGAAGGCGCTCGGCGACATGGCTTCGATCGAAGCGCAGCGGGATACCTATATCCAGCAGTGGTACGCCAATCTGTCGCAGCAGCTGCAGCAGGCGCAGAATAGCCTGGCGCCGGTGCAGCAGAACCTGACCAAGGACCTGAAGATGCACCAGCTCGTCATGGTGCGCGCGCCGACCGACGGCATCGTCCTCAACCTCGGTCAGGCTTCCGTCGGCTCCGTCCTGCAGAGCGGCCAGCAGTTCATCAGCCTGACCCCGATGAACACGCCTCTCGAAGTCGAGGTCGATCTCAGCGGCCAGGACTCGGGCTATGTGACCGTCGGCGACACCGTCAACGTCAAGCTCCAGACCTTGCCGTACCTGATGTATGGCGATCTGAAGGGGGTCGTGGAATCGGTCAGCTCCGACTCCTTCGATCCGCAGGAAGTGCAGTCCGGGGCCATCCGCGACGTGGCCGGCAACACGCCGTCCGGCCTCTTCTACCGGGCGCGCATCAAGATCACCGAGAACAAGCTGCACAACACCCCGGCCGACTTCGCGCTGGCGCCGGGCATGCCGGTTCAGGCCGACGTCAAAGTCGGCAAGCGCTCGGTCATGGACTACATGCTGAAGCGTGTGCTGCCGGCCTTCACCGAAGGCATGCGGGAGCCGAACTGACCCGGGCGACCTCTGCCTGACCACCGCAAGGCGGTCAGGCAGCCCTCCGGGCCCGGCGCACCGCCCCTACGGACGGACCTGAAAGGACGCGCGTCAGGACCCGCCGGTGTCGGACTGTGTTACGACCAAAAAGGACGATTGCCTTGGTGTTTGGCTGGCTGAATCTCGGGGGGGCTGCGGCCCTTTTGAAAAAGGGCGAAGCGGCGCTCGAGTCTGGCGACCGGGAAGCCGGTTTCAAGCTCGTCGCCCGCGCCGCCCAAGCCAAGCTGCCTGCCGCGGAATACCGCGTCGGCCTCTGCTACATCCAGGGCCGGGGCGTTCCCCCGAGCCGCAGCGAAGGCCGCCGCTGGCTGGAACTCGCAGCGACCCAAGGCCATGCCGAGGCGCAGACCGCCCTCGCCACCCTCCTGGTGACTGGACAGATCGAGGATCAGACCCAGAAGGGTGGATCGGCGCTCTTCTCGGATCATCTGTCGGCCCAGCCCGATTTCATTGCGGCCGAAGGCTGGGCGCGCCGCGCCGCCGAACAGGGATCGGCCGAAGGCCAGGCGCTGCTGGGCTACATCCTCACCGCCGGGCCGGAAGCCATCCGCAATCTCGAACAGGCGGAAAGCTGGTATCGCCGCGCCGCCGAGGGTGGCAGCCCACAGGGTAAGCTCGGCCTCGGTCTCGCCATTCTCCGCCGTGCCGGGCCGGACACCAGCCAGCAGCCCGAAGGCATTGCGCAGATCATCGCGGCGTCGAACGACGAATTGCCCATGGCGCAATATCTCCATGGCGTTCTGCTGGAACATGGCGTGGGTTTGACCCAGGATCTGCCGCAAGCGGTCCGTCTCTACAACAAGGCGGCGGCGACCGGCCTGCGCTCCGCCATGGCCCGCCTCGGCCTCGCGCTGCTGGAAGGCCGCGGCTGCAAGGCGGAGCCGGTCTCGGGCGAATCCTGGCTGCGGCGCGCGGCGCTCGCCGGTGACATCGAAGCCGCCGCCCTCGTCGGCGATCTTTACGCCAAGGGCGGCGCGCTGCCGCCGAATTTCGCCGAAGCCGCGGTCTGGTTCGAGCGCGCGGCCGAAGGCGGCCACACCATGGCGGCCCGCGCGCTCGGCATGCTCTACCTCACCGGCGCCGGGGTCCCGCGCAACGCGGACGAGGCCGCCGTGTGGTTCGAGCGCGCCGCCTCGGCCGGCAATACCGCCTCCCAAGTCGATCTCGCCAATCTCGTGCTGCAGGGAAGCGTTCGCGAGGGCGACCCCGACCGCATGCGCTCCTGGTTCGAGCAGGCGGCGGAAAGCGGCGACCTCATCGCCGCCTTCAATTTCAGCGTCTGCCTGGCGCGGGGGTTCGGTGTGGAACGCGACCCAGAGCGTGCCGCCTTCTGGATGCACCGCGCGGCCGACGGGATCGTCAACGCCCAGTATCATTACGGACGCATGCTGCTGGAGGGCACCGGCGTCGCACCCGATGCGGCGGCCGCCCGCCTCTGGTTCGCCCGCGCCGGCGAAGCCGGCATGGCCGATGCGCTCGTCGCCCTCGCCGAAATGCTGGTCAATGGCCGCGGGGGCCCGCGGGATCATCATGAAGCCGCGCGCCTCTTCGAAAAGGCGGCCGAGCTCGGCCATGGCGGAGCGATGTTCGGCCTCGGTGCCCTCTATGGCGGCGGCCATGACGTGCCGGTGGATCGCGCACGCGCCTTGCGCTGGTTCCGAGAGGCGGCCGACCGCGGCCACCCCCAGGCGCAGCTGATGCTGGGCCGTTATCTGCGCCTGGGCCTCGCCAGCCCTGCCGATCCCGACCAGGCGCGCCTGTGGCTGCAACGTGCGCTCGACAACGGCATTGCCGAGGCAGCGGCGGATATCGCGGCGATCGACGCCGCCCATCCCCGCACCGTTGCGAGCGATGCCCCCACCGCCCGGCCGGCGAGCCCACCGAGCCCGGCGCCGGGCATGGCGCAGGAAGCAGGCCCGCAGCTCATCCACAACTGAGCGATGCCGCAGCAGCGGCCGAGCGCCGAACCCCCGTCCGACTGGCTGCTCGGCCGGCGCGATGCGCCGGAACGCCCCCAGGTTCTGCCCCTCGCGCTCGACGCCTGGAACCGGGCGCAGGCGGCCGCCCGCGCTGGCGCGTGGAAGGAGGCGCAGTTCTGGGCGGAACGCGCGCTCCGCCTCGGTCCCAATGACACGCAGGTGCGCTTTCTGCTCGGCATGACCCTGCTGCGCCAGGGCAAGCCCGGCTGTTTTCCGATCTTCCAGGATCTCGTGCGCCGGTCCGACACCCTGCCCGCCCATCGCGGCCTGCTATCGGCGGCGACCCTGTCGCAGCCGCCGGAGGAGATGGGGCGCCTGCTAGGGCAATTGCTGTCGCGCTTTGCCCCGCCAACGGACGACGACTTCCCCGCGCTCGCGGTGAGCATCGCCTCCCATCTCGGGCGTCTTGGCTGGTGTGCCGCGGAAGCGAGCGGCGTCGTCACGGTCTCTAGCACCGCTGCGCCACGCTTCTTGCTGGACGGCCGCCCGATCCGCTGCCGCCAGGAAACGCCCAGCCGCTACCGCCTGCCTGGCTCGTGGCGCACGGCGCAGGCGCTCTCCGTCTTGGTGGGCGATGCGCCCTTGATCGGCAGCCCGATCGACCTGACACGGCATCGCCTGGTCGAAGGCTTCGTCGCCGGCGCAGGCATGGGTCTGACGGGATGGGCCTGGATGCCCGCCAATCCCGATGCGCGCGTCCACCTCCATCTGCAAACCGCGGACGGACGTCAGCTCGCATCGCCGCTGGTGACGGAAGAGGCTGCCCACTACCCCGACAAGGACGGCCTTACCGCGCCCAAGGTCTTCCGCCATGACGGGGAGGACCTCAGCGGTTTGGTCCATGTGCGGGATGCGCACGGCCGCGATCTCACCGGCAGCCCCGTGGTGCCGGGCCAATGGGTGCGCTCCGCCCAGGCCGCGGTCCGTTTCGTCGCGCGCAGCCGCCCGTCCTGGCCGGACCAACCCCTGCTGCCGCTCTGGGTAGAGCCGGAGGTTCCACCTCGGCCCGTCGGCTCACCTGGGGCGCCGCGCCCGCGCCGCGCCCTGCCCGGCCTCGCCGTCATCCTGCCCGTCTATCGCGGCCTGGAGACGACGCTGCAGTGCCTCACCCGCCTGCTGGCTTCCGTGCCGCGCGGTACCCGCGTCATCGTCGTCGACGACCAGTCGCCGGAACCTGCCCTGTCCGCCGCGATCGACGCCCTTGCCGCCCGGCGCCGCATCACCCTGATCCGCAACGCGCGCAACCTCGGCTTTCCCGGCAGCGTCAACCGCGGCATGGCGGCCGCCGAGGGCCGCGACGTGGTTCTCCTCAACAGCGACGCGCTGGTGCCGCCAGGGTGGCTGGAGCGGCTGCGGGACGCCGCCTATTCTGCGCCTGACATCGGGACCGTGGCTCCGCTCTCGAACGAGGCGACCATCCTCAGCTATCCGCGTGCCGACGACCGGCAGCCGCCCCCGGCGGAGGATGAACTGGACGGCATCGACGCCCTGGCTTGGAAAGCAAACGGCGCCGCCGTCGTGGACATCCCGACCAGCGTCGGCTTCTGCATGTATATCCGGGCGGCCTGTCTGGCCGAGACCGGGCCCTTCCGGGAGGACGTCTTCGCCCAGGGCTATGGCGAGGAGAACGACTTCTGCATGCGGGCGCGCCATCTCGGCTGGCGCCACGTCGCCGCCCCGGGCGTCTTCGTCGCCCATATCGGCGGCCATTCCTTTGGTGCCGCCCGCGCCCATCTGCTGCGCCGGAACGAAGCGCTGCTGGAGCGTCTGCATCCGGGCTATGGTGCGCTCGTCGCCGCCCACATCGCTGCCGATCCCCTGGCCGAGGCCCGCCGGCGGTTTGACCGTGCGCGCTGGCTGGCCGGCCGGCGCCGTGGCACGGCGCGGGCCTCGGTGCTGCTCATCACCCATGAGGAAGGCGGCGGGGTGGAGCGCCAGGTCCGGGCCCGCGCCCAGGCGCTGGCGCGACAAGGCCTGACGCCGATCCTGCTGCGTCCCGCGGAGGGCGGCGGCTGCCGCGTTGCGACCGGCCTCGACAGCGGCAATCCCTGGGCCGCGGACTTTCCCAACCTCATCTTCCGACTGCCGGAGGAGATGCGGGCGCTGCTGTCCTTCCTGCGCGCCGAACGGCCGCAGCACGTCGAACTGCACCACCGGCTGGGCCATGCCCCCGCCGTCGCCGATCTTGCTGCTCTCCTCGGCATCCCGCTCGACATCGTGGTGCACGACTATGCCGCCATCTGCCCGCGCGTCACCCTCGTCACCGTCACCGGCCGCTATTGCGGCGAGCCCGACGCCGCGACCTGCGCGGCCTGCGTCGCCGATCTCGGCAGCCGGCTGCGCGAAGAGATCACGGTGCCGGCGCTGCGTGCCCGCACCGCGGCCGAATTTGCAGCGGCCCGCCACGTCACCTTCCCCTCGCCCGAGGTGGAAGCGCGCTTCCGCCGCTACGTGCCCACGCGAGACGCCAGGATCGCGCCGTGGCAGACGGATCCCAAGACCCTGCCGCGGCGGCCCCGTGCCGCACCGCGGCGGCCGGGCGCGCCCCTCCGGATCGCCGTGATCGGGGCGCTCGGCACCGAAAAAGGCTACGACGTGCTCCTCGATTGCGCACGCGACGCGGCGCGCCGAGACCTGCCTCTCGAATTTGTCATCATCGGCTACACGCATGACGATCTGCGGCTGATCGAGACGGGACGGGTGCGCATCACCTATCGGTTTGCGCCCGAAGAGGCCGTCGCGGAAATCGCGGCACAGGAGGCGGAGATCGCCTTCATCCCCTCCATCTGGCCGGAAACATGGTGTTTCGCGCTGAGCGACGCTTGGGCCGCGGGCCTGCGCGCGGCGGTCTTCGATATCGGAACACAAGCGGAACGGGTTCGCGAGACCGGACTAGGCTGGGTACTGCCCCTGGCGCTGCCTGCGGCCGGCATCAACAACGCGCTGATCTCTTTGGCAGAAAGCCCTAATTAACTCGGAACTGCGTATTGCGGCCCGCAGCCAGCCGTTGCACAACTCCAAGCAAGTCCAGCGATTGCCTTGCCTGGGCGCCCCGTGGCGCCGTTTTGACCCAGCCTATCGATGAAGAGGATTGAATGTCCCAGTCCGAACGGCATGCTTCCGCCCGCTCTCAGGAGAATCGTGTGCAGGAGTTGCGGGCATCCGCCCATCTGATGAGCCTCGATACCGGCGTCTTCTGCCTGGTCAACGGTTCCTCCTACGGTGCTGACAGCCATCTCTCGGGGGTGCGTGTCTCCGCGACGGATCCGACCGACAGCAATGTCACGATCGCGACCTTCCGCGCCGATGGCTGGCTGAGCGGCGGCGGCGATGCCGCGCTCATCCGCGTGCTCGAAGGTCCGGCCCAGATCCTCATCACCATCTACCAGCCGAGCGGCAGCACCGACGGGGCGCCCAAGCTGCGCGTGCTGCGCCTTTCGGAAGCGGGCGCGGAAGCGGCGGCGCCGGCAGCGGCGGGCGCGGCGCGCGCACCTGTCATGGTGCTGAAAGAAAAGCATGACGTCATCGCGCATATCCAGAGCATGGGCGACGTGGGTGGCGCCTTCGGCACATGGGTGGGCGAACCCGGCCACCAGCGCGCCATCGAAGGCTTCAGCCTGAGCGCGCCGGACGGTCTGGCGCCGGCCGATCTCACCTATCAGGCGGTTCTCGGCCGCGGCTGGCTGTCCCCCTGGGTCG
Organism: Acidisoma sp. 7E03; assembly: GCF_054665075.1. NCBI lineage: Bacteria > Pseudomonadati > Pseudomonadota > Alphaproteobacteria > Acetobacterales > Acidocellaceae > Acidisoma > Acidisoma sp. 7E03. The sequence continues at coordinate 116,522 of NZ_BAAFHE010000011.1, forward strand.
AAGCCGGACAGTTCTGCGGCAGCCGCGGCATGGCCCTGCCGATCCTCGGCTTCAAGCTGAAGCTGAGCGATGCGGCCGCTCGCCGCTACGATCTCAGCATCGACGCATCCTTCGTCGACGGCACCAAGCTCGAGGATCTCGGCAGCGAGGACAGCTGCGAGGCGCCCTCGCTTTCCCCGCTCGAAGCCATGCAGATCACACTGACGCCGAAGGGTGGTGCGCGCGGCGCCTCCGCCCCGAAAGCGGCCGCCGCCAAACCTGCGCCCAAGGCCGCGACGCCGGCGGCCAAGACCCCCGCCACGACGACGGCGCGGGCGAAGCCCAAAGCCCGCTGAGGACGAGACCTCGGAGGCGCGGCACCGTCGCGTTCTCCGAGGCTCGCTCCAGCGCGGGATCACGCCGAGGGAGACCCGCCCCACTGACCATGGCGGCGGCCGACCCGAACAGGATACGCGTCGTTGCGCTTTCTCTTCGTCCATCAGAACTTTCCCGGACAATACCTTCATTTCGTCAGCTACCTGACGAAGCGCGACCACGAGGTCGCCTTCCTGTCCGAGCCCAATCCGAACTTCATGGCGAACGTGCGGAAGATCGCCTATGTCTCGCCCCGCGCCTCGGACGTGCGCATCCACGAACATGCACGGGAGTTCGAAATTGCGGTGCGCCGGGCGGAAGCGGCCGCCAATGCCGCAGCACAGATCAAGGTACTCGGCTTCCAGCCGGACATCATCATCGGCCATCACGGCTGGGGTGAATTGCTCAACCTGCAGGACGTTTTCCCGAACGTGCCGATCCTCGGCTACTTCGAATTCTTCTATAATCTCGTTGGGCAGGACGTGCATTTTGACCCGGAGTTTCCGCTGCCGGAAAAGCGCCTGCCGATGGTGCGCTCGAAGAACGCGGTGAACCTCCTCGCCCTCAACATGACGGAGACCTTCGGGCAGACGCCGACGGCCTGGCAGCTCGGCACCTATCCGGAATGGGCGCATCCGCGCATCCATCTCCTGCCCGAAGGCGTTGACCTTACAACATGCAGCCCCGCGGCACCGCGCGCGAGCCGGCATCTGACCCTGCCGGACGGCTTCAAGATCGAACCCCGCCACAAGCTCGTCACCTACATGGCGCGGAACCTCGAACCCTATCGCGGCTTCCACGTGCTGATGCGCGCCCTGCCCGCTTTGCTCGCGGCACGGCCGGACCTGCACGTGACGCTGGTGGGCGACGACAAGCCCGGCTACGGCGCCTTGCCCGATGACGGGTCGAGCTGGAAAGAGACCATGCTGCGGGAGATGGCCGGCAAATACGATACGAGCCGGGTGCACTTCCTGGGCCAAGTACCGTACGAAACCCACATCGCGCTGCTGCGCCGGTCCGACGTACACGTCTATCTCACCTATCCCTTCGTCGCCTCCTGGTCCTTGCGCGAGGCCATGGCGGTCGGTTGTGCGATCATCGGCAGTGATACGCCCCCTGTGCGGGAGTTCGTGACGCATGAGGAGACGGGCCTGCTCGTGCCCTTCCTCGAGCCTGCTCGCATCGCCGACGGCATCCTGCGCCTGCTCGAAGAGCCGGCGCTGGCGCGCCGCCTGCGGGCCAATGCCCGCGCCTATGCGGAAGCGCATCTCGACCGCGAAGCCTATCTCACGGCCTATGCCGCGCTCGTCGAGAAGCTGACGGGCATGAGCCTCGCGCCCGCCTCATCCAAGAGACCGGCCGCAGCGCAAACACCGCCACGGCCGGCCCGGGTGAAAGTCTGAGGCCGGTTCAGCAGAGGCGACGGCGCGCCGAGGTCAGCCACAAAAACCGGCCGCCGAGCAGGGTCGCGGCCAGGGTCAGGCCGATCATCAGCCCGGCCCAGATGCCGATGACGCCGAGGCCGCCGACGAAGGCCAGCAGGCCGCCGGCCGGCACGCCGACCAGCCAATAGGCGCACATGGCGAGCAGCATGGGGCTGCGCGTGTCCTCCTGGCCGCGCAGCGCCCCCATCGCAACCACCTGCGCCCCATCCATGAATTGGAAGATCGCGGCGAAGTGCAGCAGCCGTGCGGCCAGGGCCTGCACCGCCGGGACGTCCGTGAAGAACACCGCGATCGGCCCGGCCGCGAAGATCATCAGCGCACAGCTGATGCTTTGGCTCATCAGCATCAGGGCGAAGCCGGCGAACCCCGCCAGGCGCACGCCGGCCCGATCCCCGCGGCCGACCGCCCGGCCGACGCGGACGGTGACGGCAAGCGACAGGCCGAGTGGGGTCATGAAGAAGACCGCCGTCACCATCAGCCCCACCTGATGCCCGGCGACGGCCACGGCGCCGAACCAGCCCGCCATGAGGGTCGCCACCGAAAACATGCAGACTTCGAACATGGTGGTGACCGCGATGGGCAGACCGACCTTAAGGAAGCGCAGCAACACGGCGCCATCCGGCCGCAGGGCAGCCCAGCTCCACACCACCATCGGGTAGCGGCCGGAAAAGGTGATCCAGCCGAGATAGGTGAGCGCTTCGGCCCAGAGCACGAAGGCGAGCGCAATGCCACCCCCGGTCGCGCCGAAGCCACCGACTGGGCCGAGGCCCGGCAGCGTGACGCCGGGGATCAGCACCCGCGCTGCCGGCACGAGCAGAGCGAGACCGACAGCGCCCACCACCATCGTCGGGCGGGTCATGGAAAGACCCTCCGACAGGCCGCGGCAGGCGGTGAGGAGTCCCAGCGCCGGGATCGACCAGGCGGCACCGCGCATGAAGCCGTCGATGCCCGGCACGGCCTCGTGCGGCAGACCCATGATGCCGGCGAGATGCGGGCCGATCAAAACGAGCGCGAGACCAGCGACGCTGCCCGCGCCGAGCCCGAGCAGGATCGCCTGCGCCAGCAGATGGCCGGCTTCGTGCTGGCGTTCCGCCCCGTGCAGGGCAGAGACGGCGGGCTGCACCGCCATCATCAGGCCGAGCACGGCCATGAAGGCGATGATCCAGAGGCTGCCGCCGAGGGCCACGGCCGCCATGGTCGCCGCATCCATATGACCGGCGAAATAGGAGAGGATGACTTCGGTGCCGATGCCGAAGAGCTGCCCGAGGACGAGCGGCAAGGCGAGCGGAATGAGGGTTTTCACCTCCCGCAGGAAAGGCTGCACCGCAACGGTGCCCATAACGCGCGACGACATAACGAGATGCCTATGATTCAACCCTGGTGCGGAAGACCGCAGGGCATGGACGGGAGAGACCGCGGGGAACGCAGGGCGCGGATGGGCCGCTGTCGTGCCGCTCAGGCGGGCCTGCCTCAGTGCGTCGGCAGGGCCGCCTTTCCAGGTCGTGCCGTCCAGGCAGGCGGCAGGGGATGATCATGCGTCATACGGCTGTACATCGACCCTCCCTCTCCGCGTGCGGTTGAACCATTCCGCTCATAGCCCGAGCCGGAACGAACTGCAAATGCGAGGGCTGCGTATTTGGGCGCAGCCACCGATCGGGCTAGGGTGCGCCGCTCTTCCGAAAGGACGCCGATGCTTTCTCGCCTCTCGCCGACGCTTCTCCTGCCTCTGACGGCCGCCGGGCTCTTTCTGTCATGCCTCACGCTGCCGCCTGCCGCCCATGCCGACGACGCCACCCTACCCCCCGGCCTGCTCGGCGCCTGGGGTGACGACAGCAGTTGCACGGCCGACGTGGCGGTGTTCCGCCCCGATGGGACGGTCGTGCTCGGCGGCGCAGGGCCGGACAGCCCGGTGACGCGCTATGCCCTGAACGGTGGCAGCATCACCTTCACGCAAGGCAGCCAGAGCGGCACCTTCGCCTTCGGGCTGAACGGGCAAGCGGTCGCCTGGTCGAACGGCACCACCATGGTCCTCAAGACGCGCTGCGCCGACCAATCCCCCTTCGCCGCCGAGATGAAGACGGCCGCGGCATCGGCGCCAGCCGCCCCGCCCTCCCCGACGCCGCCCGTGGCAAGCCCGGAGGCCGCCAGCGCCGCGCCGTCCCTCTTCGACCGCGTGAAGGCCATGGCCGCTGGCCCCGCCCTCTTCAACGGCATGCCGATCCAGATCCTCTCCGTCACCTCCCAGCCTGCCGGCGCGCCCACCAAGGACAAGCCGGCCTATGGCGAGATCATCGCGCATCCCGATCCGCAGATGGTCGGCCCAGACGCAACGCTAATCTATCGCGTCTTCGCCGATGAGGCCGCGGCGGCGGATTACGTTTCCCTCGCGCCGGACAAGCGCCGGGGCAGCTTCGCCTATATCGGCCATGGCCCCGGCTTTTTCGCGACCGATGCGGCGAAGGACGAGGGACCCAAGGGCGCGCAGGCGCAACCGGTGACGATCGCCTGCCTGCGCTTCCACCCCCTCGGCAAGAAGAGCGTCACCATCTCCTGCTTCGCCCATATGCCGGGCACGCCGCTCGTCGTGGGCGGGGAGCAGACCTATCCTCTGCCGAAGACGGCCAAGGCACGGGACATGGGGCCGGCGCAGGATCTGTCCGAGGCGCTGGATCTCACGGGCATCGCCATCGCCCAGGCGCGCACCCTGCTGACGGAGCCGCCCAAGCCCTGAGGCGCGTCAGGCGCGGTGGCCTGACATCTCCGCCCCCGCGTCCTGCGGCAGGCGGAGCGCGAGGAAGGCCGCCGGCAGCATGACGGCGGCAACCACCAGAAAGGCCGCGGAGAAATCCTCGAGCCTGGGATGGGGCTTGCCGGCCAGGAAGCCCGCAAGGCCGAGCGCCGCAGCGCCGAGCGTGACGCCCGCCGTCAGCGAGAGCTGCTGCAGCGTGCTGTAGAAGCTGGTGGCGGCACTCATCCGCAGTTCCGGGATGTCGGCATAGGCGATGGTGTTGTAGGCGGTGAATTGCAGCGAGCGGAAAACGCCGCCGAGCAGCAGCACGCCGTAGATCACGGCGAGCGGCCAGTCCGGCCGGAAGGCCGCCGTCAGCCCCAGCACCAGAGCCGAGATCAACGCATTGCCCGCGAGCAAGGTGCGAAAGCCGAGACGCTTCAGCGCCGGCCGCGCCACCGGCTTGGTGACGAGGGCGCCCGCCGCACTGACGAAGGTGACGAGGCCGCTGTGAAAGGCGCTCAAGCCGAAGCCGATCTGTAGCATCAGCGGCAGCAGGAAGGGCATGGCGCCGATGCCGACGCGAAAGAGCGAGCCTGCGCCGACGGAAATCGCGAAGGTCGGAATCTTGAGAAGGGTCACGTCCAGCAGCGGATGCGGCGTGCGCCGGGCATGGCGCAGATAGGCCCCGGCCGCGGCGGCACCGACAGCGGTCAGACCCACCGCGAGCGCAGGCGGCAGCGCACCGCGCCCGAAGGAGGAAAGGCCCATGATCAGCCCCGCCATGCCGATGCCGGCCAGGATCTGGCCCACCATGTCGAACTGCGTCGCGGCGACCCTCTCGTCCTCGCGGATGAAGAGGGTGACGAGCAGGACGCCCAACGCGCCGATCGGAATGTTGATGAAGAAAATCCAATGCCAGGAGAGGGTCGTCACTAGGAAGCCGCCGACGGGCGGGCCGATCACCGGGCCGAGCAGGCCTGGCATGGTGAGCCAGGACATCACCGAGACCAGATCCTTCTTGCCGACCCGGCGCAACAGCAGCAGGCGCCCGACCGGCACCATCATCGCCCCGCCCAAGCCCTGCAGGATGCGGGCGATGACCAGCAGACCGAGGCTGTCGGACATGCCGCAGAGGACCGAGGCCAGGGTGAAGACGAGAATGGCAGCGCGAAAGACGGTGCGGGCGCCGAAGCGATCCGCGAACCAGCCGCTGGCCGGAATGCAGGCGGCGAGGCTCACCAGATAGGAGGTGATGGCGATGTTCATGGTGACCGGCGCGACGTCGAAGCTCTTCGCCATGGCGGGCAGCGCCGTCGCGACGACCGTCGAATCCAGATTTTGCATGAAGAAGGCGCTGGCGACGATCAGCGCCGTGGTCCGCATCTCCCGCGGCAGGCGCTTCTTCGCCCGCTTACCCCCGGCGGCAGGTGCCGCCGGGGGGTAGGCGCCGGTCTCAGCCGGCAAGCCTCAGGCCTCCACCTCGCTGCCATCCTGGCTCCAACGGGTGTGGAAGGAGCCTTCCTTGTCCAGGCGGCGATAGGTATGGGCGCCGAAGTAATCGCGCAGGCCCTGCAACAGATTGGCCGGCCCCCGCGCGCGCCGCAGACCGTCGTAATAGGCGAGCGCCGAGGAGAAGGCCGGCACAGCGACACCGTTCTGCACCGCGAGCACGATGACCCGGCGCCAGGACTCCTCCGCCTTCACCACCGCATCGCGGAAGTAGTCGTCCAGCAGCAGGTTGGAGAGTTTGGCGTCACGGTCATAGGCTTCCTTGATGCGGTCGAGGAAGCGGGCGCGGATGATGCAGCCGCCGCGCCAGATGGTCGCCATGTCGCCGAGGGTGAGGTTCCAGCCATATTGCGCGGAGGCGACGGCCATCTGCTCGAAGCCCTGCGCATAGGCGACGATCTTGGAGGCGTAGAGGGCATCGCGGATCGCGTCGATCTCGGCACGCTCCGGCTTGCGCTGGCTGACGGCCGGATGCGGCAGCTTCTTCTCCGCTTCCGCCCGCATCGCGCGACGACCGGACAGGGCGCGGGCAAAGACCGCCTCGGTGATCGCCGTCACCGGCACGCCGAGTTCGAGCGCGTTCTGCGCCGTCCAGCGGCCGGTGCCCTTCTGCTCCGCCTCGTCCACGATGGCGTCGACCAGCGGCTTGCCGGTGCTGTCCGTCTTGCGCAGCACGGCGGCGGTGATCTCGATGAGGTAGCTGTCGAGGTCGCCCTGCTTCCAGTCGGCGAAGATGTCGCCCATGGCCTTGGCATCGAGACCATATAGCGTCTGCATCAGGTCATATGCTTCGGTGATGAGCTGCATGTCGGCATATTCGATACCGTTGTGCACCATCTTCACGTAATGGCCGGCGCCATCCGGGCCGATATAGGTGCAGCAAGGCGTGCCATCGACGGAGACGGCCATCTTGGTGACGATCGGGGCGATGCGCTCATAGGCCGCGCGGTCGCCGCCCGGCATCATCGAGGGGCCTTCCAGCGCCCCTTCCTCACCGCCCGAGACGCCCATGCCGACGAAGCGGATCTTGGCGTCCTCGCAGCGTTTGAAGCGGCGGGCGGTGTCCGTGTAGAGCGAGTTGCCGCCGTCGATGATGATGTCGTCCGGCTCGAGATGGCCGATCAATTCCTCGATCATGTCGTCCACCGGCTTGCCGGCCTTGACCATGATGATGATGGCACGCGGCTTGGCCAGAGAGGCGACGAATGCCTCGATCGTCTTGGCCGGGTAGAAACGCCCTTCCGCGCCGTGCTCGGCCATCAGCTTGTCGGTGCGCTCGTGATTGCGGTTGAACAGCGCCACGCCGAAACCCTTGCGCGCCGCGTTGCGCGCGAGGTTGGCCCCCATGACGGCCAGGCCGAGAACGCCGATATCGGCCTTGCCGGCCGCCTGTTGGTCACTCATGCAAACTTCCTCCGGTGGATGACGCTTTTGGACGCGGGCGCCAACTTGGACCCATGCGCACGCGTGATGAGATGATGATCCGACGAAACCCTACTGCCCTCGGCCTGCCGTGCCAGTCTTGTCGCCGCATGCCGCCCCGGCGCAGGCAGAGCTTGCACCGTGGGGAATTGGCTGACAGCCCCGGATGACGTCAATATCATCGGCGCCGCCTTGTGGCGGCTCGGTCGCCGTCTCAGCTAAATCACGAGCCACGAACATCCCGGAGAGCGCCATGTCCAGCCTGGTTCAGGAGGTCTGTGAACCCTGCCGGGGCGACACGCCGCCCCTTCCCCCCGCCGAAATCGACCAGCTTCTGCAGGAAGTGCCGGGCTGGCGCCTGTCTGAAGACCGCAAGCGGCTGGAACGGCACCTGAAATTTCACGACTTCGCGACAGCGCTCGACTACGTCGTACGCATCGGCACCATCGCCGAAGAGCAGGGCCATCATCCCGATCTGGCCTTCGGCTGGGGCTACGTCGCCATCTCCCTCCACACGCATGCGATCGGCGGCCTGAGCCGGGCGGATTTCGTGCTCGCTGCCAAGATCGAAGCGCTCACCCGTCCCGGTGCGGCCGAACGATGAGGAGACTTTCATGAGAGCGATCTGGCAGGACACGATCATCGCCGAGAGCGACGACATCGTGACCGTCGAAGGCAATGCCTATTTTCCGGCGGAGTCGCTGCGGCAGGATCTGGTGCGGCAAAGCACGCACACCAGCATCTGCCCGTGGAAGGGCACGGCGCATTACTATGACCTGGTGGTGGGGGACCAGACCAATCCCAACGCCGTTTGGTACTACCCGGAGCCCAAAGAGGCCGCGGCCAATATCCGCGACCGGGTGGCCTTCTGGAAGGGCGTCACCGTCTCGAACTGACGCCTGCTGATCTAAGGATCGGCCAGGACCCGCAGCAGATCGGGTCGAGGCGAGAGGGCGCGGCCGTCGATCTCGGCGACCGCGCGCACCCCGAGACTGTTCGAGAGGAACAGTGCCTCCGCCCGCTGCAGGTCTGCGCGCGAGACCGGGCGCTCCTCCACCGCGATCCGTTCCAGGATGAGCGCCCGGGCGATGCCGGGCAGAGCCCCATCCTCGATCCGCGGCGTGACGATCCGCCCGTCCCGCATCATGAAGAGATTGGCGGCCGTCGCTTCCGCGACCATTCCTTGTGTGTTGAGCATCACCGCGTCATCCGCGCCGCGCGCCGCCGCTTCCTGGCGCGCCAGAATCGCGTCCAGATAGTTCAGGGACTTGATCCGGCTGAGGGGAGACTGCTCGTTCCGCCGCGTCGTCTCCGCCACGATCAGCCGCGCCGGCGGCAGCGGTGGTGGCAGAGGGCGGGCGGTGATCAGAATCGTGGGCCGCGCCTCTCCCTGCGGCAGCACGCCCCGCGCCATGACACCACGGGACAGGGTGAGGCGGAGAACCCCCTCCTGCCGTGCCTCGGCCGCAAACAGAACCGCCATCGCGTCCGAGAGAGCGTCATCGCCGTATGGGCAGGGGAGATCGAGCAGCGCGCAGCCGCGCCGCAGCCGCACCAGATGGCGGGTGAGATGGCGGGGCGCGCCACCCGCCACGCGCATCGTCTCGAAGAGGCCATCGCCCAGGGTGAAGCCGCGATCGGCCGGATCGATGCGCGCTTCGGCCGCGGACAGCAGGGCGCCGTTCAGCCAGACCCTCATGCCTCCCCTCCCTCGCCCAGCGCGAGCAGCGGTGCGAGCTTGTGCAAGTGCTCCTCGTATTCGCCCGCCGGATCGGAATCGGCGACGATCCCGCCCCCGGCCTGCGCGATGATCTGCGCGGGCGTCAATACCAGGGTGCGGATGGTGATGCTGCTGTCCATCGCGCCGTCGAACCCGAGCCAGGCAATGGCGCCGCAATAGGGGCCACGGGCCGAGGCTTCGAGCGCGTCGATGATCTCCATCGCGCGGATCTTCGGCGCACCGGTGATCGACCCCCCGGGGAAGGTCGCGCGCAGCAGATCGACGGGCCCGAGCCCCGGGCGCAGTCGCGCCGTCACCGCCGAGACGAGGTGGTGGACGGTCGCAAAACTCTCCACCGCCAGGAATTGCGGCACGCGCACCGAGCCCGTCTGCGCGACGTGGCCGAGATCGTTGCGCATCAGATCGACGATCATGAGGTTCTCGGCGCGGTCCTTGGCACTCGCCGCCAGAGCCTCGGCGGCCGCGCGGTCTGCGGCGGGCGTCTCGCCCCGCAGCCGCGTGCCTTTGATCGGCCGGGTCTCCACGGCACCCCCCGCATCGAGCCGCAGGAAGCGTTCGGGCGAGGCGCTGAGAAGATGCAGCGCGTCGAAGGCGAGATAGGCGGCGAACGGCGCCGGATTGCGCCGCCGCAGCGCGGCGTAGAGCGCCGCGGGATCAAGCCCCGCCGGCCGGGCCGCCCTGTGCGCCATGGTGAAGTTCGCCTGGAAGATGTCCCCCGCCCGGATGAAGTCGAGGATGCGGGCGATGCGGGCCTCATACGCGTCACGAGACAGGTCCGGCTGGAAATCGAAGCGCGGCCAGCCCGGCGAGACGCGCACGCGAGCGGTCTGATCGAGCCGCGTGCGGATGGCGGTGGCCCTGGTGCGTGCACGGGCCTGGCGCGCGGCCGTGTCCCGCTCCGGCAGGCCGGAAGACAGCAGCCAGCAGCGTTCTTCCCAGGTGTCGAAGGCAAGGATCACGTCGTGCAGGCCGAAGGCCATGTCCGGCACCTGCGGCACGGCCGCGTGCCGCGCCGGCAGACGCTCCAACCAGCGGCCGAGTTCATAGCCGAAATAGCCGACGGCACCGCCGAGAAACGGCACCGGCCCGGCGATCCCCGGCAGCGCGAAATCCTCGAGAGCCGCAGCCAAGGTTGCGAAGGGATCGCCTGGCTGGCGCCTGCCATCGCGCAGGACGATCTCACCCGTAGCGGTGATCCGCCCGAAGGGCTCCGGACAGAGATAGGCGTAGCGGCTGCGCGCATCGCCTGTGGCGGCGCTGTCGAGAAAGGCCAGGTCGCGGTCGGAGGCGAAGACCGTGAAGGCCCGTTCGGGCGGGTGCCAGGGAAGCTCTTCGATATGGATCATGCGCTCACGTCCGTAAGCCGGACCCCCGTCTCTCACAAGAGAGCGGCCCTGCCCCGCGAGGCTGGATTCGGGGGGGCCCCGGCCACTAAGCTCGTCCCCATGACCCGCCCCAGCGCCACCGGCCTGCGCGATCTGCCGATCGACCTCGCCGCCTTGAAGACTCTCTCCGTCCGCTCGGATGCGCGCGGCGTCGCGCAACTCGCCTGCCATGGCGCGGCAATCCTGGGGGCCGGGGCGCTCGTCCTGCTGCTGCGCGGTAGTTGGGCCGTCTGGCCTGCCATGGCGCTCCTCGGCCTGTTCGAAATTGCGCTTTTCACGCCGCTGCACGAGACGACGCACCGTACGCCCTTCCGTAGCCTCTGGCTCAACCGCACCGTCGGCTGGGTCGCGGGCTTCGTGCTGATCCTACCGCCAGAGGGGTTCCGCCTCTTCCACATGGCGCATCACCGCCACACCCAGGACCCGGCCCAGGACCCCGAGCTGATCGGCGCGCCGCCCCTGACCCGCGGGCGCTATCTGTGGCTGCTCACCGGCATTCCCTATTGGATCAGCCAGATCTCCGGCCTGTTCCGCACGGCGGGTGGCCGCGCCGACCTTCCTTGGATCCCACCATCCTCCCGCCCGACCGTGGTGTGGGAAGCGCGCCTCTATCTCGCACTCTATCTCCTGCTCGCGGCCCTCGGCCTCGTCTTCCGCTCAACTCTGCCGCTGCTGCTCTGGGTGATTCCCGTTCTGCTCGTGCAGCCGGTTCTGCGCGCCGTGCTGATGGCCGAGCACAAGGGCTGCCCCGAGAACGGCGACCGCATGGCCAATACGCGCACCACCCTCACCGGCCGCTTCTTCGGGCTGATTTTCTGGAATGCGCATCTGCATATCGAGCATCATTTCGCGCCAGGCGTGCCCTTCCACGCCCTGCCGCGGCTTCATGCGATGCTGCAGCCCCATCTGAAGACGGTGGCCCCAGGCTACCGCGCGGCGCATCGCGCCATCCGCGGCAGCATTCAGGCCTGAACGGCGCCTCAGGCGGGCAGCGCCACCCTCTCCCGCCGGTCCGTCAGCAGCGCCGAGATCGCTCGGCGCGCAGGCGGCAGCGCGGTGCCCAGACCGATGATGGCGTGACGCGCCAGCAGCGCCGGCGTGCTTTCGCGCGCATAGAGAGTCGCGATCGCATTGGTGCCGGCGAAGAGTGGGAAGCTCGCCCGGCGATGCGCCGCCTCATAGCGCTTGAGCGGCGCGAGGGCCGCGAAGTCCGGCCCTGCCGCTTGAATTTCCCGCGCGAGCGTCTCGGCACCGGACAGGCCGAGATTGAAGCCATGCGCGGTCATCGGGTGCATGCCGACCGCCGCATCCCCGATGAGCGCAAAGCGCTGGGCCACGAAGCGGTGGGCGAAGGTCGCGACCAGCGGATAGGCGTGGCGCGTGCTGACGAGACGCAGCCCTCCGAGATGACGGCGCGCCAGGCTCTGCTGCATCTCCGCCTCGAACGCCGCTTCGGGCATGGCCTGAAGCCGGGCGATCTCCGCCTTGCTGCGGGTGATGACGACGGAGGAGATGCGGCCGTTCACCGGCAAGAGAGCGACGGTCTGGCCATAGGCGAACCATTCCGTCGCCGTCTCCTGATGATCGGCCTCATGCGCCATGCGGCAGACCATCATGCTGCGCTTGAAGTCATGCACGATGGCGCCGATGCTCTGCGCCTTGCGGGCGGCGGAGAAGCGCGTGTCGGCGGCAACGACGAGCGCTGCCTGAAGGCTGCGGCCGTCGGCGAGATGCAGTTCGGCGCCTTCCGACCCGATCGTGAAATCCTCGAGCGCCACGCCGGGGAAGAGATCGGCCGGCTGGCGCTCGGCAAAGGCTGCGAAGAGGCTGCGGCGGATGAGATGGTTCGGCACCAGGAAGCCGAGCGGCCCCGCCTTCCCCGGCTCCGGCGTGAAGCTGAGACCGAGCGGGCCGCGGCCGTTCAGCACGCGGGCGCGGGACAGCGGAGAGACCGCATCCTCCGGCAGGCGTTCCCAGGCGCCAACCTCTTCCATCACGCGGCGGGAATTATGGGTAAGCGCGATCTCCCGCCCGTCGAAGGCGGGATCCGCCAGGGCTGCTTCGCTCTGCCGTTCGACCACCGCGACGCGCAAGCCGCTGTCGGCCAGGCTGAGGGCGAAAGCGAGGCCGACCGGGCCGGCCCCGATGATGGCGATATCGTACACGGGCGTGGTCTCCGCTATCCTCCCGCCATGTTAGCGACCATGGCGGGCGGGTGCGAGGCGCGCCCGCCGCAAGGCACTTACGCGAGCTTCGCCTGTGCCACGATCGCCACCATCTCGGCGAAGCCTTCCGGCGTCCAGGCGGCGCGGCCGATGAAGAGCCCATCGACGTTCCGCAGCGCGATGAGGGCCGCGCCGTTCTTCTGCGAGACCGAACCGCCATAGATGATGCGCGTCGCTTCGGCCGTCGCGGCACCCCATTCGTCCTGCAGCAGGGCGCGCAGCGCCGCGTGGCGGTCCGCCACATAGGCCGGCGGCGCGGCCTCGGCCTGGCCGATGGCCCAGCGCGGCTCGTAGGCGAGGACGACGCCCGGAATGCTCGCGGCCGTCTGGCCGGCCAGCGCCGTTGTCACCTGGGCGCGTAGCGTCTCGTCCGCACGGCCGGCCGCCTTATCCTCCGCGCTTTCGCCGAGGCAGAGGATAGGCGTCAGCCCCGCGGCCATCGCGGCATCCAGCTTGAGCCGCACCAAGTCATAGGTCTCGCCGAAATGCTGCAGCCGCTCGGAATGGGCGAGTTCGGCGTAGCGGCAGCCGACCTCCTTGAGCATCGGGGCGGAGATTTCGCCGGTCCAAGAGCCGCGCTCCTCCCAATGCAGGTTCTGCCCGCCGATCGCGACCGGGGAACCCGCAAAGGCCGCGGCGGCGGCCGAGAGCGAGACGAAAGGCGGCAGGACGAAGATGTCCAGCCCCTCTGTTTTCTGGTCCGCGAGCAGGGTGCGCAGGCGATGCGCATAGGTGATGGCGGCGGCCGGGCCGTGGTTCATCTTCCAGCCGGTTCCAACCAGGGGTTTACGCATCGGGACCTCTCTGTCGTCTATGCACGGATGTCGTTTCTCTGCACGCCCGCACCTGGCCCCCGATATGCGCTTTCCTGCCGGAAGGACAGGCCATGATCGCCGTCATCGGGGCAGGGCCGGCCGGGCTGATGGCCGCCGAAGTGCTGGCGCAAGCCGGCAAGGCGGTGACGGTCTTCGACCGCATGCCCTCGGTCGGCCGCAAATTCCTCATGGCCGGGCGCGGCGGCCTGAACCTGACGCATGACGAGCCGTTGGACGCCTTCCTCAGCCGCTACGGCAGCGACGCCGCACCCCAGTTGCTGGCGGCAATCAGGGCCTTTCCCCCTGCTTCGTTGCGCGCCTGGGCGGAGGGGCTGGGCCAGCCGCTCTTCGTCGGCTCCAGCAATCGGGTGTTTCCGAAAACGATGAAGGCGAGCCCGCTGCTGCGCGCCTGGATGCAGCGCCTCGGCTCCCACGGCGTGACCTTCCGCTTGCGGCATCGCTGGCAGGGCTGGAGGGCAGACGGCGCCCTTCTCTTTGAGGAGGCGCCTCCCATCCAGGCGGAGGCCGTGGTGCTTGCTCTCGGCGGCGCCTCCTGGCCAAGGCTCGGCGCCGATGGCGCCTGGGTGCCGGCGCTCGAATCCCTCGGCGGGCAGGTCACCCCCTTCACGCCCGCCAATGTCGGCCTGCGCATCGGCTGGACTCCCCTGTTCCGCGAGAAATTCGCGGGCGAGCCGCTGAAATCGGTCGCGTTGCGCTGGCAGGATCAGCTCTCCCGAGGAGATGGTATGATCAGCACATATGGCCTGGAAGGGGGCCTCGTCTATCCCCTCTCCTCGGCCATGCATCGGGCGGGCGGGCCGCAGCCGATCATGATCGACCTGCGGCCCGACATGACGGAGGCGGCCATTGCGGGCCGGCTGCGCGCGCTCCGCCCCCGCGACAGCCTGTCCACCGGCCTGCGCCGTACGCTCGCCCTCGCGCCGGTCGCCATCGGACTGCTCCGCGAAGTTTCGCGCGACCTGCCGCGCGACCCGGCCGCCCTCGCGGCCCTCATCAAAGCCGTGCCCCTCACCATCACGGGGACCGAGGGGCTGGGCCGCGCCATCTCCTCGGCCGGGGGACTGGCCTGGGCGGAGTTGGACGCGCGCTTCATGCTCAAGCGCCGGCCGGGGCTGTTTCTGGCGGGCGAAATGCTGGACTGGGACGCGCCGACCGGCGGCTATCTGCTCCAGGCCTGCTTCGCAACCGGCGTGGCCGCAGCCCAGGGAGTGCTCGACTGGACCGGGCGGGGTTGATAAGCCCTGCGGCCGCGAAGGAGGGCGAACGGCGAGTCATGACGATTGCGATCGAGATGGGGCAGACGACCGCGGGGCAGCCCGCCTCGCTCGACCTCGAGGAGCTGCTCGCCACCCGCCTGCTGGTGCAGGGCAATTCCGGCTCGGGCAAATCCCATCTGCTGCGGCGCCTGCTGGAGCAGAGTGCGCCCTGGGTGCAGCAGGCCATCATCGACCCCGAAGGCGACTTCGTGACGCTGGCCGACCGCTTCGGCCATCTCGTGATCGACGCCGAGGCCCATACCGAACAGGGGCTGCAGTTGGCGGGCGAGCGCGCCCGCATCCATCGCGTCTCCACCGTGCTGAACCTCGAAGGACTGGACGCGGAGAACCAAATGCGGCGCGCCGCCGCCTTCCTCGGCGGCCTCTTCGACGTGCCGCGCGACCATTGGTACCCCATGCTGGTGGTGGTGGACGAAGCGCAGCTCTTCGCCCCTGCCATCGCCGGCGAAGTCTCCGACGAGGCGCGGAAACTCTCCCTCGGGGCCATGACGAATCTGATGTGCCGCGGCCGCAAGCGGGGCCTCGCCGGCATCATCGCGACGCAGCGCCTCGCCAAGCTCGCCAAGAACGTAGCGGCGGAAGCCTCCAACTTCCTGATGGGCCGGACCTTCCTCGACATCGACATGGCGCGCGCCGCCGACCTGCTCGGCATGGAGCGACGGCAGGCGGAGAGCTTCCGCGATCTCGCCCGCGGGCATTTCATGGCGCTCGGCCCTGCCCTCTCGCGCCGGCCGCTCGGCGTCGCCATCGGCGCGACCGAAACCGCGCCGCGCAATGCGACGCCGCGGCTGATGCCGCTGCCGAATACCGCGCTGGAGGATGCGGCTGCCGTGATCCTGGCCGCCCCACCGCCGGAGGCGATGCGGCCGGTGCGCCGCCCACCGCCGCCACCCGCACCCGATCTGCTCAGCCAGTTGATGGCGGCGAAGCCCATGACTGAGGCTGCGGCCCCGGAAGCGGAGGTGGCGCCCCCGAGCCCGGAAGAACTGGCCGAGCGCCGCGCCCGGTTGGACCGCATCCTGGCCGCCATCCTCGCCGACCCCGAGGCGGGCTTCCGCGCCGTCGGCGTGCTCTACCAGGATTTCCTCGTCCGCTGCCGGATCGAGGGCCTGGGCGCCGGCGCGCCCGACCTCGCCGCCTTCCGCCGCATGCTGACGCGCGCCCGCGCCGGCATTTCGGCCGAGATGGCGGAAGACGCCGTTTGGCACGATGTCGCGGCGCGCGCTGCCGTGCTGCCGGAAGATTGCCAGGGCATCTTCATGATGCTGGCCCGCGCGGCACGGGACGGCGCGCCCTGCCCTGGCGACCCCGCATTGGCCCGTGCCTACGGCACGCGCTCCCTCGGCCGGGCGCGGCGGCTGCTCACCTATATGGAGGAGCAGGGCCTCATCGTCTGTCAGCAGGATGGCGCGGGGCGGCGCATCGTGACGCTAGTGGAACTCGCCTGGGCGACGGCACCGGGCGACCCCAACGCGGAAGAGATTTTCGCTGCCTGAACGCGGCCCTACCCATTGACGGGGCGGGTTTCCCGGAAAGAATGGTGATCACAAAGGCGCGCCGCGGCGCGTCCCGGCTTTGGCTTCCCACGTCACCCCTTGTACCGAAGGGCCGGCCCGATGACCAAGACCATCGCCTTCTTTCCTGAAGCCGCCTTCGGCCCGGCGCTGAATTCGGTCGGCATTGCCCAGGCGGTGCAGCGTCTGGGGCATGAGGTCGTCTTCCTCTCCGATCCCGGCTTCGTTTCCGTCTACGAAGGTTATGGCTTCCGCGCGCTGCCGATGAATCTCTCCGCGCCCATGCCGCCGGAGCAGATGGCGAAGTTCTGGGAAGACTTCATCAACGGCCACATTCCGAACTTCCGCAAAGCCCCGATCGACCAGATCGACAACTACGTGAAGGACTGCTGGTCCGCGATCGTCGACAGCGCAAAATGGGCGGAGAAGGACCTGCCGTGCGTTCTGGCCGAGATCAAGCCTGACCTCATCTGCGTCGACAACGTCATTCTCTTCCCGGCTATCAAGCGCTTCGGCAAGCCCTGGGTGCGAATCATCTCCTGCTCCGAGAACGAGATCGAAGACCCGGCCATCCCGCCGCATCTCTCGGGCTGCGGCGCGAAGGACACCGCCTGCCATGCGGCCTTCCGCGCGCGCTTCGAAGAGGTGATCCGCCCGATCCACGACGATTTCAACGCCTTCCTCGCCTCCGTCGGTGAAGCACCTTATCCGATCGGGCAGTTCTTCGAGGCCTCGCCGTTCATGAACCTCCTGCTCTATCCGGAACCGGTGAAATTCGAGCGAGCCCATCCGCTGGACCCGGCACAATTTCAGTATCTCGAAGGCTGCGTGCGTAAGGAAGCGCCCTATGACGTGCCGCGCTTCGCGCTGCATGACGACAAGCCCCTGCTCTATGTGAGCTTCGGCAGCCTCGGCGCGGGGGACACGGATCTGCTCAAGCGCATCATCGGCGTCATCGGCCGCCTGCCCTATCGCGCCCTCGTCAATGTCGGCGACTACAAGGACCAGTATACCGACCTGCCGGGCAATGTGATCGTAGAGAGCTGGTTCCCGCAGCCTTCCGTCATCCCGCAGGTCGATGCCGTGATCCATCATGGCGGCAACAACTCCTTCACCGAATGCCTCTATTTCGGCAAGCCCGCGATCATCATGCCCTACGTCTGGGACGGGCATGACAATGCAACCCGGGTGGACGAGACCGGGCACGGCTTCAAGATGCCGCGCTATGACTGGAGCGATGCCGATCTCGCGGCCAGGATCGAGGCCTGCATCACCGATCCCGCGATGCGCGCGAAGCTTGCCGCGACCTCGGCCCATATGCAGGCCGAAAACGGGCCGGAGAAGGCAGCCCGCATCCTGGACGGGATTCTCATGAATGGCTGACACGCTGAAGAGTTCCGCGCCGCATCTGCATGGCGCGACGGGGTACGCCGATCTCGCGGATTGGGGCGACCAGCCGGAGATGCTCGAGGGCCAATCCCATTCCTCCGGCCGCCTCCTCTTCAAGGGGCCGGGCAACCAGCCCGAATGCGGGCTCTGGGTCTGCACGCCGGGGCGCTGGCGGCTCTCCATTCCGCGCGACGAATTCTGCCATTTCGTCGCGGGGCGGGCCATCTACACGCGCGACGATGGCGAGGTGATCGAGATCACCCCCGGCACGGCCGTGCTCTTCCCCGCCGGCTGGACGGGCGAATGCCATGTCATCGACACTATCCGCAATCTGTATCTGCTTTCCTGAGGACCCGCCCCGTGACCGCCACACCGCTGCTGCGTAACCCCCTCGCCCAGACCGACCTCAAGGATTGGGGGGTCATCCCAACCATGATCGAGGGCGAAAGCCACACCTCCGGCCTGCTCATCCACAAGGGGCCGGACGGCCAGTCCGAATGCGGGCTGTGGGTCTGCACCCCTGGCAAGTGGGACTGCCATGTCACGCGGGACGAATTCTGCCACTTCCTCGAAGGGCGCTGCACCTATGTGCATGAATCGGGAGAGGTGATCGAGATCACACCCGACACCGCCGCCTTCTTCCCGAAGGACTGGAAGGGCGTCTGCACCGTGCATGAGACGATCAAGAAGGTCTATATGATCCGCTGAAGCGCCCTCCGATGCCGCCCTTCGATCTCGCAACCCCCGTCCATTTCTCCGCCGGCTGGCGGTCTTCCGCGGGCACCGCGCAGGCCATCCTCGACCCGGCAAGCCTGGCCACCGTCGGCCAGATTGCCGAGACGACGGAGGCGGAGCGCGAGGTGGCGCTGGAGCGGGCGGCTGCCGCCCAGAAACTCTGGCGGCAGATGGATGCGAAAAGCCGCGCTGGCGTGCTGCACCGGGTGGCGAGCCGCATCGAAGCGACGGACATGCGCGTCTGTGCGGAGACCATGTCCCGCGAAATGGGCAAGCCTTATCCGGAAGCGATCGGGGAGGTCGCGAACTGCGCCGCCGTCTTCCGCTATTTTGCCGAAATGGCGCGGGACGAGGCGGGCAAGGTTGCCGGCACCACTCAGGCTGGCTCCTTCCAATATGCGCGCTACGAGCCCTTGGGCCTTTCCGTGCACATCATGCCCTTCAACTTTCCCATCCTGCTGATGTGCTGGACGGTCGCGGCCTCGCTCGCCGCCGGCAATGGCTGCATCGTCAAACCCGCGCCGGTGACGACACTCTCCACCCTGATCTTCATGAGCGTCTTCGCCGATCTGCCGGAAGGGCTGATCGCCTGCCTGCCCGGCGGCGCCGCCCTGGGCGAAGCGCTCATCGCCTCGCCCCGTACCCATGCCGTCGCCTTCACGGGCTCGGTCGCGGCCGGTCGCGCCGTCGCGATCGCCGCCGCCGCGCGCATGAAGCCCGCCATCATCGAAGCCGGCGGCTCGGACCCGATGATCATTTCCGCCCATGCGCCTGTGGAAGTGGCGGCCGCCGGTGCGGTGACCGGCGCCTTCCATCTCTCGGGCCAGGTCTGCACCTCCACCGAACGGCTTTATGTGGTGGATGCCGTGCATGACGCCTTCGTGGCGGCCTTCGCGACTGAGACGCGGCGCCTGCGCATCGGCCCGGGCCTTGGCCGCTCGGAAATCGGCCCCCTCGTCTCGGAAGCCGCACGCGCCAAGGTGATCCGCCTGGTGGAGGACGCAAAGGCAAAGGGCGCGACCGTGGTGACGGGCGGTCGTATTCCGCCCGAGCAGGCCACCGGCTGGTTCTACGAACCGACGATCCTGACCGGCTGCACGCCGGAGATGGCGCTGTTCCACGAAGAATGCTTCGGCCCTGTCGCCGCAATCTGCCGCGTGCCGGATTTCGACGCGGCGCTTGCGGCGGCGAACGACAGCCCCTTCGGCCTCGGCGCCTCGCTCTTCACCACCTCACTCGAAGAGGCGATGGAAGCGGCCGAGCGGCTGGAGGCAGGAATGGTCTGGGTCAACAACCCGATGATCGACAACGACGCGCTGCCCTTCGGCGGCTGGAAGCAATCCGGCATCGGGCGGGAACTCTCCCGCCTCGGCCTCGATAGTTTCCGCCGCTCCAAGATGGTGGTGATCGATCATAAGCCGCAGCGTCAGGCCTGGTGGTACCCCTACCCCGACGACTGGTTCTACGACGCCGGCGGCCGCAAGCACGTCTAATCAACTGCCATCTGAGCGACTGGCGTAATCTCGCGCTTGGCGGCAAGAAGGCTGCCGAGCGCGATGATGGCGACGTTGACGATGAGGCAGACGAAGCCAGTATTCAGACCGCCCAGCGGCACGTGGTTGACGTAGAGCCCGATGGCCAGCGCGTCGGCGCAGAGGATGCCCGCCATCACCGCAATCGGGTTCACGCGCCGAAAGAAGAGAATGGCGATGAGACCCGGAAAGAACTGGGTGATGCCGAAATAGGCGGTGTTGACGAGGGTCAGCATCAGCGACGGCGTGGCCAGGGTGAAGACGATCGAGAGCGCCAGATAGGCGACGATGACGATCTTGGCGCCTTTCCGCTGATGCGGCTCATCGAGATGGCCGAGCAGGTTGCGCGAGACGAGCGGACCGATGGCAAGGCAGATGCCGGCGAGCACGACGAGGCCGGAGAGCGCCGCCCCGGCCGCGACGAGGCCGATCAGCCAGCCCGGCAGAAGATGGACCGCCGCCGTCAGTAGCGCCTGATTGGGAGAGCCCAGATGGTAGCCCGCGCCCACCGCGAAATAGGCGGCGACGACGAGAAAGGGGAACATCAGCATGTAGAGCGGCATGACGATCTGCGTGCGCCGGATGGTCTGCTCGCTGCGTGCCGTGAAGATGTTCGGAATGGAAAAGGGAAAGACGTAGAAGCCCATGGCCTGAAAGATCATGGTGCTCATCGAGAAGCGTTCCTGCGCCCCGGTGAGATGGAGCGGGAAATGCTGATTGGCATCGTGGAAGATAGCGCCAAGGCCTTTGGAGGAGGCGGCGGCCACGCCGATGATGACGAGGGCGAGGACGAGCAGCGTATCCTTGATGATCGAGACCATGGCCGGCGCCCGCACGCCGGAGGCCGCGATATAGGCGAAGGCGAGCGCCGCAGCGATCAGGCAGAGCGCGAAGGGATCAAGCTGCCAGCCCAGCGCATGCAGCGCGATGATCAGCCCGGTGAACTGCAACTGCCCCCAAGGAATGAGGAAGATGATGGCGGTGATCGTCACCATCAGTTCCAGGGCGCGGCTGTTGAAGTGGCCCTTGAAGAGATCCGGCAGGGTCAGCGCGTTGTAGATTTTGCCGGCACGCCAGATCCAGGGGTTGAGGAAGTAGCCGAGGGGATAGGCAAGCAGGATATAGCCCATGAACCACAGTGCGTAGCTCGGTCCCTTGGCATAGATGCCGCCCGGCAGGCCCAGCATGGTGCCGATGCTGTAGATTTCGCCCGCCGCCAGGAAGAAGAGCAGAAAGCTGCCGAATTGCCGCGAAGCGACGAGATATTCCTTGAGATCGAGCACGTTGTGGCCGCGAATGGCGGCAAAGGCGACGACGAGCGACAGCGCGATGATGAGGAGAAAGACGAGGCTTGCCATGTTGGCTTCTCCTCACAGACCGTCGGTGCGGTGCCGGTCGAAGCAGAACCAGCAGATGGCGAGACACACCGAGGTGAGGATGAACCAAGCGAAGAGCCACAGGTATGAGAAGGGAATGTTCCAAGGGCTCCACTGCACCTGATCCACCACCGGCAGCAGGAACACGACCGCGACGACCGGGATGACCAGTCCTACCATCACTCTCAGCATCCGAACCTCCTTGCTGCCTTTCCGCGAATGACCATGCAAGATCATGGCCGCGACCTGCCTGATCAGGCAACGGAGGAAGATGATCGGGCATTATGTGAGCACGGCACTATGCTCCGTGACGGAAGCGCGCAGCGCATCGATGAAGGCGCGCAAGGCGGGCGCCATCTGCCGTTGTGTCGGATAGCAGAGGCAGAGGCCGGGAAAGCTGCCCGCCCACGCCTCCAACAGCGGAACCAGCCGGCCCTCCGCGACATGGGCGATAACGGCCTGTTCCAATACGAAGGCAATGCCGAGGCCATCCAGCGCCGCCTGCAACAGAAGGGCGCGGCTATTGGAGATGAGCGGTCCGCTCACCGCCACTTCGAACCAGGCGCCGGCTTCCTGAAATTCCCAATTGTAGAGCCGCGCCTGGCCATCCCACCGCCAGCCGAGGCAGTGATGCTGCGGCAGGTCGCGTGGCGTCTGCGGCGTGCCGTGCCGCGCGAGATAGGCGGGCGACGCGACCGCCAGTTGACGAAGATCCGGCCCGAGCCGAATCGCGACCATATCCGCTTCCACCACCTCGCCCAGGCGGATCGCGGCATCGAAGCCGGCCGCCACGAAGTCCGTCACTGCATCGTCGAAGGTGATGTCGAGGACGATTTCGGGATACTGGCTGAAGAAGCGGCCCAGCATCGGCCGCAGCACCTCCTGCGCCTTGCGGAAGGCCACGAGACGCACGAGCCCCGCCGGCCTTTCCCCAAACCGCCGCGCCCGCTCGATCACACGGCCGAGCTCGCCGATAGCGGGCTCGGCCCCGCGCAAAAGATGCGCGCCCGCCTCGCTGAGCGAGACGCTGCGGGTGGTGCGGTTGAGCAGCCGCACGCCGAGCCGCTCCTCCAGCGCACGGATCGTCTGGCTGAGGGCAGAGGCGGAAACGCCGAGGCTATCGGCCGCGCGGCTGAAGCTGCGCGCCTCGGCGACCGCGATGAAAGCACGGAGCTGGCTGTATTCCGTTGCTGAAAGCGGGGTGTCCATGGCTCCACCCTCTCATTGTGAAGGGAGGCTAACAAGCCTCCTGAGAAATGGACGTATTAAATCTCGTTCCGGATAGAACCATTCTCCGGCCATCCCGACAACGAGGAGACCCGACCATGCGCACATGGTTCATCACCGGCATTTCCCGCGGCTTCGGCCTGGCGCTCGCCGAGGCCGTGCTCGCCCGCGGCGACACCGTCATTGGCACCGTCCGCTCCGGCCGCCCCGCCCTCGCCGCGCCCGAAGGCAGGCTGCACGTGCTGACCGCGGATCTCGCAGAGCTCGCGGCAGTCGAACCGCTCGTCGCCCAGGCCTTCGCCCTCGCGCCCAACATCGACGTGCTCGTCAACAATGCGGGCTACGGCCTGCTCGGCGCGCTCGAAGATTCGACCGAGGAGGAGACCGCGCGGCTTTTCGCCGTCAACGTTTTCGCCCCCATCCGCCTGATCCGGGCTTTCCTGCCCCGCATGCGCGCGGCCGGTGGCGGGCATGTCATCAACATCACCTCGATCGCCGGGCACGCGCCGATGGCCGGCTCCACGCTCTATGGCGCCACCAAATTCGCGCTGGAAGGCCTGTCGCACGCGCTCGCGCCGGAAGTCGCACCGTTCGGCATTCGGGTGACGGCCATCGCCCCCGGCGCCTTCCGCACGGATTTTCTTGACCCGCATTCGATCCGCCATAGCGGCACGGAGCGCACCGGCCCCTATGCCGAGACGGTGGGACGGCTGTTCGCCCGGTTCGACGAGATGGCCGGGCGGCAGGCGGGCGATCCGGCCCGGGCGGCCGAGGCCATCATCGCAGTCGTCGAGGCCGAGGCGCCGCCCGTGCATCTCCTGCTCGGCACCGATGCCCTCACCCGTAAGCGTGCGGCGGTCGAGGCGGCAACCGCCGAGATCGACGCCTGGGAGGCGGTGACACGCAGCACCGATTTCCCGACAGGTTGAGCCGCGTCACACCGGCAGGCGGATCGCGGCCCGCAAGCCGCCCAGCGTGCTGCGCCCCAGCTGGATTTCGCCGCCATGGGCGCGCACGATGTCCCGGGCGATGGAGAGGCCTAGGCCATGCCCGCCGGCCGCTCCACCGCTCTCGAAGGGGCGGAAGACGCTCTCCAGCTTCTCGGGCGGAATCCCTGGGCCGTCGTCCTCCACCGTCACCTCCACCATCTGCGGCGAGAGAACGGTGAGGCCGGCGACGACGTGCGGCGCGTGGCGCCGCGCATTGTCAACGAGGTTGGTGATGGCGCGGCGCATCGCATCGGCGCGCAAGGGCAGCACCACGTCCGTCGCACCATGGAAGGAGACGCGCGCGCCCGAACGGCGCGCGGCGGCGACGATTTCCTCGAGGATCGCGGAGAGGTTCGCAAGGGTCGTCTTCTCCTCACCCTCGCCACGCGCGAAGGCGAGATAGCCGCTGATCATCCGCTCCATCTCTTCGAGATCGGCCGTCATGTCGGCGATGTCAGGCGCGGTTTCCGGCGTCTTCGGCATCATGGCGAGCGTCAGACGCAGGCGCGTCAGCGGTGTCCGCAGATCGTGGCTGACGCCGGCCAGCATGTCCGTGCGCTGGGAGAGGAAGCGCAGGATGCGCTCCTGCATGCGGTTGAAGGCGATGGCGGCGCGCCGCACCTCCCGCGCGCCCTCGGGGCGGATCGGCCCGCGGTCCCGCCCCATGCCGAAGGCTTCCGCCGCCCGCGCCAAGCGGCGGATGCCGCGGACCTGGATGCGCAGAAACAAGCTCGCCACCACCACGAGCAGGATGGAGGTGCCGAACACCCAGGCGGCGAACATAAAGAGCGAGCCTGCCCAGAGCCGCTTGCGCGGAATCTCGACATGCACCACCCCGTCCTTCTGCTGCACGTTGACGAGGACATAATCGGGGTCGGACACCCAGTCGGTGGTGAAGCGCTTCCTCAGATGCTGATGCAGCGCGTCCGTCAGATCGTCATCCATCGGGCCGAAGATGTTGACCTGACGACGATGGGCAAGCTGGACCCTTGGCTCGAAGCGCATGGTCAATTGAAACTGCCGCTGTGCTTCCCTCAGGATGGTCCATTGCTGCGCTGAACTGTCGCTACGGTCGAGCTGATCCAAGGTGAAGGCGACCTCGCCCGCGATGCTGAAGGCGAAGCGGCGGGAGACGATGCCGAGATGACTGCCGTAGAAGACCTGAAGGATGACCGCTTCGAGCAGAAGCACGGGCAGCAGAATGATCAGCAGGCTGCGCGCGAAGAGGCCGCGCGGCAGAAATTTGCGCAGGAAGCGATCGGGGGCAGAGGCCATGCTCAGGCCAGATCCGCGCTCATATCCCGGGCTTCAACACGTAGCCGCGGCCGCGCACGGTGTGCAGGAAGCGCGGCTCGCGGCTGTCGCGCTCGATCTTGCGGCGCAGCCGCGTCACCTGCACGTCGATCGCTCGCTCCCCAGGCTCTTCCATGCCAAGCGCCTCTGCAATTTCCTCGCGCGAAAGGATTTCGTTGGGCTTGCGGGCAAGGGCCGTCAGCAAGGCGACCTCCCCGCCTGTGAGGCGGACCGGGCCATTGGCATTGCGCAACTCGCCCCGCGCGGTATCGAATTCCGCATCCCCCAGCCGGATCGGACCGGCATCCGCTGCGGCCGTCGCCACGGCTCCCGCGCGGCGCAGCAGGGCGCGGGCACGCAGCACAAGTTCGTACGGGTCGAATGGCTTGCCGAGATAGTCGTCCGCCCCGGCCTCGAACCCTGCGATGCGGTCCTCGGGCGCGCCCCGGGCGGTGAGCAGGAGCACGGGGAGTTCTGGGTCTCCCCGGCGGCGCAAGTCATCCACCAGTTCGAGCCCGGTCTCGCCCGGCATCGTCACGTCCAGGATCATGAGGTCTGGCCGCAGGGAGCGGAGGCTCGCCCGGGCCTCCGCCGCATCAGCGGCGGCGGTCACGCGAAAGCCGTGGTCCGTGAGATAGCGGACGAGCAGCCGCCGCAGGCGCTCGTCATCGTCCACTACCAGCACATGCGCATTGAGCGTGCCGTCCGCCGCCGCCGTTTGGGACATGCTCATCGCTCAGCTGGAACGGGCGCGCAGTTCGCGGGCGGCCGCCTCCATGACCGAGAGATGCGCCTGACCGGTCTCTTCCGCCAGCGCCCGCAACACGCGGCGGAAGCCTTCCACCGCAGGCCCGCCAGCTTCGCGATAGGCCCGCAGCAGAACGTCCCGTTGCCGCTCGAACAATTGCCGTTCCAAGGCGACCCCCTTCGCAGTCAGGCTGAGCAGGCGCTGGCGCCGGTCGGCGCGGCCTGCGGCCTGGATAACATAACCCTGATCGACCAGCGTCGTCAGCACGCGGGACAGGCTCTGCTTGGTGATCCCGAGGATGGTCAGCAGGTCGGAGACCGTCATGCCCGGCATCCGCCCGATGAAATGCAGGGCGCGATGATGGGCGCGCCCCAGTTCCAGCCCCTCCAGCACCTCATCCGCCGCATGGGTGAAATTGCGATAGGCAAAGAACAGCAGGTCCTGCGCCAGCCGCAACTCCTCCTCGCGCAGGAAGAGCAGGCCGGCACCGGCATTGGACGGAGGAGGCGAGGCAGAGGGGGGCATAGCTGACATACCGGCAGTTTAAGACAGGATTATTGACTTAACAAGAAGCATCAGAATAGCGTGACGAGGTTCTTAGCAACAATATTTCGGAGAATGACGCCATGACGCTCATTCCTTTCGACGACCGCGATGGCACCATCTGGTGGAACGGGGCGCTCCGTCCCTGGCGAGAGGCCAAGCTGCACGTGCTGAGCCATGGGCTGCATTACGGCAGCGCCGTCTTCGAGGGGGAGCGGGCCTATGGCGGGCACATCTTCAAACTCAGCGAACACTCCGAACGCCTGCGCCGCTCGGCGCAGATTCTGGGCTACGAAATCCCCTTCTCCGTGGCCGAGATTGACGCGGCCTGCCGCACCACCCTCGCCGCCAATGGGCTGACGGACGCCTATGTCCGCCCCATCGCCTGGCGCGGATCGGAACAGCTCGCGGTTTCCGCCCGCCTCACGCGCATCAACCTCGCCATCGCCGTCTGGCCCTGGCCGAATCTCTTCGGCGCCGACCGCATGAAGGGTGTGCGCCTGGCCCATGCCGCCTGGCGCCGCCCACATCCCGAAACGGCGCCCACCGCCTCCAAGGCTGCGGGGCTCTACATGATCGGCACGCTCTCCAAGCACAAGGCCGAAGAGGAGGGCTTCGACGACGCCTTGATGCTCGACTGGCGGGGCCACGTGTCGGAGGCGACGGGCGCCAACGTCTTCTTCGTCATCGACGGCGCGCTGCACACGCCGCTGCCGGATTGCTTTCTCGACGGCATCACGCGCCGCACCGTCATCGATCTCGCCCGCCGCCGCGGCATCCCCGTGGTCGAGCGCACGATCCTGCCGGAGGAGATCGGCCGCGCGCAGGAGGTCTTCCTCACCGGCACCGCGGCGGAAGTAACGCCGGTGCGTCAGATCGGTGACCACATCTTTGCTCCCGGGTCTGTGACCGAAACACTCTTGCGTGATTACGAAGCGCTGGTTCAGATGACCCCGGAACAGGTGGCGGCCTTGGCCGCCTAGCGATCAGGAGCCTTCGGATGAGCGAAACGCCAGCGAAACCGTCCTCCGAAGGCATCCACCCCTATGACGGCCCCGCCGGCGGATGGGGCGCGTTGAAGGCCGTCGCGAAAGCGCTGCACGAGCAGATGGACGCGGTCTCCGGCGGCAAGCTTCTGCTGCGCAACAATCAGCCGCACGGCTTCGACTGCCCCGGCTGTGCCTGGCCTGATCCGAAGCACACCTCGACGTTCGAATTCTGCGAAAACGGCGCCAAGGCGGTCTCGTGGGAAGCGACCAAGAAGCGCGCGACGCCCGAGGTCTTCGCCCAGCATACGGTGAGCGAGCTGCTCGGCTGGAGCGACCATCAAATCGAGAATCTCGGCCGCCTGACGCATCCCCTGACCTATGACCGGGCAACGGACAAGCTCGTCGAGATTTCCTGGGAGGCCGCCTTCGCCCGGATCGCCGCGCATCTCAATGCCCTGCCCGATCCCAACATGGCGGAGTTCTACACCTCCGGCCGTGCCTCCAACGAAGCCGCCTTCCTGTTTCAGCTCTTCGTCCGCGCCTATGGCACCAACAACTTCCCCGACTGCTCGAACATGTGCCACGAGGCGACGAGCGTGGGGCTGCCGATGTCGATCGGCATCGGCAAGGGCACCGTAAGCCTGGAAGACTTCGACCATGCCCAGGCCATCTTCTGCATCGGCCACAATCCGGGGACCAATCACCCGCGCATGATGCGAACGCTGCGCGAAGCCTCCCGCCGCGGCGCACCGATCATCGTCTTCAATCCGCTCAAGGAGCGCGCGCTGGAGCGCTTCGCCGATCCGCAGGCGCCGGTGGAGATGGCAACGCTGAGCGCGACGCCCATCGCCAGCGTCTACAATCAGGTAAAGGTCGGCGGCGATGCCGCCGCCCTCAAGGGCATCATGAAAGGCGTGCTCGCGCTCGACGCGGCGGACCTCGCGGCCGGGGGTTCGGGCGTGTTGGACCGCGATTTCATCACCGAACATACGACCGGCTTCGATGCGCTGCGCGCCGATATCGAAGCAACCGAATGGGCCGAGATCGAACGCGTCTCCGGCCTTCCCCGCGCGGCGCTGGAAGAGGCGGCCGCCGTCTATGCCCGCGCAAAAGCCGTCATCATCTGCTATGGCATGGGCATCACCCAGCACGCTCATGGCACCGAGAACGTGCAGCAGATCGCGAACCTGCTGATGCTGCGGGGCAATTTCGGCAAGCCTGGGGCTGGCATCTGCCCTTTGCGCGGTCATTCCAACGTGCAGGGCGACCGCACCGTCGGCATCGACGAAAAGGCACCGGCGGCGCTGCGCGAAGGCATCCGCCGCGTCTTCGGCTTCGATCCGCCGGAAAAGCACGGGCACAATGCGGTGGAAGCGATCCAGGCGATCGCCGAAGGCCGCTCCAAGGTCATGATCGCGCTCGGCGGCAATCTCGCCGTTGCCATGTCGGACCCCGAGACCACCTTCGCCGCCATGCGAAAGCTCGATCTCGCCGTGCATGTCGCGACCAAGCCCAACCGCTCGCATCTGCTGCTGGCGGGCGAGACCATTCTGCTGCCCTGCCTGGGCCGCACCGAACTCGACGTGCAGGCCGAAGGTGCACAGTCGGTCACTGTCGAAGACAGCATGTCCATGGTCCATGCCTCGACCGGCCGCCTGCCGCCCCCCTCCCCCTTCGTACGCTCGGAACCCGCGATCATCGCCGGCATGGCGAAGGCGGTGCTGGGTGACCGTTACGGCATCGACTGGGATTGGCTGATCGCGGATTACGATCGCATCCGCGACAAGATCGCGGGCGTGTTTCCGGCCTTTCATGACTACAACACGCGCATCAAGGAGCCGGGCGGCTTCCGGCTGCCCCTGCCGCCGACCGAACGGCAGTGGAAGACGCCGTCAGGCCGAGCGCAGTTCCTGGTCTTTCCCGGCGTCACCGAAGATCCGCGCGCAGCGCAGGCGGATGCTCTCATCCTCACCACGCTGCGCAGCCACGACCAGTACAACACCACCGTCTACGGATTGGACGATCGCTACCGCGGCGTCTTCGGCCGGCGCGACGTGGTCTTCCTCAATGCGCAGGACATTGCGGCGCGCGGGCTGAAGGCGGGAGACGTGGTGGATGTCGCCGCCGTGCCACGCGAGGGCGAGGCGCCGAACCCTCAGGCCGTGCTGCGCCGCGTCACGGTGGTCGACTACGCAATCGCCCCGGGTTCGGCCGGCGCCTATTATCCGGAAGCGAACGTGCTCGTGCCGCTCGACCATTACGACCGGCAGAGCGGCACGCCCTCCTACAAATCTGTGCCCGTGCGGATCACCCGGGCCGCGTAGGCCGCGCCGCGTAGGCCGGGCCGCGTTCAATAGGGAACGCGGTCGTCCTTCTCGGCGTATTTCTTCCAGACCTCGGTCGCCTCGGCGCGCAGAATTTGGCGGATGGCGATTGTCCGCTCGGCCGCCGGCTTGCGGATTTCCTCATAGATCATGCTGTCGTCGAAATTGCCGTATTCCAGCGCATCTTCGACCTGAGAGGCGTAGAAGACGCGTTCGATGCCGGCCCAATAGCAAGCCGCCATACACATCGGGCAAGGTTCGGCACTCGTGTACAGCGTCGCATCGCGCAGCTTGAAGGTGCCTTGCGTGGTGCAGGCATTTCGGATGGCCGCCATCTCGGCATGCCAGGTCGGGTCGTTCTCCGCTACGACCCGGTTGGCGCCTTCACCGATGATCTGGCCGTCCTGCACGATGACGCATCCGAAGGCCCCACCCGCGCTCTCCACCAGCGAGGTATGCTCTGACAGGGCAATCGCCCGGCGCATGAAAGTCTCGTCGTCTTCCGTCATGTCATCCCTTTTCGCGGTCGGGCCAAGGACCGCATCCACGGTCTTGCCGCGGACCGTAACGGCCTCGCGGAGACGGCGATAGAGGGCTGACGGCCACATGCGCCACCTTCACCGGGACGAGGTTGTCGGCTCCCGCCGTAAGTCGCGGTCCTGGGCGTCCATGACGGGCACGGTTTGCCGGAAGGGCGCGAGCAGATGCTTCTGATTGCCCCGATGCGCCGCGTAGACCTTGGTGAACTCGGCGCCGAGCAAGAAGATCTGGGCCGAGTAGTAAACCCAGAGCAGGAGAACCACGAGCGCGCCGGCCGCGCCGTAGGATGAGGCCACCCCGCTGCGCCCAATATAGAGCGCGATGGCGGTCTTCCCCACCGTGTAGAGCAGCGCCGTGAAGATCGAGCCCATCATGACGTCGCGCCAGCGCAGGTTGCGGTCCGGCAGAACCTTGTAGACTGCGGCAAAGAGAATCGTCGTGAAGACGAGCGACAGAAGCAGATTGATCAGTCGCAGCACGACGCTCGCACCCGGAACCGCCTGGTCGACCTTGTTCCAGGCGGCCGAGATGGCGGCGCTGATGGCAAGCGAGACGAGCAGCAGGAAGCCCAGCGTCACAACCAGCCCAAGGCTCTGGGCTCGCGCCTTGATCAGGCGAGAGACGGTGGAATGCGCCGAACCATCCGTCTTCCAGATGACGTTGAGGGCGGATTGCATCTCGCCGAAGACGCCGGTGGCGGTGACCAGCAGCATGACGATGGAGATGATGGTGGCGATGATCCCGCTCTTCCGGTTGGCGGCGCTCTGGATCATCGATTGAACCAGGCCGGCCGCGTCCTTGCCGACCAGGCCCTGCAATTTGGTGAAGACGACGCCGCGCGCCGCATCATCGCCGAAGACGAAGCCCGCGATGGCGATGATGACGAGAAGGATGGGCGCGAGGGAAAAGATGGTGAAATAGGCGATGGCCGCGCCTCGGCTCAGGCAGTCGTCGTCAATGAAGCCGTTGAAGGTATCGAGCGCCATCTGTACGGGCGCGAGATCCTTGATCTTGGCCAACGCCGCCATCGGCGCATCCTTCCTGCTGAGAACCGGTTCCCATGCGAGATGATGGCCGAACCGCCAGGGTCAAGACGGGGGTTGCAAGAAGCGATCGCGGTAACGAGGCGTGCGGCGCCGGATGCCGGCTTCGTGAGCCGGCATCCGGCCGCCGTCAGGTACGCGCGGGCTGCGGGAGGGAGACCGGTAGATCCGCCCGCGCCCGAATGAGGTGTGGCACCTCCGCGGGCGGAGATGCCACGGGCTGCTGCACCGCCGGCACCAGGGCCGGCGTGCCCGCGGGCGCCTGCGGCAGAGGTGCGGCCGTCGGGGTCTGGCCGAAGGGCAAAGCGCCCCCGCCGCAGGTTCCGGCGCGGTGGGAGAGGACCTGCGGCGCCTGACCGGGCGCGCCCATGGTGATCTGCACGCTCTCCATACAGGCCCCTTGGCGGCCAGCGGCCGTGGAGATGACGGCATAGCTGGCCGAGCCGCCAGGCGGCAGTGCCGCGAAGCGTGCAGGCACGAGTGCGCTCGGTGTCGGGACAGGCTGCGACATCATCGCGGTCATCGCGTTCATCATGGCCGCAGCCTGGGCGTTCATGATCGCCGAAATCCTGTCCATCTGGGCGAAGGGATCGCCCGATACCGCGGCCACGGGCGGCGGGGCCAAGAGCGCGACAGGCATGGGCATCGGCACGGGCATGCCGGCCGGCGCCGGCACCAGCACGATCTGCTGCGGAACGGTGGCAGGCGCAGCCACGACGGCCTGCACCTGCTCCACGCCGCCGCCGGGCAGCTGCAGGATGAGGGTCTGCATGCCGTCCTGTCCGGCATGGGCATAGCCTGCCAAGGCCGTGGCACCGGCAGTCACTGCACCGGCCAGAAGAAGAGCACGGATCGGCTGCATGACGTTCTCCCACTCAAGCGCGATGGGCGAACGCTAAGCCGCACCGCGTTTCACGGGCTTTGCCGGAAATCTGAACATCCTGTCATGCTTTGGAGAGGGTGCTTCGCCGATCAGCAGGACAGTTTGGGGATTGCCGTCGTTAGATTGGGGAAATCGAGCCGGAGTTCACGCAGCGCGGCCGTGCCGTCCGCGTAGTGGCCATGCGTCGTCATGGTCGTGGTCGGATAGAACTTCATGGTCTTGCGGTTCAGCTTGTAGAGGTGAACCTGGTAGCGATGGGGCGCGACGTGCGGCTCGTCCCCCCAGATGAAGTTCCAGTCCGCCATGCCGTAGCCCCGGCCCTGGCCGAGATCGCCGACATAGATGCCGCCCTCCGCCATCGTGTCGATGGTCTTGGGCGTCCATAGGCTGAGCTTGCCGCGATTGGAGCCGAAGACGATCGCCTCATAAGCGCAGTCCGAACCGCCCATCGCGGCGGCGACCGCGAGCACTGCCCGCGATTCGGCGTCCGGCCCAGGCAGGACGGCATAGTGCACGGTCGGGTTAAGAGTGCCGTCTGGCCCCTTGGAAATACGGAAATATTCCGACTGCGTGCCGCCCACCGTCGCGTTCAGCAGGACGCGTCCATCCGGCCCGGCGAGTGCGACGCTGGGCAGCGCGCCGATCGCCTTGATGGTGCGCAGCGTGACGAGGCCGATCCCCGGAAAATCCACCGTGGAATGTTCGGCATAGGCCGTCACGGCCCCGAGCGAGACTGCGGCCACCAGTCCCAAAGCCATGACGCCGCGCCGAAACAGTCGCATGTTCCCCTGCCTTTATGGGTCGAGTCTCAGATCCTAGCCGAGAATCATGGTGCCGACGCCGCCTTCCGTGAAGAGCTCCAACAAGCAGGCGTGTTCGACACGGCCGTCGAGGATGGTGGCGCCCTTGACGCCGCCGCGGACGGCCGCGATGCAATTCTCCACCTTGGGGATCATGCCGCCGGTGATCATGCCGCTGGCGATGCCGGCTTCCACCTGCTCCACGGTCAGTTCGGGCAACAACTCCTTGTTTTCGTTCAGCACGCCGGGCACGTCCGTCAGCATCAGCAGGCGATGCGCCTGGAGCGCCGCCGCGATGGCACTCGCCGCCGTGTCGGCATTGATGTTGTAGGTCTGACCATCCTCGCCGATGCCGACGGGGGCGATGACCGGGATCAACCCGGCGCCGGTCAGCGCATGGATGACGCGGATGTCGATATGCGCCGGTTCACCGACGAAGCCGAGGTCGAGCGCGCGCTCGATGTTGCTGTCGGGGTCCCGCATCATCCGCGTCAGCTTGCGGGCGCGGATGAGGCCGCCATCCTTGCCGCAGATGCCGACGGCGAGCGCACCGGCCCGGGTGATCAACGACGTCACCTGCTTGTTGACGGAGCCGGCGAGCACCATCTCGACCACCTCAACCATGGCGGCATCCGTCACGCGCAGGCCTTCGACGAAGGTCGACTGGATGGCGAGCCGCTTCAGCATGGTGTTGATCTGCGGCCCGCCACCATGGACGACGACGGGGTTGATGCCGACCTGCTTCAGCGCCGCGATGTCCCGGCCGAAGCCTTCCGCCAGGGTATCGTCGCCCATGGCGTGGCCGCCGTATTTCACGACGATGGTGGCGCCGGCATAGCGGCGGAGATAGGGCAGCGCGCGGGAGACGGTGGAAGCCTGCTCGGCGGCGAGCCGATAGCGTTCAGTGGCGGAAGTCATCCACACATCCTTTTCCTGCGAGAGACCGGCGGCGCCGCACGGGCGCGAAACGCCCCTTACCCTTGACCGCCGCCGAGCGCCAGGGCTGCGAAAGCGGCGCGCGCCTCGGGTATGCCGAGGCCGGAGCGGGCGCTGGTCACCAGCACCTGGGGGAAGCCTGCGGCATGGGAGCGGGCAAGCGCCTGAAGCTCGTCGGTCTTGCGCGCGAGGGCGGCGGGCTTCAGCCCGTCCGCCTTGGTCATGACGATCTGGAAGGTGACGGCCGCCTTGTCCAGCAGGTCCATCACCGCGCGATCGCTCTCCTTGACCTCGATCCGCCCGTCCATGAGCAGGGCAACGCGGCGCAGGTTGGGGCGGCCGCGCAGGTAGTTGAACATCAACCCCTGCCAATCCTCCTTCACCTTCTTCTCCGCCTGGGCATAGCCGTAGCCCGGCATGTCGACGAGGGTGAGGCGCCCGCCGAGATCGAAGAAGTTTAGCTGCTTGGTGCGGCCCGGCGTGTTGGAGGTGCGGGCGAGCGCGTTCTGCCCGGTCAGGGCGTTCACGAAGGAGGATTTGCCGACGTTGGAGCGCCCGGCGAAGGCCAGTTCCAGGCTGCGCGGCTCGGGCAGCTGGTCCAGGCTTTGCGCCGCATAGAAAAAAGCGCAGGGGGCCGCGAAGAAGACCCGCGCCGCCTCTAGTTCCTCAGGTGTCGCCGGCGTCGGGGCCAGATTCAGCCCCTCCGCCGCCGGCAAGGTTTCGCGCGCCACGGGGCCGCCTCAGGCCTTGGCGCCCTTGCGCTCGGTGCGCACCATGCGCGGCCGGTCAAGCCGGGTGCGGCGCATGATGAACCACTGCTGCGCGACCGAGAGCAGGTTGTTCCAGCTCCAGTAGATCACCAAGCCGGCCGGGAAATGCGCCAGCATGAAGGTGAAGATGATCGGCATCAGCTGGAACAGGCGCGCCTGGGTCGGGTCCGGCGGCGGCGGGTTCAGCTTCTGCTGCAGGAACATGGTGCAGCCCATGATGATCGGCCAGGCGCCCAGATGCAGGAAGGGCGCGATCGCCGTCGGGTCCCACGGAATGAGACCGAAGAGCGTGAAGATATTGGTCGGATCGGTCGCCGAGAGATCGTGAATCCAGCCGAAGAAGGGGGCGTGCCGCATCTCGATGGTCACGAAGATGACCTTGTAGAGGCAGAAGAAGACCGGGATCTGGATGATCATGGGCAGGCAGCCCGAGGCCGGATTGACCTTCTCCGAGCGATACAGGGCCATCATCTCGGCCTGCTGCTTGGCCGGATCGTCCTTGTAGCGCTCCCGCATCTCCTGGATCTTCGGCGCCATGAGCTTCATTTTGCTCATGGACTTGTAGGACTTGTTGGCCAGCGGGAAGAACAGCAGCTTCACGAAGACGGTGAAGAGCATGATCGCCAGGCCGAAATTGCCGAGCAGGTGATTGAGGTAGTCCAGCGCGAAGAAGATCGGCTTCGTCAGGAAGTAGAAGATGCCGAAGTCGACCGCCTTGTCGAAGCTCGGGATGTGGTACTCGGCCTCGTACTTGTCGAGCAGGCTCACCACCTTCGCGCCGGTGAAGGCGCGGCTGGTGAAGGCTTCGGTGGCACCGGGCGCGACCGTCTGCGCCTTGCTCGCGATGAAGTCGCTCTGGAAGCCTTCGGTGCCGCCGATATTGATGGCGCGGACGGAGCCCGTCACCTCGTCATGCTGGTCGGGGATCAGTGCCGTCAGCCAGTATTTGTCGGTGAAGCCGAGCCAGCCGCCGTCGCTCGTCTCGGTATAGCCGACCCCGTCGTGCTGCTCGCCGTCCTTCTGGATGCTCTTGTAGCCGAGTTCGTGCAGCGTGCCGCGGAAGACGCCGAGCGGCCCTTCATGCAGCAGATAGTAGCCGGAGGTCGGCGGCATGTAGTCGCGGCGGATGCGCGACCAGGGGAAGAGCGAGACCGCGGTCTTGCCGGTATTCTTCACCTGCTGATCGACCGAGAACATGTAGTGGTCGTCGATCGTATAGGTCAGCGCGAAGGTCAGGCCCTGGCCATTGTCCCAGCTCAGCGTCAGCGGCTGGCCGGGGGACAGCGTGTCGCCCGAGGCCTTCCACAGCGTGGTCGAATCCGGCAAACGCACGGGCTGGCCGTCGATCGTCTGGCCGGGCGCCGCCGCCCATCCGTACTGGATGTAATAAGGCTGCGCGCTCGTCGTGGGCTCCAGCAGCTTCACGAGCGGCGACTTCGGGTCGACCGTCTCGTGATAGTCGGTGAGGACGAGGTTATCGAGCAGGGCGCCGCGCAGGCTGATCGAGCCGTCGAGCGACGGCGCCTTGATGGCGACGGTCGGAGACGGTGCCGCGCCGGCCGCCGCAGCCGAGGCCGACACGCCGTTCTTGCCGGCGGGCGCGCCCGGGGCGGCATTGTCCGCGCTCGTCGCCTGCGGGTTGGTCTTGGTCTCGGTCACCGCCGGCGGGGGCTTCGGGTGCGGCAGATGCGGCTGCACAAGGAACTCGAAGCCGAGCAGGATCGCCAGCGAGATCGCGATCGCGAGAAAAAGGCGCTTCTGTTCCATCAGCCGACAAGGTCCCAGTTCGTTTGCCGCGGCATGCCTGGCGGCAGGCCACGATCGTGGTGGTCGTGGTCGTGGCATGGGCCGCCGTCACGCGGCGGCACCGGATCGTAACCGCCCGGATGCCAGGGATTGCAGCGCAGGATACGCCGGCAGGCCATCCAGCCGCCCCGGATCGCCCCATACTCCCGAATCGCCTCGACCGCATAGTCGCTGCAGCCGGGATGGAAGCGGCAATTGTTGCCGAGCACGGGGCGCAGCATCACCTGCCACAGCCGGACGAGGCCGATCAGCAGGGCGCGCAGGAGGGTGGAAAGGAAATCGTTCATCGGGGCGAGATGGACGTGGGCGCCGGGCTGCCGCGCTCGAGCTGGCGACGCGCGCGCGCCGTCGCGCGCTGCAGATCGTCGATCAGTTCGGCGAAGGGCCGGTCGGCCGTCTTGTCCCGGCCGATGACGACGATGTCGAAGCCGCGATGTAGGGCCGGGTCCAGGCCCAGGCGCACGGCTTCGCGCAGGCGGCGCTTCGTCCGGTTGCGGACGACGGCATTGCCGACCTTCTTGGTCACGGTGAAGCCGACGCGCAGCGGCGCATCATCCGCCCGGGGCAGGAGTTGCAGCACGAGGCCGGGCATGGGTGCCTTGACCCCCTTGCCCGCCACCGCCAGGAACTCCGCCCGGCGCTTGAGGCGTGGCGGCTGGCTCATGCGAGTCGTCGCCACGGCATGACCTTCCGTCCGAAAGAAATCAGGCGGAGAGGCGCTTCCGGCCCTTGGCGCGGCGGTTGGCCAGCACCTTGCGACCACCCACGGTCTCCATGCGGGCGCGGAAACCATGCCGCCGCTTGCGGACGATCTTCGAGGGCTGATAGGTGCGCTTCACGTTACTCTCCAGTCTTCCCGGCCCCGGGCGGGCTTGGCCCGGCCGGCATCACCGTCATGATCAGGCGTCAACAAAACAGGCGGGCGCCCGCATCCCGGATGACGGTCCCGCTCAGGGAGCGCGGTATAGAAGTCGGATCCCGCGCGCGTCAACGTCCATGCACCGGGTGCCAGATGCGCCTTTTCTCGCACTGGGCCCGCCACGGCCCGGCCGGCTGGTGGAAAAATACGGCCGCGGGTGCGAATCAGGCCCGTTACCCCTATCTGTTTCAAGCAAACTTAAGAGAGATGGGCATTTCCTGAGGCGCACATCGCGCCGTGCCGATCGGCCCCGAGCGGCCAGGCGCCCTCTCATCGGACGGACTTTCGCATCGCCATGAACGAGACCGATCAGACCGACCAGCAGACCCAGGAACTGCTGACCCTGCGCGCCGAGATCGCGGTTCTCCGCCGAACCCTCGGGGAGGACGTGTGGCGGCTGCGGCGCCTCGCCGAACTCGGCGTTGCGCAGGCCAAGCTGAACCACGACCTGCGCAATATCATGGCCTCCGCGCTCATGGTGTCGGACCGGCTGGAATCCTCTGAAGACCCGAAGGTCGCGCGCAGCGGTCGGCTCATCGTCTCGGCCCTCGAACAAGCGACGGCGCTCATCAACACCTCGCTCGATTTCGCACAGGAAGGGGCGCCGCGCCTGACCCGGGCGCCCTGCACCCTCTCCTCCATCATCGAGCAGGCGGTGCAGGACGTGCACGTCCAGCATCAGAGCATGGCGGTGGAATACGGCACGGCGACGGATGTCACGCTCGATGCCGATCGCGCGCTTCTGCTGCGGGCCTTCGCCCATCTGCTGCGGACGGCCGCCAAGGCGCAGGCGCGCCGCATGGCGATCATGGTGGAGGTGCTGGCGGAACGGATCGTCATCCACTTCTCGGATGACGGCCGGCCCTTTCGGGATGAGCAGCTGGCCGATGCGCTGCGCCCCTTCTCGGGCGCCTTCCGCTTCGGCAGCAGCGGTCTCGGCCTCGTCATCGCGCGCGAGCTGATCGAGGCGCATGGCGGCACCATCGGCGTGCGCCATGGGGAGGGTGAGGCCAGCACCACGGTGGAGGTGATGCTGCCGCTCGGCAGCCAGAGCCTGGGCAGCGACGACTGACCGTTGCCCGAGGGGCGCCGTGCGGCGCCCCTCGGAGTCGGTATGGCCCTAGCTTCGGGCCTCTCGGCCCATCTTCACGTGGCTGCGGTCCACGCCGAAGGCGGAGAGCACCGCGATGATGATGGCGACCGTGCCGGCGACGCCGGCCAGGGCCCAGCTGTAATTGTGGTTGTTCGCCGCGCCGATCTTGGTCTGCAGGGTCGCGTTGTACGAGGCCAGGAAGTTCCCCAGCTGATAGACGAAGCCCGGGAAGGTCGCCCGGATGTCGGCAGGCGACAACTCGTTGAGATGCGCCGGAATGATGCCCCAAGCACCCTGCACCATGAACTGCATCAGGAAGGCGCCGAGGCCGAGCAGCCACGGCGAGTTCGAGAAGGCCCAGAGCGGAATGACCGGCAGAGCGAGCACCGCGGCGAGCACGATCGCCCAGCGGCGGCCGATATATTGGGAGAGTGAGCCGAAGGTGAGGCCGCCGAGGATCGCGCCGACATTGTAGACCAGAGCGATGATGGTGATGGTGTCGTGGCTGAAGCCGTGCTGCACCTTCAGGAAGGCCTTGGGATAGATGTCCTGCGTGCCGTGGCTGAAGAAGTTGAAGGCGCACATCAGGATCACGGCATAGACGGTGAGGCCGGCATGGCGGCGCAGCACCTCCATGATCGGCGGCCGCGGCCCCTCTTCCTGACGGGCATGCCAGTCCGGGCTCTCGGGCACGTTGCGGCGGATGTAGACGACGAGCAGCGCCGGCAGGGCGCCGACGATGAAGAGGCCGCGCCAGCCGACGAGCGGGTAAAGCACGCCGAAGGCGAGGGTCGCCAGCAGATAGCCCGAGGGATAGCCCGCCTGCAGCAGCCCGGAAACCCACCCGCGCCATTTGGCCGGAATGCTCTCCATGGTCAGGGAGGAGCCGACGCCCCATTCGCCACCCATGGCGATGCCGAAGAGCGCGCGAAGGATCATGAAGGAGAGCAGCGTGGGCGCGAGGCCGGAGAGCAGTTCCAGCGCCGAGAAGCACAGGATGTTGAACATCATGATGGGACGCCGGCCATATTTATCGGCCAGGCGGCCGAACAGCAGGGCGCCGAAGGCGCGCATCGCAAGCGTCAGCGTGATCGCGAAGCTCGCCGTCGTCAGGCCGACGCCGAAGGTCTTTGCCACGTCATCGAAGACGAAGATCATGATGAAGAAGTCGAAGGCATCCAGCGTCCAGCCGAGATAGGCGGCCAGAACCACGCGGCTCGCGTTCCGTGTATCGGACATCCGTCCCCCACATTGTTTATTGTGACAGATCAGCGCCGAAATGCTTCACCGCTGCTCACAGCATCGTGTCACCTCTCACGAGACTTGCCAAGCAGGCGGCCGGATTCGTGGCCGTGGAGACCTCAGGGCGCGCGGTGAATCGGATCGACCCAGGCGACCGCTTCCGGCGCCTCCACCGGCTCGATGTCGAGGTTGACGACCACCGCCTCCCCACCGCTGCGCACAAGAACGCATTCGAGCGGCTCATCGGTCCCGGCGTTGATCTCCTGATGCGGCACGAAGGGGGGAACATAGATGAAGTCGCCCGGGCCCGCTTCCGCGACGAATTCCAGCCTTTCGCCCCAGCGCATGCGGGCGCGACCGCGCAGGACGTAGATGACGCTTTCGAGGTCGCCGTGGTGGTGGGCGCCGGTCTTCGCATGCGGCGCGATCGTCACCGTCCCGGCCCAGATCTTCTGCGCGCCCGTCCGCGCCGCGGTGATGGCGGCCGCCCGCGCCATGCCCGGGGTGCTGGCCGTATTCGGGTCGAGCTGAGTCCCGGGGATGACCTGAACGCCGTCATCCCGCCAACGGCCGGGGCCGCTCATGCCTCCCTCCGCAGGAAGGGATTGGTCTGCCGCTCCGTCCCGATCGTCGAGCGGGCCCCATGGCCGCAGATGAAAACCAGGCGGTCGTCCAGCACCATCAGCTTGTCGTGGATCGCGCGCAGCAGCGCTTCTGGATCACCGTAGGGGAAATCCGTCCGCCCCACCGAACCGCGAAACAGCACGTCGCCGAAGATGCCGAACCCCATGGCGCGGGAGACGAAGACGACATGGCCCGGCGTATGACCTGGGCAGTGCAGCACCTGGAAGCTGTGACCAGCGATCGGAACCTCGTCCCCCTCGCTCAGCCAGCGGTCGGGCACGAAGGCGCGGGCATCGGTGATGCCGTAGCCCTCTCCGGTGACCTGCAGCCCGTCGAGCAGGAAGCGGTCGCGCTCGTCCGGCCCCCAGATCGGCACCGGGGCCCCCTGCCGGGCGGTGAGTTCCTCGCGCAGCCGGGCGGCGCCGCCCGCATGGTCGATATGGCCATGGGTCAGCAGGATGTGGTCCACGACGATGCCCGTGGTTGCCACCGTCTCGAGCAGCCGGTCCACCTCCCCGCCGGGGTCGATAACGACACCGCGCTGCGTCTCGTCATCCCAGATGAAGGCGCAGTTCTGCCGAAACGGCGTCACCTGCTCGATTGCGATCTTCAACTGCCCCACCCTGCTCTCTCCCGCTTGGTCGACGGATCGAACCGCCAACCGGGGGGAATGACAAGCCTCGATGGCGTGACGCCGCGGCTTGGAAATCCGCGCGGCGGCTGGCGACAGAGGGTGAATTTCATGCGAGGATCGCGCCATGCGTCACCTGCTGCTCCTTCGCCATGCCAAATCGAGCTGGCACGACCCCAGCCTCGCCGATCACGACCGTCCGCTCGATGCAGAGGGTCAAGCGGATGCCGCCGCGATGCGCGGTGCGATCCTGAGCCTCGGCCTTGCGCCTGATCTGGTTCTCGTCTCCTCGGCCCGACGCACGCGCGAGACGCTGGAGCATTTGCAGCCCCTGCCCGGCGCACCGCAGACCGAGGTGACGGGGGACCTGTATCTCGCGAGCCCGCGGCAGATCCTGGAACAACTGGCCGAACTGCCCGGGGAGACCGGCCGTGTTCTCGTCATCGCCCATAATCCTGGGCTGCATGACCTTGCCATGATCCTGCTCGGCGCTCATGCGGCGAGCCTCGGCCGCCCCGGCAGCCAGCGCCTCGCCCGTGGCTTTCCAACCGCAGCTCTCGCCGAATTCT
Organism: Acidisoma sp. 7E03; assembly: GCF_054665075.1. Taxonomy (NCBI): domain Bacteria; kingdom Pseudomonadati; phylum Pseudomonadota; class Alphaproteobacteria; order Acetobacterales; family Acidocellaceae; genus Acidisoma; species Acidisoma sp. 7E03. The sequence continues at coordinate 157,962 of NZ_BAAFHE010000011.1, forward strand.
CCCTCGCCGGCTCCTGGCGCAGTCTGCCCGAAGGGGCCGAACTGGTCCGCTTCCTGACCCCCCACGATCTGCAGACTGCCGCACGCTGATGTCCTCTCCTGCCCCGACCATCGGGTCTGTCGTCCTCGTCCTCCACTACCCGCCGACCGCCGAAACCGAGCTGCTGCGGCATTCCGCCCTGAAGCTGCGCGGCCGCAAACCGCGGGCGAAGAAGGTCGAAGAGGTCTGGTACGACACTGCCGATTCTCAGCTCGCGGTGCGCGATCTCGCCCTGTCCGAGAGCGCCGGCCACTGGCATCTCCGTCATCTCGGCCTCGGCTGGCCGCGCCGGCCGGCAACGGCTCCGGAGACGCTTGCCGAGGCCATCAATCCGGCTGGAATCGAAACTGCCCTCGGCGAGGCCCTACCCGGGCCGCGCCATGCCGTCGCTCGCTTCACGGGTGAGGTGCAGCGCCTGCCGATTGCGCTCGAGGAGGGGACCGCCGAGTGCAGACTGCTGCGCGGGACCTTGGAGAGCTTTGCCCTGCCCGGGGATGCGGGGCGGCCGACGCCGGTTCGGCAGCTGGAGATCGAAGCTGCGGCGCCGGTCGCGCTCGACCTTGCCCGGCGGCTCGCGGCCGACCTTCCCGTGCTGCCTGGCATCACGACGCTGCCGCAGGAAGCCCTTTCACTGCGCGGCGCCAAGATCAAGGCCCCACCGCCTCCGATTCTGGATGCGACGATGCCGACCGAGGAGGCGCTGGCCATCCTCGCCAGCGGCTTCGTCACCACCTTTCTCACGCGCCTCGCCCAGATTCCGGGCCGCAGCGGGCCGGAACCCGTGCATCAGGCGCGGGTGACGATGCGTCGCCTGCGCGCCCTCATGCTCGCCTTCCGCCCGATCCTGAAAGATGGCGAGCAGCGGGTGAAGGCGCTGCTGACCGAGCTGAAGACCGTGCTCGGCCCGGCGCGGGACTGGGACGTGTTTCTGTCGGAGACGGTCGCGCCGCTGGCCGCGGTGCAGCCCGAGGAAGCCGCTGCCCTGCAATGGCTGAAAGAAGCCGCCGAGGCGCGCCGCGAAAGCGCGTACGAAGCGCTGCTCGCCTATCAGCATCAGGCGGACTATCGGGCGCTGCTGTGGGAACTGGTCGGACTTTGCCTTGGCATCGGCTGGCGGCACGTGGAACCACCCCCGCCGCCCGAACCGGCGGGCGAGGGCGCGGACCCCGTCTCCGGCGCCATCTCCCGCCTCGCCCCGCCGGCCGTGCGAGCCAAGGACGCGGTGGACCTCAGCCGCCTCGGAGACTTCGCGCTTCGCTGCATCGAGATGCGCTGGAAGAAGACGGCGCGCCCGGTGCGCGACCTTCTGCCCATGCCGGTGCATGAGCTGCATGCCATGCGCATCCTGTGCAAGAAGCTGCGCTACCAGGCAGAGATGTTTCAGGATGCGCTGCCGGCCAAGCCGGTGCGCAGGCTGATCCGGCGCCTCAGCGAAACCCAGGAGATCATGGGTGCGCTGAACGATGGCGCCGTCGCAGGCGACCTCGCCGAAAGCCTGCGCCCCGCGGCGCGGGCGGCGGTCCGCTCGCAGGTGCTCGCTGCGGAAGCGACAGGGCTGGTGCGCGGCTATGGTCTGGGTCGCGCCAGCGGCACGCGCGAGGCCGTCTTCGCGGCGTGGCGCAAGCTGATGAAAACCTATCCCTTTTAAGTAGGCTTCCGGGCCGCCGGCCTGGCTTTTTGCGGCCTATGCTGCGTCCGCGAAGATTGCCAGAAAGCCGGCTCCGTCTTATGCAAAGACCATCCAATCCGATCCCCGTACGGTCCTGGTGACCGAACGGTCATCGGTCACACGCACAACCTGAAGAACGAAGGGCGGCGGAATGAGCGACACAGCCAAGGACGCGGTGACGGTCTCGTTGGAATCATCGGGCAAGGTCGCATCGCTGCCCCTGATGCATGGGACGATGGGGCCGCCCGTCGCCGATATCCGTAAGCTCTATGCCGATCTCGGCATCTTCACCTTCGACCCCGGCTACGGCGCCACGGCCTCCTGCGCCTCCAAGATCACCTATATCGACGGTGACGAGGGCATCCTGCTGCATCGCGGCTATCCGATCGACCAGCTGGCCGAGCAGTCGACCTTCCTCGAAGTCGCCTATCTGCTGCTGCATGGTGAACTGCCCGACGCCAAGCAGATGGACGAATTTCATCGTGGCGTCACGCATCACACCATGGTGCACGAACAGCTGCGCCGCTTCTTCGACGGCTTCCGCCGCGACGCCCATCCGATGGCGATCCTCTGCGGCGTGGTGGGCGCCATGTCCGCCTTCTACCATGACAGCCTGGACATCACGAACCCCGAGCACCGTACGATCAGCGCCTTCCGCCTGATCGCCAAGCTGCCGACGATCGCGGCCTGGGCCCACAAGTATTCGATCGGTCAGCCCTTCATCTATCCGCGCAACGACCTCAGCTACGCGGCCAACTTCCTCTACATGATGAACGCGGTGCCGGCCGAGGAATACAAGGTCAACCCCATCCTGGCCCGCGCCATGGACCGCATCTTCATCCTGCACGCGGATCATGAGCAGAACGCCTCGACCAGCACGGTGCGGCTCGCCGGCTCCACCGGCGCCAATCCCTTCGCCTGCATCGCGGCCGGCATCGCCTCCCTCTGGGGCCCCGCGCATGGCGGCGCGAACGAGGCGGTGCTGAAGATGCTCAACGAGATCGGGCACAAGGACAACATCCCGGACTTCATCGCGAAGGTGAAGGACAAGACCAGCCACATCCGCCTCATGGGCTTCGGCCATCGCGTCTATCGCAACTACGATCCGCGCGCGAAGATCATGCAGCAGACCTGCCACGAGGTGCTGGACGAGCTCGGCATCAAGGACGAGCCGCTGCTCGATCTCGCGCTCGAACTCGAGCACATCGCGACGACCGATCCCTATTTCGTCGAGCGCAAGCTGTATCCGAACGTCGATTTCTATTCGGGTATCATCCTCAAGGCGATGGGCATCCCGACCAGCATGTTCACCGTGCTCTTCGCGGTGGCGCGCACCGCCGGCTGGATCAGCCAGTGGCAGGAAATGCTGGAAGATCCGGCGAACCGCATCGGCCGCCCGCGCCAGATCTATACCGGCGCCGCCAAGCGCGACTACGTGCCCGCCGACAAGCGCTGAGGCGCTCCGAATCGGACAGAAGAGGGCGTCCGGAGCGATCCGGACGCCCTCTTCGTTTCAGGCGAGGGTGATGCCCTTCTCCGCCATCACCGCCCGCGCCCGATCCGGATAGTCCGTCGTCAGGGCGCCGACGCCCCAGCCGATGAGCCGCGCCATCTCGGCCGGGTCGTTGACCGTCCAGGGATTGACCAGAAGCCCCAGCGCATGGGCCTCGTCCACCTGCGCCCGGGTGAGCGTCGCGGCGTCGGGTCCCCAGACGCGGCCGCCGAGCGCCGCGACAAGGCGCGGGACCGACCCGCCATGGTCGGCGGCGGAGGCGCCGTTCCACCACAGCCGTTCGGCCGCTTCTGTTTCGGCATCGGTGAGATAGCCCAGGTCGAGCGCGGGCCGCACCTGCCGGAGATAGGCCAGCACCCGCCAGTCGAAGGAGATGATGCGCGTGCGCGCCAGCACCCCCGCCTCTTCCAGCACGGCGAGAACGGCATCGGCCATCGCTTCGGGCGGCACCGTCCGCTCCGGATGGTCGGGAAAGGTCTTCAGCTCCACCGCCAGCAACACCCCGGGCGGGGCGAGCGCCACGATGTCGTCGAGGCGCGGCAGAGGAACGCCGTCCATGCCGCGCTGTTCGGGGAAGGCCGCGGCCTGGGCGCTGCCAGGGCGGATGCGCCCAACGTCGAAGGCCTCCAACTCGACAGCCGTCAGATCGCGAATCAGGCCGCCGGGGGGAGTGATCCAAGCGCCGTCGGGGCCCCGCGTGAGATCTGGATCAAGGATCGGGTCATGGCTGAGGAGGGCGACGCCATCCCGGCTCAGCGCCACGTCCATCTCGATCGCTGAGACGCCGAGGGCGAGCGCGCCTTCGAAAGCCGGCCGCGTATTCTCGGGCCACAGCCCCCGCGCGCCGCGGTGGCCGTGGAGTTCCAGCGTCCTGCCCTGCATCGGACGTCCCTTCAGCGGAACGCTTCGAGCCGGCGGCGCTGCCGGCCCTCGCCATCGAAGTTCGACGGGTCCAGCCAGGCGGAGAAGGCCGCGGCGAGCGCCGGCCATTCGCCGTCGATGATGGAGAACCAGGCGGTGTCCCGGTTGGCGCCCTTGGCCACCATGTGCTGGCGGAACAGGCCCTCATAGGTGAAGCCGAAACGGGCGGCCGCGCGCTTCGAGGGCTCGTTGCCGTTATGGCATTTCCATTCGAAGCGGCGGTAGCCGATGGTCTCGAAGACGTAGCGGCCGAAGAGAAAGAGCGCTTCGGTCGCGATGCGGCTGCGCGCCATGCCGGGGCCCCAATGAATGCTGCCGATTTCGATCACGCCGTGCGTGGGGTCGATGCGCATCAGCGCCTGGCGGCCGAGGGCGCGTCCCGTGGCGCGATTCACCACGGCGAAGAAAAGGGGATCGGTCGATGCGGCGGCCTGGCTCAGCCACCCGTCGAAGGTCGGGCGGTCCGGGGGCTTGATCTCGAAGAGATAGCGGAAGCGGGCTTCGGCCCCGTCATCGTTCGCCGCCACGTAGAGATCGGTCCCATGGCGCGCGGGGTCCAGCGGTTCGAGACGCGCATACTGCCCGTCGAGCACGACACGCTCAGGACGCGGCACACCCTTCCACTGGGAAAGATCGGGAGACGGCGCCGGGCTCACGCCTCGGTCGTCAGCAATCGCAACCCGGGGTCGGGCCGGCATCCTCGCGGACGACGTGATGGTCGATCCATTCCGCGACGAGGCGGCGGGCTTCGTCCATCGAAGCCTCCGGGTGGTGGATGCGATAGAGGGTCGTGCAGGCGCGGAAGGACTCCATGTCTCCGTTGCCGTGAACGCGCAGCTCCCGATAGGCGGTAATCACGGCACGCTCGCACCGGCGAGCGATGGTGGCTACGTCACGCCCCATCCTGTCAGGCCCCCTATGATCCAATCCGCCACGCCGCCCACAGGGCGTCGCGCCGGCGCCCTGATCCTTACAGAGATGGGGCCTTCGGATCAAGGCGCGGGCCATTGTGCATCGCGGAAAGGCGCCCCGCGCCGGCCGGGGGGCTGGCCCGGACGGCAGGTTCCAGGTCATTCTTGCGGGACGGCGACAATCCGCTAGAAATCGGCCGGAATTTGCATCGGAGCGCAGCCATGACCGCCTTATCCCGCAAACTTGCAGGCCATGCGAGCGACTGGGACCGCGACGCGGCCATGACGGCTGCGCGAATCCTGCTCGAGATCAAGGCGATCAATTTCCGGCCCGAGGAGCCCTACACCCTCACCTCCGGCTGGAAATCCCCGGTCTATATCGACTGCCGCCGCATCATCTACTACCCGCAGGCCCGCACCAAGATCAGCCAGCTCGCGGTTGAGAAGATTCAGCGCGCCATCGGCTATGAGACGATCGAAGCGATCGCCGGCGGTGAGACGGCCGGCATTCCCTATGCCGCCTGGATTTCAGACCGCATGGGACTGCCGATGTCCTATGTGCGCAAGAAGCCGAAGGGTTTCGGCCGTAACGCGCTCATCGAGGGCGACGTGCCGGAAGGCAAGGAGACCCTGCTGGTCGAGGATCTGACGACGGACGGCCAGTCCAAGATCCGCTTTGCCCAAAGCCTGCGGGATGCCGGTGCCCTCTGCCACCACGCCTTCGTCGTCTTCTTCTACGGCGTGTTCGAAGGCAGCATCGAGACGCTGACCGAGCACGACATCGCGCTCCACTACCTGACCACCTGGTGGGACGTGCTGGAAGCCTGCCGCGAACGCCCCTACTTCCCGGAAAGTGCCATGGCCGAGGTGCGCCGCTTCCTGGAAGCGCCGGCCGCGTGGTCGGCGGCGCGGGGTGGCGCCACCAGCAACAAGAGGCCCGAAGAATAAGGCGCCGCGCGGCGCATGGCTGCTGCGGTTTGACAGAGCGGGACGCGCCACCTAGAAGCCGCCGCTATTGCCGGGAATGTGGACGATCCGCGGCCTTCCGCCGATCGCCCCGCCACCCAAGGCGGAACGGCCCCCACCGGGGCCTGTCCGCTGCTCCCTTTCGATCAGTGATCATCGGGGGCCGGGATGGACTACTGGCGCCATAGACGAAGGAGTTGCGCATGACCAAGCGCACCGAAAGCAAGTTCAAGATCAATCGCCGCCTCGGCGTCAATCTCTGGGGCCGCGCCAAGTCCCCCGTCGCGAAGCGTGACTACGGTCCGGGCCAGCACGGCCAGCGCCGCAAGAAGCCCAGCGACTACGGCGTGCAGCTGATGGCCAAGCAGAAGCTCAAGGGCTACTACGGCAACATCAGCGAGAAGCAGTTCCGCAAGTATTACGAGGAAGCCGTCCGCCGGAAGGGCGACACCTCCGAGAACCTGATCGAGCTGCTGGAGCGCCGGCTGGACACAGTGATCTACCGCATGAAGTTCGCGATCACCCCCTTCGCCGCCCGCCAGTTCGTCTCGCACGGCCACCTGCTGGTCAACGGCCGCCGGGTGAACATCGCCTCCTACCTCGTCAGCAATGACGACGTGATCGAGGTGCGCGAGAAGTCGAAGCAGCTCGCCGTCGTTCTGGATGCGACGCAGAGCGGTGAGCGCGACGTGCCGGAGTATATCGAGGTCGATCATCGCGCCATGAAGGGCCGCTACCTCCGCGCGCCGAAGCTTGCGGACGTTCCCTTCCCCGTGCAGATGGAACCGAACCTGGTCGTCGAATACTACTCGCGCTGATCAGGCTTTCGATCGAATCGCAAAAGGGCGTCCTTCGGGGCGCCCTTTTTCGTTGGAGGACAGGATGGACGAGACGGCACCCCCGGTGATCGATACCGAGCGGCTGCACCTCCGCCGCATGACCGAGGCAGACGTGCCCGCGCTGCACGCCATCATGCGCGACCCCGCGGTGATGCGCTTCTGGTCCAGCCTGCCGCATGCGCGCGAAGCGGATACCGCTGCCTTCGTCGCCAGCACGATCGCCGCGGTCGCCGCAGGCGAGTCGGACGATTTCGTCATCACGCGCGATGGTCGCGTCATCGGCAAGGCGGGGCTCTGGCGCGGTGGGGAGATCGGCTTCCTGCTGGCGCGCGACCAATGGGGTCAGGGTATAGCCGCTGAAGCGCTGCGCGCCGTCATCGCGCGCGCCTTCGCGCGCGGCGCGACGGAGATCACGGCCGATGTGGACCCGTCGAACGCGGCCTGCCTGCGGCTGTTGACGCGGCTCGGCTTTCACGAAACGGGCCGCGCCGCGCGGACTTTCCTGATCGGTGAGACCTGGGTCGACAGCGTCTATCTGGCGCTTGCCGCACCCTGAACGGAAACGCCCCGGCCCTCGCAGGAGGACCGGGGCGTTTCTCATCCCCGGATGTCGGGTCCGGGCTGGAAGCGGATGTCGCCGTTACGGGACGTAGTAGGCCGGAGGCGGGGGCGCGGCATAAACCACCGGGGGCGGCGGGGCCGCGTAGTAGACCGGCGGCGGCGTATAGACGACCGGCGGCGGAGGCGGGGCGTAATAGGCGGGCGGCGGGGGCGCCGCGAGCGCGCTGCCGACCGCGGCACCCACGGCAAGGCCCAGCAGGCCGCTCGCGACCGCAACGCCCGGGCCGGGGCCGCCATAGCCACCGTGCCAGCCACCGTAGCCGCCATGCCAGTGGTGCCAGCCCTGCGCCTCGGCATGTGTGCTGAGGGCAACGGGCGCCGCTGCCAGCCCGGTGACGAGCGCCGCCGCGGCAAGGCCGCGGGTCAGATGGGAAGGCGAGAAGAATGTCATGTCCCAAACTCCTTTCGGCGTATCCCTGAAGGCCTGCCTGCACCCTTGGGGTTGCAGGCTCAGCTGGATCGCCGCCTTGGAGCTTAGATAGACCCCGCTTCTGACCGTTCTAGGGCAGCGTAGGCACAATGCCGCCGCAAAGCTCCCAGGGAGTCCGCGGCCTGCAACGCTCAGTCACGAAAACGGCCGACGGGAACCCCCGCGCTCTCGACCGCCATCATGAAAAGTCCGCCGGCGACCGGGAATTCCGCCCGCTTCTCGGCCGTGGCCGGTAGCGCAGACGTGATGAAGATCTGGTTCTCCGCGAAGCACGGCATGGTCACGTTCGGTACCGGCATGGCGATCTTCTCGATGATCGTCCCATCGGGGGCGAAGCGGTTGATTACGCCCATGCCGGAGCCGGCGGACCAGTAGACGCCCTCCATGTCCAGCGCGCCGCCATCCGGCCGCCCTTCTTCGTTCGTGACCTCGGCGAAGCGGCGGCGGTTCGAGATCGCACCCATCTCGGCGTCGAAGTCCCAGCAGTCGATCCACGGGCCGCGCGTATCGGAATGGTACATGGTGCGGCCATCGGCGCTCCAGGCGAGACCGTTGGAGTTCTTCAGCCCCTCCACCTTGATCTCGACCTGCCCCTGCGGCGTCACGCGGTAGAGCTTGCCGGAGGGCAGACCATCCGCCCCCTCGTTGATGGTGCCGACCCAGAAGCAGCCATCCGGGCCGACCTTGCCGTCATTCAAGCGATTGGTAGGTGGCTCCGCGATCTGCGCGAAAGGATCGAGCCGGCCGCTCGCCAGATCGAAGAACATCAGCTTCTGCTTTTGGGACACGAGGATGCGGCCCGAGCGGCACAGCGCGAAGCTGCCGAGGACTTCCGGCAGTTGCCAGCTCTCCCGGGCATCCGCCGCCGGATCGTAGCGATGCAGCCGCCCGTTCGGGATGTCACAGAAATAGAGCTGCTTCGCCTCGGCGTCCCAGGTCGGGCATTCGCCGGTCCCGCATTTACTGTCCCAAACGAGGTCTACCCTGCGCTCCGTCATCACCGCCTCCTACCGCTTCCCCGGGCCCGCCGCCATGGCCGGTCCGCCTCAGGGATATAGGCGGCGCGTCAGGCAGCGTCGACCTTCGGACGACCCCGGCCGAGGCTTTCGGCATCAGGTTCCGGTGTCGTCGTGTCCCCGCTCATCAAGGCTTCGAGAATGGCGCTGCGCAGATGCTCGAGCTTGCGCTCGTTCTGCACCTTCAGGCCGAACACGTCCTTGATGTAGAAGACGTCGATGGCGCGCACGCCATAGGTGCTGACATGGGCGGAGGCGATCTGCATCCCCTGGTCGGTGATCGCCGCCGTCACGTCATGCAGCAGGCCCGGCCGGTCGCGCCCGTTCACCTCGACCACCGTGTGAGTATTGGAAGCGTGGTTATCGATCACCACGCGCGGCGGCACATGGATCGCCCGCATGCGCTGGCCGAGGAGCGCATCCGACAGGCCACGAATTTCCTTGTCCATCCGCAGGCTGCCCGACAGTGCCTGCTCGATCAGCACGGAGAGCCGTGCGAGGCGCTGCGGCGAGTTGAAGATGCCGCCGCTCGCATCCTGGATCCAGAAGGTGTCGAGCGCCATGCCATTGGTCAGCGTATGGATGCGTGCGTCGACGATGGAGGCGCCGGCGATGGCCAGCGCACCGGCGATGCGGCTGAAGAGGCCGGCATGGTCGGCGGCATAGACCGTCACCTCCGTCACCGCGCGGCTGTGCAACACCTCGTGCTGCACGCTGAGCGGCGCATTGCGCAGGGTCGCCTCGCGGATCATCCGGCCGTGACGCTCGTGGGTTGCCGGGTCAAAGCTCAGCCAATAGGCCGGGTAGCCGAGTTCGAGGAAGCTGCCGATGTCCTCGGCGGTCCAGTCCTCCAGCCGCTCGGCCGCGGCTTCCTTGGCGCGGGCCACGCGCACGTCACGCTCCGTGGTGGCGAGACCGCCGGCCAGCACCTCGGCCACGCGGGTGTAGAGCTCGCGCAGCAGCGTCGCCTTCCAGCCGTTCCAGACTTTCGGCGAGACGGCGCGCATGTCGGCAACCGTCAGCACCAGCAGCAGCTTGAGCCGCTCCGGCGATTGGACCGTATCGACGAGATCGAGAATCGTCTTGGGGTCGTCGATGTCACGCTTGAAGGCGGTCTGGCTGAGCAGCAGATGATGCAGCACGAGCCAGGAGACCATCTCGGTCTCTTCCGCCGAAAGGCCGAGCATCGGGCAGATGTTGAGCGCGAGTTCGGCGCCAAGCACGGAATGGTCCCCGCCCCGACCCTTGGCGATGTCATGCAGCATCACGGCGGTGTAGAGCGCGCGGCGCGACTGCAGATGATCGACGATGCTGGAGGCGACGGGCGCCGCATCGGTGAGTTCACCACGCTCCAGCGCCGCCACCACGCGCAGCGCCTCGATCGTATGCTCATCAACCGTGAAGACGTGATAGGTGTCGAACTGCATTTGGCCGACGATCCGCGCCCAGTCCGGCACGAGCCGGCTCAGGATGCCCGTCTCGTTCATCAGCGACATCCAGCGCGCGCCGTCCGATCGGCCGGTCTCGCCGTCCCGACCGCAGAGCAGGTCCATGAAGATCGCCATGGCCTGCGGGTCCCGCCGCAGCTGGATGGTCAGCCGCTCGTTGCGGATCATGGAGCGGAGCGCAAGCGGATGGATGCGCAAATGCCGGTCTCGCGCGAACTGCATCACACGCAGCATGATGATCGGCGAATGCGCGGCGGCGTCGAGATTGGCGCAAAGCAATTGGCCATCGGCGAGCGCCAGGCCTGCCTGTTCCAGCGCCCGGTCCGTCGGCGCGACGAGCGCCGGGGAGCCCCGCGCCACGCGCACGATTTCGGGCTCCAGCACATGGGTCAGGCGCGCCACGTCCCGCGCCGTCAGGAAGTAGTGGCGCATGAAGCGCTCCACCCCGTCCTGCACGCCGTGCCGGGTATAGCCCATGCGGGCGCCGACGATCGGCTGCAGGTCAAAGGTCAGCCGCTCTTCCGGTCGGCCGGCGATGTAGTGGAGATGGAAGCGGACGGTCCAGAGGAAATCCATCGCGCGTCGGAAATGCCGGGCCTCCCGCAGCGTGAGCATCGGCCCGAAGGGGCCGTCCTTCGCAAGTAGTTCCTCGATATCGGCGATGTCGAAGACATAGGCCGCGATCCAGTGCAGGTAATGCAGGTCGCGCAGCGCGCCGCGGCCTTCCTTGACGTTCGGCTCGACGAGGAAAGGGCTGTCGCCGTAGCGGCGATGGCGGGCCGCGCGTTCCGCCTGCTTGACGCGGATGAACTCCCCGGCGCCGGCCGCCGCGCATTCCGCCCGAAAGCGGGCGCGGAATTCGGTGAACAGCGCATCCTCACCGACGAGGCAGCGGGCATCGAGCAGGCTGGTGCGGACCGTCGCGTCTGCCCGGGCCTCCTCCAAGCATTCTTCGATCGACCGGGTGGCGTGGCCCACCTTCAGCCCGAGGTCCCAGAGGAAGTAGAGCATGAACTCGACCGCCGCGAGCGTCTCCTCCGAAGGGTCGCTTTCGGTGAGGAAGAGCAGGTCGATGTCGCTGAAAGGGGCGAGATAACCGCGGCCGAAGCCGCCCGTGGCGACCACCGCCATGCGGTCCGGCGCATGCGGCCGCGCGACCGAGGTCGTGTAGTGCATCAGCGCGCGCACAACGACGTCCATATGCTCGGCGAGGGCGACGGCCGCGGTGAGGCCCGTCATCTCGTCGCGCTCGAAGGCTTGCTGCAATTGGTGCTGGGTGCGCGACAGATGACGCCGGAAGACGGCCAGCGCCGCATCGCGGGGGATCGCCCCATCGGCAGCAGCAATCTCGGCCAGGGCGTCGGTCAGGGTGGGGCTCACAGGTGAATTGGCGCTCGACATTGTCACGATGCTAGGGAATCCGCCGCAGCGGCACCAGAAACCAGGTCCTTCAAACGAAACAGGCACTCCAGAGCCTGCCGCGCGGTCAGGTTCTCGGGGTCGATCTCGGCCAGCGCCTGACGCAGAGGATCCTGATCCTGCGGCGACGCGGGCCCGGCCAAGTCCCGTTCATCATCATGTTGCGGAGAGGCCGCCGCAAACAAGGGCAATTCCGCCGATTGCGTCAGCGGACCAGCCTTCTCCAAACTGGCGAGCAGACTACCGGCGCGCTTGACGACGGCCGGCGGCACGCCGGCCAGCGCCGCCACGTGCACGCCCCAGCTTCGCCCCGCCGCTCCTTTGGTCACTTCGTGCAGGAAAATGACGCTGCCCTTCCAATCCTTCACCCGCATCGTCGCGGGCTGAAGATGCGGCATTATGCCGGACAATCGGGCCAATTCATGGAAATGGGTGGCGAAGATCGTGCGGCAGCGGATCGTATTGTGCAGGGCCTCCAGCACTGCCCAAGCGATGGCCAGACCATCGAGCGTCGCGGTGCCGCGGCCGATCTCATCGACGACGACCAAGCTGCGCGGGCCGCCCTGATGCAGGATGGCCGCGGTCTCCGTCATCTCCACCATGAAGGTGGAGCGGCCGCGCGCGAGATCGTCCGACGCACCGACGCGGGAGAAAAGCCGGTCGACGATGCCGATGGTGGCCGCTTCCGCCGGCACCGGCAGGCCGGCCTGCGCCATGATGACGATCAGGGCGTTCTGCCGCAGGAAGGTCGATTTGCCGGCCATGTTGGGGCCAGTCAGCAGCATCAGACGACGGCTCGACGAAAGATCGCAGTCATTCGGCATGAAGGGGTCGCGACCGGCGAGCGCCGCCTCCACCACCGGATGCCGCCCACCGCGGATGAGGAAGGCTTCATCCTCCGTCACCTCGGGTCGGCACCACCCCACGGTTTCGGCCAAACGCGCGGCGCCTTGCAGCACGTCCAGCAGGGCGAGGGCCGCCGCACAGTCGGAGAGTGCGGCCCGCTGCTCCATCACCTCGGCCACCAGCTCGTCGAAAACCACCCGCTCGCGCGCGCCCGCCCGTTCGGCAGCCGCGGCGATCTTGCGATCGAGTTCCGCAAGCTCGGTGCTCGTGAAGCGCGCGCCGGAGGCGAGCCCCTGGCGTAGCACCAGTTCGGGATAAGCGCGCAGCTTCTCGGATGCCGCGGCCGGGACCTCGATCAGATAGCCAAACTGCGCGTGATGTTTGATCTTGAGATTGGGCACGCCGTAGCGCGCCGCATACTCCGCCTGGATCTCCCCCAGAATCTGGCGCTGCTCGTCCCGCAAGCGGCGCTCGGCGTCCAGTTCCGCGTCGAAGCCCGGGGCAATGGCGCGGCCGTCTTCCAGGCGGACGGGCGGCGGATCCGCGAGCGCGCGTCCGAGCAGGGCGGCGAGTTCCGGCAGCGCCCCGCAGGCCGCCCGGACCCCTGCCAGCAGTGGCGGCAGAGCCTCAGGCAGCAAGTCCGCGATCTCGCCCGCGATCCGCACCGCGGTCCCGATCGCCGCGAGGTCGCGCGGATTGCCATGGCCGAGGGCGACGCGGCCGAGCGCGCGGGCCAGATCGGGCGCCGCGCGCAGCCGCAGGCGCAGCTCTTCCGTCAGAGCCGTCTGCGCCGACAGGAAATCCCAGGCATCCTGGCGGTCGCGCACGCCAGCGGCGTCCGTCAGTGGCGCGTGCAGCCAGGCCGCGAGCAGGCGCGTGCCGCCGGGGGTGAGCGTGCGGCGGACCGCCGCGAGCAGGGTGTGGTTGCCGCTGCCGCCAGCGCGTGCCTCACTGATATCGAGGCTGCCTCGCGTCGCCGCATCCATCGCCAGCACACCGCGTTCGCCCTGCGGGCGAGGATGGGCGAGATGCGGCAGGCGGCCGGCCTGCGTCAGCCGCACATAGTCGAGGGCGACGGCAGCCGCCACCGCTTCCGCATCCGCGAAGGTCCCGAAGGCGTCGAGGCTGGCGACCGCGAAGGTGCGGGCAAGCCGCGCCCGGGCGTCGTCCGGCGCCGGCGCGAGCGGCGGGTCGCCGACCGCACGCCGCTCCTCCCACGCTCCCAGCGCTACGGCGGGGGGCGCCAGAACTTCGGCAGGATCCAGGCGCCCGAGCAGGGAAGGCAGATCCGCCCGCGCTAGGTGAGCCGTTTCGAACTGGCCAGTCGAAATGTCGAGCCAGGCGGCGCCAAGGGGCGGATCGGCGGCGGCGCGCCCGCGCGGCTTCTCCTCCTCCACCAAGGCCAGTAGCAGATTGGGCTGAGCGGCTTCGAGCAGCGCCTCCTCGGTCAGGGTGCCGGGGGTGATGATGCGCACCACCTCCCGCTTCAGCGGCCCTTTGCCGGCGCGCTTTTTGGGATCCTCCATCTGCTCGGCCAGCGCCACGCGAAAGCCGCGGCGGATGAGCCGGGCGAGATAGGCATCCCGCGCGTGGACGGGCACGCCGCACATCGGGATAGGCTGGCCGCCATGTTCCCCCCGGGCGGTCAGCGCGATGTCGAGCGCAGCGGCCGCGGCTTCGGCATCCGCAAAGAAGAGTTCGTAGAAGTCGCCCATACGAAAGAACAGCAGGGCCGTCGGGTGATCCGCCTTCATCGCGAACCACTGGGCCATGGAGGGGGTGGCGCCGGCGGCGCTCGGAATCTGCATGACCTAAGGTCTAACCGCCCGGAGCTGTTCCGCGAAGTGGCCGGTTGGGGGTTGGGGCATCCTTAGTGCGCATGGGAGGATAAGACGCCATCAAGGCTTCACCCGGAGGTCCTTCGTCGAATTTTAAAAATTTTGATGCGCATCATGGCGCGGAGACGGCTAGAGGGTGAAACTGGGAAGATCAGAGTGAACGATTTTTTGGTGTGCAAAGGATTTCGTGGTGTCAAGTTTGACAATTTGGAAGACTTTAGTGTGAAGAAAGAGTCAAAACGCACGCCATTCATAGAATTCCATTCGTAGGAATTGACTTTTTTTGTATCGAAGCCGCAATATGACCTTGCCCGAAAACAAAAATAATCAGAATTTCGTGGCATGTTCATCCTCAAGCCTCCTCCCGGGGGTTCCGGGCGGCGCAGCCTGCTAATGAGGTCGTAAACCTGCCATGGGTGCGAGTTTTTGCAGCGGGACGCGGATTTTGACGACGCGCGGTCGGGTGCGGGTCGAGAAACTGCGCCTGGGGGACCAAGTTTTCACCGTCGGCCATGGCGTCCAGCCCATTCGCTGGATTGGCCACCGGATTTACGGCCGGGCCTTTCTCCGCCTCAATCCGAGCGGCATTCCGATCCGCATCCAGGTCGGTGCGCTGGACGACGGCGTGCCCTCGCGGGATCTCTACGTCTCGCCCTTCCATAACCTTTTTATCGACGGTGCGCTCATTCCGGCCGAAGCGCTGGTCAACGGCATCTCCATCACTCGCTGCGAGGAGATGGACCCGGTCGCCTACTACAATATCGAAGTGCCCATGCATGCGGTGGTGCTGGCCGAGGATCTGCCGGCGGAGACCTATGTCGACCGCGGCGACCGCGCCATGTTCATGAGTTCCGTCTTCGACGATCCGCCCCAGGCCTCCGCCGCGGCGTTCCGCACCTGCGCCCCCATCCTGCAGTCCGGCCCGGTGGTCGAGCGGGTGCGAGCGCGCATCGCGCTCCGCGCCGGCATCGTTGAGCCCGACCTGATGGAGCGCCCCCAAGGTGGCCCGCTGCGCGGGCGCCTGGAATGGGCGGACCATGCCTCTGTCTCCGGCTGGGCCTGGCTGCCGGATCATCCCGATGAACCCGTGGTCCTGGAAATCCTCGACCATGATGAAATCATCGCCGTCGTCTTGGCCGACCAGTTCCGCGGGGATCTGCGCCGCGCTGGCATGGGGGATGGCCGGCACGCCTTCCACGCCGAGTTGCCCCGCCGGCTCGCCCCCTCTCGCGCACACCGGCTGATCGCCCGCCGTGCCGCGGACTGCCTGCCGCTTCCCGGCATGCCTGCGGTCCTGCCGGCCCATGGCCCCGCCGAAGCGCTCGCCGGGCTCGACCTCGCGGCGATGATCAACGGCGCCGATCTGACGGAAGCCCAACGCGTCATCGCCTGGCTGGAGCAGCAGGCGGTAAAGCTGCATGCGCTGCTGACCGATGCCTCCCCCCTCCCCTGTCGCGAGGCCGAGGAGGCCACTCCCGCGCGGCGCGCCAAACCCCGTGTGCGGCCGCAGCAGCGAGCGGCGCTGAAGGATTCGCGGCTCGCCTGAACGGCCCCGGTCGCCAGTCTTCCGCCCCTGCGCTATGCAGGCACCGCAGCCACGCGACTGGCTGCGGGCACGCAACGACAGGGGATGAGAGATGGCGGGACTTCCAACCTTTGCGACAGCGCCGGGATTTCTCGGGCGGTCATTGACCGGCCCCGGGCCGACCTTCACCGTCGCGGGGATTCCGCTCGACATCGGCGTGACAAACCGTGCCGGCGCTCGTTCCGGCCCAGGCGCCATCCGCCAGGCCAGCCGCATGCTGGTGGATGGCGAACACCCGCATTTCTGGACCGACGTCAACGAGATGCCGATCGCCGACATGGGCGAATTTGAAATTGCCCTCGGTGATCTCGCCAAGAGCCTCGCCTTGATCGAAGAACAGGCCTCCGCCATCCCGCACCTGCTGGCGATGGGCGGCGAACACGGCATCACCCTGCCGCTGCTGCGGGCGCTGCGCAAACGCGAAGGCGCGCCGCTGTCGCTCATCCATTTCGACGCGCATCTCGACACCTGGGACGACAATTTTGGCCAGGTCTACGGCCACGGCTCGGTCTTCTACCACGCCATCGAGGAAGGCCTGGTCGATCCCCGGCGGATGATCCAGATCGGCATCCGCTCTCCCGTGCAGCGCTATGTTTGGGATTGGACGGTGTCGCGCGGCGTCACGGTGCTGTCGGCGCAGGACGTCCATGCCATGGGGATCGAGGCGGTGGCGCGCCGCATCCACCAGGTCGTCGGCCGCAACGTGCCGACCTACCTCACCTATGATGTCGATTGCCTCGATCCGGCCTTCGCGCCCGGCACCGGTACACCGGAGATCGGCGGCCTCGCCACCTGGCAGACACAGGCGATCCTGCGCCACCTCACCGACATCTCCTTCATCGGCATGGACGTGGTCGAGGTACTGCCGGCACACGACGTGAGCGAGATCACCGCGCTCGCCGCTGCCACCGTCATGTGGGAATATCTGGCACTCCTCGGCCGGCCGAATGCCTGAGCCCGGCATGCGCAACCTGCTGACCGACGTGCCAGGCCTGCAGGTCGGGCACGCGACCGACCTCACTCTCGGCTCGGGCGTCACCGCCATCCTCTTCGATGAGCCGGCCGTCGCCTCCGTCAGCACCTTGGGGGGCGCGCCGGGTAGCCGGGACACGACGATGCTCGAACCGGAGATGACCATCGGCCATGTCGACGGTATCTGCCTCTCCGGCGGTTCCTGCTTCGGGCTGGACGCCGCGGGCGGCATGCAGGCCTGGTTCCGCGCGCAGAAGCGCGGCACCATCTTCGCGGGCGTCCACGTCCCCATCGTGCCGCAGGCGATCTGCTTCGATCTGTTGAATGGGGGCAACAAGGATTGGGGCCGCTTCTCCCCGTATCGGGAGATGGGCTTCACGGCCGCCGAGGCCGCGACGGCAGGAGACTTCGCCCTCGGCACCGTCGGCGGCGGAACCGGCGCCACCACGCCGCTGGTCAAGGGTGGCCTCGGCTCTGCCAGCCTCCAGCTGCCCGGGGGCTCGCGCATCGCGGCGCTCACCATCGCCAATCCGGTTGGCAATCCACTGGTCGGCGCCGGGCCGCATTTCTGGGCCGCGCCCTTCGAGCGGGACGGCGAATTCGGCGGCCTCGGCCTCCCGACCCTGCCCTGGCCGGAGGACAGCCTCAAGCCCCGGCTCAAGGGATTGACCGCGGAGGACGATGACGAGGAACCGGCGACGGCCACCACGATCGGCCTGGTGGTGACCGATGCGCCGCTCAGCAAGGCGCAGGCGAAGCGGCTGGCCATCGCCGGGCAGGATGGCCTCGCGCGCGCCATCCATGGCACGCACCTGCCCTTCGACGGCGACACCATCTTCGCGGCGAGCACCGGGCACGGCGCACCCGTCGATCCGCAGGTGCTGACGCAACTCTGCCTCGCCGCGACCCTCGTGGTGGCGCGCAGCATCGCCCGAGGCGTCTATGAGGCGACCGCCCTGCCCTATCCCGAGGCGCTTCCTGCCTGGAAGGACCGTTTCACCATGTGATGGCTTCGACCTCGGCCGCGAAGCCCAGCAGCCGCGCCTCGCTCCACAAGGGGCCGACGAAGAGCAAGCCGAAGCCCGCGCCCGAAGGGTAGAGCCCGGCCGGCACGGTGACGCCGGGCAAGCCCGCGATGTTGATCTCGGAGACGGCGGTCTCCAGGATCGGCTCGGGCGCCATGAGCAACGGCGGCTCGGCGCGGGTTTGCGGCATCACCATCCCGTCCAGCCGGTGTTCGGCCATCACACGGTCGAAGATCCGCAGATAGGATTCCCGCGCGGCGAGGAATTCGGACAGATCGGGCACCTCTCGATAGGTTTCGACGAGGCGCGGAAAGGACGGCATCTCCCAGAGATAGCCCAGCGGCCCCGCAGGATCGAAGGGATCGGCGCCGGTCACCGCCCGCAAGGTTTCGAGCGAGTGAATGGGGGAAGACGGCCCGAAGCCCGCGAGATAGCGGTCGAGGTCGTGCACCACGGCTTCCTCACCGCGCGGATCATAGGGCAATGCCGTCACGAAGCGGGCGAGATCGGCGACGCCGGTGCCGGCGAACGGGTCTTCCACCAGTTCGGCGCCGAGTGCGGTGAGGAAGGCACAGGCCTGGGCATAGAGCGCCGCGGTGTCCGGCCCGAGCGGACCATGCCGCCAGCCGGGCCCGTAGAGGCCGAGGCGCTTGCCCTTGAGCGCGCCGGGCTGCAGAGCCGCCGCATAGCCGCCTTCGGGGCGGCGACCGATGCCCGCCACCGTCTTCGGATCGTCCGCCGTGTAGCCGGCCAGGACGTCGAGTGCGATCGCGGCGTCAGCGACCGTCATGGCGACCGGCCCCACCACGTCGCGGGTGCTGCCGGCCAGCGGCATGACTCCGGAATTGGGCACGAGACCGAAAGTCGGCTTGATGCCGACCAGGCCCTGCGCCGCTGCCGGATTCTGAATGGAGCCGCCGGTCTCCTCGGCGAGGCCGATGACGGCGTAGCCGGCGGCGACACCGGTGGCGGACCCCGCGCTGCTGCCGCCGGGGGCACGTTCGGGCGCGATCGCGTTCAGCGTCGGCCCGGCCCAGCTGTCATTCGCATTGGTGCCCGAGGCGCTCATCACCGGCACATTGGTCTTGCCAAGCAAAAGCGCGCCCGCCGCCCGCATGCGGGCGACCACCGCACTGTCCCGCGACGGTATTAGATCCACCCCTCCGGCACGCGCCGAGAGCTTGGACCAGCCGCCGGTCGTAGGCAGGCCGGCCATGTTCATCGTGTCTTTCACCAGCACCGGCACCCCGGCCAGGGGCCCCAGCGGTTCGCCTGCGGCACGGCGCGCGTCGATCGCCCGCGCCTCCTCCAGAACATGCGGGTTCGGGCTGATGACGGCGTTGAGCCGCCCGTCCTCCGCCGCGATGCGGGCCAAGGACTGTTCGGCCACGGCTTCCGCCGAGGTGTCGCCCCGGGCGAGTGCTGCCGCGAGCGTCTGCACCGTCCAGGGTGCGGTCATGCGCGTCTCCGTCGTCTGAGGTCGAATGCGTCTCTGAGCCCGTCGCCCAGCATGTTGAGGCCGAAGACGGTGAAGGCAATCGCGACGCCTGGAAAGAGGGTCAGGAACGGCGCCGTGTAGATATAGGTCTGAGCGTCGTTGAGCATGCGGCCCCAGCTCGGGGCGGGCGGCTGTGCACCGAGGCCGACGAAGGAGAGCGCGGCCTCGGCGAGGATGGCGAGGGAGAGCTGGACGGTGATCTGCACGATCAGCACGCTCAGGATGTTCGGCAGGACATGGAGGCAGGTGGTGGTGAAGCGGCCACGCCCGAGCGCGCGCGCCGCGCGGGTATAGTCCTGCACCCAGACGACGCCCGCGGCCGTGCGGGTGACGCGCGCGAGGACGGGAGCGGTGAAGATGCCGATGGCGATCATCACCGTATAGGCGCCGGGGCCGCGCAGCGCCGTGATCATCACGGCCGTCAGCAGCGCGGGAAAGGCGAAGGTGAGATCGGCGCCACGCATCAGCACCTCCTCCGCCCAGCCCCCGCGGGCGGCCGCGATCAGTCCGGCGGGAATGCCCAAGGCCGCCGCGAGTGCCACCGAGACGACCGCCACCAGCAGCGAGTTCTGCGCCCCAACCATGATCATCGACAGCGTATCGCGCCCGAAGGCATCCGTCCCGAAGGGATGCGCAGCACTTGGCCCGCTGAGACGGTGCAGGATGTCGATCGCGGTCGGCACGTAGGGGGTCCAGACGACGGAGACGAGGGCTGCGAGCAGGATGACGGCGGTGATGCCGCCACCCAAGGCGAGACGCAACCGGCTCATGCGTGCTTCGCCACGAGCCGGGGGTCGAGCACGGCGTTCAGCACGTCGACCAGGAAGTTGATGACGATGACCAGCCCGGCGAAGAGCAGGACGAGATCCTGCACCAGCACGAGATCGCGTTGACCGATCGCCTGGAAGAGCAGCGAGCCCAGGCCCGGCAGGGTGAAGACGTTCTCGATGATGATGGTGCCCGCGAGCAGGAAGGAGAATTGCAATCCCATCAGGGTCGTGACGGGAATTAGGGCGTTGGGCACGGCATGCCGCCAGAGGATGGCGCCTTCCGCCTGTCCCTTGGCACGCGCCGTGCGCAGGAAGTCGCGCTGGCCGACGTCGAGCACGGCGCCACGGGTGACGCGGGCGAGGATCGCCGCCTGCGGAATGGCGAGTGCCACCGTCGGCAGAACAAGCGCCCGCAGCGAGCCACCGACGCTGTGCCACCAGCCGGGAAAGCCGCCGGCGGGGAACCAGGCGAAATGCACCGCGAAGAGCAGGACGAGCAGCAGGCCGAGCCAGAAGTCCGGAATGGCGATGCCAACTTGCGTCACGCCCATGATGCCGCCATCGGTGAGGCCGCGGCGAGCCGCCGCCCAAACGCCGAGCGGGATGGCGATGAGGGCCGAGAGGAGCATGGCCATGACGGCGAGCGGCAAGGTGACGGCAATGCGCTGCAAAATGAGCGCTGAGACCGGCGCGTCATAGGCGATGCTGCGCCCGAAATCGCCGGTCAGCAGTCCCGATGCCCAGTGCAGATAGCGCAGCCACACCGGCAGATCGAGGCCGAGCTGGTGACGCAAGGCGGCAAGCGTATCCGGCCGCGCATCTGGCCCCAGGATGACGAGGGCCGGGTCGCCGGGCAGGATCTGCAGCACGACGAAGACGACGACGGAGGCGAAGATCAGAGAGGCGAGGAGCGAACCTGAGCGCCGCAGCAGAAAGCGCGTCACGCGCCGCTCACTTTGCCCAAGAGACGCCCGTCACGTCATCCATCGGCATCGGCTCGTTCTTCCACATGCCCTGCAGACCTGCTTTCCAGATGCCGATCTTGGGCAGAGCGAACAGGAAGACGTTGGGTTCGTCCGTTGCCAGTTGACGCTGCAACTGCTGCACCAGCGCCGTCTGCTTCGCCGGGTCCGTCGCCGCGATGTACTCCTTGTAGAGCGCATCGTAGGCCAGGCTGTGGTAATTGAAGTAGTAGTGCGGGCGGGCATAGATATCGAGATCTTGCGCTTCCACATGCGCGATCACCGTCGCGTCGAAATCCGACTGGCTGAAGACCTGGGACAGCCACTTCGCCCATTCGACGGATTCGAGCTTGGCGTTGATGCCGACCTGCGACAGATAGGCCGCGATCAACTGGCCCGAGCGCTGCGCGTAGCTCGGCGGCGGCAGGGTGATGGTGAAGGTCGTGCCGGGCGCCACACCGGCCGCCTTGAGCAGGGATTTCGCCTTCGCGGGATCGTAGGGATAGGTGTCGGCCAGATCGACGTAGCCCGGATCGTTCGGCGTGTAGTGGGAGCCGATGACCGTGCCGAGGCCCGAATAGGCGGCTTCTACGATCGCCTTGCGGTCGATCGCATAGGCGAGCGCGTGGCGCACGCGCACGTCGTCAAAGGGCTTGCGGGTGTCGTTCAGCGCCAGGATGACCTTGCCTTCGGTGGTGCCGATCTCGACCGTGAAGCGCGGATCATGCTGGAACTTGGGCACCGTCTCGGGCGCGGGGAAATCCGGATAGGCGTCGATCGCCCCGGAGAGAAGGGCCGCGGTCGCCGCCGCCGGATCGGGGATGATGCGGAAGGTGACGGAGGCGAGAGCGGGCGCCGCCCCCCAGTAGTGCGGGTTGCGCACCAGCTCGATCCGGTCGCCCGGCACCCAGCGGCTCACCATGAAGGGCCCGGTGCCGACCGGCTTCGTCTTGTTGGTCGCGGCCGAATTCGGCGCCACCATCACGGCGTCGCCCCAGGCCATGTCGTAGAGAAAAGTCGAGGTCGGCTGCTTGAGAGCGACTACCGCCTGGTCCGGCGCTGGGCAGGCGATGCTCGCGATCGGCGCGAAGAGCTGCTTCTGCGCGTTTACGCTATCCGGTGCCATGGCGCGGCCATAGCTGAACTTGACGATGGAACAATCGAAGGGCGTGCCGTCCGAGAAGGTGACGCCCGGCTGCAGCGCGAAGGTATAGGTCAGGCCATCGGGCGAGACGGTCCAGGATTTGGCAAGGTCGGGGATGACCTTGCCGGCCTGGTCGATGCGGGTCAGCCCCTGGAAGATGTTGGCATAGGTCACCTCACGGATGGCTGCCGCCGCCCCCGCCGTCGGGTCCAGCCCCGGCGGCTCGAGCGCGATCGCGAGCGTCAGGCTATCCGGCGGTCCAGCCAGCGCCGCATGCAGCGGCAGAAGCGTCGACAGCGCCGCCGCCCCGACCCATCCCCAGGAACGCTTTACCTTTGGCTGTTTCAACGGCCGGACCCTCATCTTCTGCCGACCGGCAGAAGATCATCGCGCGCGCCCGCTGCCAAGAGCGAAAGGGATCGAAGGCGGGCGCGACCGGGGGAACGATCCGTCCCGCCAACGAACGATGAGTACTCATCCTCCTGCGGGCGGGGCGGGTCCGATCATTCAGCCGCCTTCGCCGCTCGCCGCCAGGCGTGCAGCACGAACTCCGTATAGCCGTTGGGCTGGGCGCGGCCCTTGAAGACGAGGTCGCAGGCGGCCTTGAAGGCCGGGCCGTCGAAACCGGGCGCCATCGGTCGGTAGAGCGGGTCGCCCGCATTCTGCTTGTCGACGACCGCCGCCATCCGGCGCAGCGCCCCCATCACCTCGGCTTCCGACACCACGCCGTGATGCAGCCAGTTGGCGAGGTGCTGGGAGGAAATGCGAAGCGTCGCGCGGTCCTCCATCAGCCCCACGTCATGGATATCCGGCACTTTGGAGCAGCCGACGCCCTGATCGACCCAGCGTACCACATAGCCGAGGATGCCCTGGCAATTGTTGTCGATCTCCTGCGCGATCTCTTCGGGCGACCAGTTGGCGCCTTCGGAAACCGGGATGGTCAGCAGGGCGTCGAGCCCAGCTTGGGCGCGGCTCGCCAGTTCTTCCTGGCGGGCGGCGACGTCCACCTGATGATAATGCAGCGCATGCAGGGTGGCCGCCGTGGGCGACGGCACCCAAGCGGTATTCGCGCCGGCGCGGGGATGGCCCACCTTCTGCTCCAGCATCTCGGCCATCCGGTCCGGCGCCGCCCACATGCCCTTGCCAATCTGCGCCCGGCCGCGCAGCCCCGCGGCGAGGCCGATGTCGACGTTGCGGTCCTCGTAAGCCTTGATCCAGGCGGTGGACTTCATGGCGTTCTTGCGCACCATCGCCCCCGCTTCGATCGAGGTGTGGATCTCGTCGCCCGTCCGGTCGAGGAAACCGGTATTGATGAAGACCACGCGATCCTTCGCCGCCGCGATGCAAGCCGCGAGATTGGCGGAGGTGCGGCGCTCCTCGTCCATGATGCCCATCTTCAGCGTGTGGCGGGCGAGGCCGAGCAGATCCTCCACCCGGTCGAAGAAGCCATTGGCGAAGGCGACTTCGGCGGGGCCGTGCATCTTGGGCTTGACGATATAGACCGACCCCGCCCGGCTGTTGCGGATCGGCCCAGTGGACCGCAGATCATGCATCGCGATGAGCGCGGTGATCACCCCGTCCATCAGGTTCTCGGGAATCTCCGCCCCGTCCCGGGTCAGGATCGCATCCGTCATCATGTGATGGCCGACGTTGCGGATCAGCATCAGGCTGCGCCCCGGCAGGGTCAGCGTGCCGCCATCCGGCGCGGTAGAGACGCGGTCGGCTTCCAACCGGCGCTCGCGCGTGCGGCCGCCCTTTTCGAAGGAGGCCGCGAGCGTCCCCTGCATCAGGCCCAGCCAGTTCGTGTAGACCGCCACCTTGTCCGCCGTATCGACGGCAGCGACGCTGTCCTCGCAGTCCATGATCGTGCTGATGGCGGATTCGAGCAGGATGTCGGCGACACCCGCCGGATCGTCCCGGCCGATGGGATGCGACCGATCGACCACGATCTCCGCATGCAGGCCATGATGGCGCAGCAGGATGGCGGTCGGCGCCTCGGCCGGGCCGCGATAGCCCGCGAAGGCGGTGGGCGTCTGCAAGGGCTGGCCGTCCACCAGCAGTGCACCGGCGGCAATGGTATAGGCACGGGCCCCGGCATGGCTGCCCGAGGCAAGCGGCGCGATCTCGTCCAGCAGCGCCTTGGCCCGCGCGACCACGCGGGCGGCGCGGACCGGATTGAGCGCCCGGCCGCGCTCGGCGCCATTCGCCTCGTCGATCGCGTCCGTGCCGTAGAGCGCATCATAGAGGCTGCCCCAGCGCGCATTGGCGGCATTCAGCGCGTACCGGGCATTGGTGATCGGAACCACGAGCTGCGGCCCGGCGATGCGGGCGATCTCGTCGTCCACCCGATCCGTGCGCACCTGGAAAGGCGCGGGCTCGGGCTCCAGATAGCCGATCTCGGCCAGGAAGGCGCGATAGGCGGCGGGCTCGCCTGGGCCTTTGTGCTCCTTGTGCCAGGCGTCGATCGCCGCCTGCAGCGCATCCCGGCGCGCGAGAAGGACGCGGTTCTCAGGCGCCAGCTCATGAACGAGCGCGGAAAAGCCGGCCCAGAAGGCGGCAGGCGCGATCCCCGTTCCGGGGAGAGCCGCGGTCTCGACGAAGTCATGAAGTGGCTTGGCGACCTGAAGGCCGCCTGCGTCGATCCGTTGCATGCCCGGCTCCTCTATCTGGCGTGGCGGGAGGCTAGACCGCCATGGCCGCCCGCGGAAGCCGGAAGCAACTCGGCCCGCAGCACGGTGCCGCCCCAGCCCGTCACCTTGTCGGCACCGACGATGTCACCCGGGGCGTGATCGGCCCCTTTGACCAGAAGATCGGGCCGCAGAGCGAGAATCATGTCGAGGGGCGACGGCTCTTCGAGGATGCAGACCAGATCGACGGCCGGCAGCGCGGCAAGGGCGGCCGCCCGTTCGGCCGCCGGGCGCGGCGGACGGCGCCCCCGCCCCGACAGCGCATCGCCTTCGATCGCGACGATCAACCGCTCGCAGGCGCCGCGGGCCTGTTCGAGGAGATGGGCGTGGCCCTTGTGCAGCCGGTCGAACCGGCCATGGGTGAAGCCGACGCGCCAGCCCCGCCGTCGCCAGCGCTCGGCCTGCTCGATCGCCGCCTCCCGGCTGACGATCTTGCTGCGATTGCCCGATCCGGGATCGATCCGGGTGAGGATGTCGTCCCGTCGGGCGACGGCGGTGCCGACCTTGCCGACGACGATGCCGGCCGCGACATTGGCGAGGCGGGCCGCCGTCGGCAGCGGCAGCCGTGCGCCGAGGCCGGCGGCAAGGACGGCCGCCACCGTATCTCCGGCGCCCGAGACGTCGTGCACGTCCAGCGCTTCGGCAGGAAAATGCCAGGCGGACTCCGCCTCCACCAGACTCATGCCATGTTCCGACCGGGTGACGAGCATCGCGCCGATGCCGTGGCGCGTGAGCAGGCTACGCGCCGCTGCCTCGATCTCGGCATCCGTGTCGGCCGGCAGGCCGGTCACGGCCGCGAGTTCCCGGCGGTTCGGCATGATCACGTCCGCCCCGGCATAGCGGGCATAATCCTCCCCGCGCGGATCGACGATGATCGGCCGGCCAGCCGCCCGCGCCGCGGCGATGAGCTGCGCCGGCATCTCCCCGGCAAGCACGCCCTTGCTGTAATCGGAGAGGATGGTGACGCTGGTCGCCGCCATGGCATCGGTGGCGATGCGCAGCAGGCGCTCGGCGATCTTCGGATGGACGGGCCCCGGGTCCTCCGTATCGACCCGCAGGAGATGCTGGCCGCTCGCGATGAAGCGCGTCTTGACCGTGGTGATGCGGGCGCCCTGAACGAGCAGCCAGGGCTCGACCCCGCTCTGGCGGCCGATCAGCGCCGTCAGATCCGAGCCCGCCATGTCGTCCCCCACCACCGAGACGAAGGCCGCGGCCGCGCCCACGGCCGTGATGTTGCGCACCACGTTGGCGGCGCCCCCCGGCAAGGATAGTTCGCGCTGGACGCAGAGGACGGGGACCGGGGCTTCCAGGCTGATGCGATTGGCCTCGCCGTAGAAGAAGCGGTCGAGCATCGCGTCGCCCACGACGAGGACGGAGGCCCGGCTCAGCTGCCGGGCCGCGTCGGCCAGTTCCTCGGCGGCGTCGGTCGGCAGGGCGGTGGAGGCACCGTTCACATCGTTCATGAAACCGAAATAGCCCCAATGTGCGATCGCGGGTAGTGGAGATCGCGGCAGTGGTGCCGAAGGGCTCAGGAAGGCCGCCGTCCGGAAAGCCCTGCCGGTGCGCGGCCCATATGAGGGGAACGCATAAGGGGGAGGTTGATCCCCCCGGAGCCGCGTGTTAAGTGCGCCGCCATCCCGTTGGGGGATAGTTTAGCGGTAGAACTCCCGGCTCTGACCCGGGCAGCCTTGGTTCGAATCCAGGTCCCCCAGCCACCCTCCTAAAATAAATGATCGAGCGGCGTTCCCCCTACTGGGGCAGCGAGCGGATCGTCCCCGCCCTCACTCCCGGGAGCCGCGGGTCTCGGGGCCGTCGAGGTAATAGGCCCGCTTCGCCTCGTACATGGCCCGGTCCGCCTGGCGGATGGCGGCTTCGAGCCGCATCCCCTCGCGCGCCGTCGCATGGCCCATCGCGACGGTCAGCGGCGTCCCGTAGAACTGGTTGTTGATCGCCATCAGTTCTTGAAGTTGTTCGATCATCATGGCGGCGCCGTGCTCGTCCGTCTCCGGCATCAGGATGGCGAACTCGTCCCCCCCGATGCGGCAGGCGAATTGCTGGCCGGTCGCTGCCTTGCCCAGAACCTCGCCCATGCGCCGCAGCATCGCGTCGCCTGCCTGGTGGCCAAGCACGTCGTTCACCTCCTTCAGCCCGTTGAGATCGAGAATGATGACGGAGACGGGGAAGCGTCCGCGCCGGTCGAGCCGGTTGATCTCGTCCGCGTAGAAGGACCGGTTGTAGAGCTTCGTCAGTTCGTCGTGCTTGCCCAAGAACTCGAGATAGGCTTCCGCCTTCTTGCGGGCGGTGATGTCGGTCAGCGCCACCAGCACGCGCGTCCAATCCGTCTCATGCCCGGGCATCGCGGAGAACTGCATGTGCAGATAGAGCTCCTCTCCCGTCAGGCTGTAGTTGACCACCTCGCGCTGCTGGTGGACCTTGCCGTCCCACAGCTCGATCAGCTGCTCCTTGAAGTGAGTCTGCATCCGGTCACGGAAGATTTCGGATGTGCCGGCAAGCAGCATCTCCCGGTCCCGCGCGCGAAACAGCTTCAGCGTGTAGTCGTTCACTTCGAGCACGCGGATCTCCCGCATGCAGCGCAGGATGAAATCCTCATGCACGTCTAGAAAAGTGCGGAAATCGCTGATGCCGCGCTCGCGCAGCTCTTCGAGCAGACGGCGGATCGCGCTGAAATCCTCAACCCACAGCGACACCGGAGAGAATTCGAAAAGCCCGCGCGCATGGCGTTCGCTTTCAATGAGCTGGCGCCGCGCGGCCTCCCGCTCCGTCACGTCCTGCACCGCCACCAGCACGCGGCCCATGTCCGCCTCGTATCCGGGCAGGACGTTGCCCGTCACCTCCACGTCCAGCCGTCGGCCGGACAGCGTGTAATTGACGGTCTGGCTGAAGAAGCGGGTCTTACCGTCCCAGAGCTGCACCAGTTCCTGGGCGTGGCTGGCGAGCGATTCCGCCCGGAAGACGCGGTCGAGATTGCCCACGATCTCCTCCAGCGCCTCGGCCTCGAAAAGCTCGAGGGTCCGCGGATTGACGCGCAAGACGCGCAGGCTCGCCGCACAGCGGCGCACCCGCGCCTCATCCTCGGCAAGAAAGGGGGCAAGCGCCGTCACCCCCGCCGCCCGCCACTCGGCGAAGATGGTGGCAAGGCCGCTATAGTCTTCGAGCCACAGCGAAACCGGCGCGCGGTCGAACATGCCGGCGGCGAGCGCCGCCTCATCCTCTCGGCATGCGGCCATTGCGTCGTCCACGTCCCGCATCACGAGATAGCCCCCTGGCAGGCGGACGGCGTGCTGGCAGGCAGGCCGGGGGCGACGGGAACCAGGGCGAAGACGCTGCAGCCCGGCCCCTGCACCTCTCCCACCAGGCGGTCCGCCCCGTCTTCCGCACCGGTCAGGCCGATCGCCACGTAGCCTGGCGGTTGCAGGCGCCAAGCGCCGGGTGCCAGCGCCAGATGCCCCGCCTGGTCCAGATGCCCGCTCATCTCGAAGCAGCCCCGGGGCACGCCGGGGTTCTGCGTGATGGCATAGAATTCGAAGAGCCCCTCCGCGGTGCCGTCGGGCGCCACGACCAGCGTGAGATGGGCGCCCGTCAGACCCTGGGCACAGCGGTAGACGCCACTCCAGCTGCCGCTCTGCACCGCCGCGCGTCCCGCCGCAGGCAGGGCACAGCAGAGGGTCACCGCTGCCGCCAGATGACACAGTCCCGATTTCAGCCGCATGCCTTCTCCCTCGCTCCAGGAGAGCGGCCAACGCTGGCCTCAGCGAGACGGCGGCACGCCCTGGATCGCATCCTCGACCGAGTGGAAGACCGCGTCTTCCCCCAGCCGGCTCAGCAGCCCGCTCCGGGCCGCCACACACTGGGCCTTTTCCGATGAAAGCCGCGCCATGGCAACTGGAATACCACGTGCCTTGAGCCGGCCGATGGTGAGTCCGAGCAGCCGGGCGCCGGTATAGTCGATGCCGACCACGCCGCTCGCCTCCAGCACGATCCGGCGCACGGGCTCGGGCGCAGCCGCCACCATCGCCTCCAGCTGCCGGCAGATGGAGAGCGCATTGGTGAAGTTGACAGGCGCACCGATGGCGAAGACCAGGGTACCGGGCAGCCGCTCCCCCGCCTCCCCGGGCTCCGGCGGCCACCAGATGGTGGTGCCCGGCACCCGGGCCAGCGCCACGCAGCGTGGCCGCGCGATGCCATAGATGCTCTGGGCGAGGGACAGGCCGATGCTGCAGAGCATGCCGATCTCGATCGGCAGCACCACCACGAGCACGGCGCTCGCGAGCACGAGCAGGCTCTCCGGCCGGTTCTGCCGCCAGATCGCTGCCATCTCCTGCAGCCGGAACAGGCGCACGGCGATGGCGAGCAGGATTCCGGCGAGGGCCGGCTGCGGCACCAGGCGAAACAGCGATCCGCCCAGGAGCAGCAGGCACAGCACGGCACCGGCCGAGACGAGAGCAGCGAGCTGGGAGCGGCCGCCGCCTTCCACCACCGCGGCCGTGCGCGGCGGGCTCGCATTCACCGGGAAGGCGCCGGCCAAGCCGGCCGCGATGGAACCGAGCCCGACCCCGGCGAAATTCCGGTCGAGCGGCGCCAGCGGATCGGCATCGTCGGGAAAGGCCCGCAGCACCGTCGCCGTCTGCATCATGCAGACGAGGGCGAGGATGAGGGCGAGCGGCAGCAGGCGCAGCAAGTCGGCAAGCGGAATCAGCGACAGGGCGGGGGCCGGCAGGGCGAGGCTGGAGAGCGGCGCCATCATCACCACGCCATGCTGGTCCAGGCCGAAGAGCGCCGCCGCCCCACTGCCGAGCAGGACGGCGAAGAGCGCGCCCGGCCAATGAGGGGCATAGCGCTCGGTCAGGATCGTTGCGAGCGCGGCGCCGAGGCCGATGGCCAAGGCATAGGCATTGCAGGCGCCAAGCCCCGAAACGGCGGCGCTGAGCTGCGCCAAGAGCCCGCCCCCCGCGCCAGGCAGGCCGAGCAGCGGCGCCAGTTCGCCGACCCCGATGTGGATGGCGATCCCGGCAAGAAAGCCGTTGGTCACCGGGATCGAGAGGAGATCGGCGATCCAGCCAGCCCGCAAGACGGCGGCCATCAGCAGGATGAGCCCGACCGCGATGGCGAGGACGGGTACCAGGGCGCGATAGTCGGGCGAGGCGAAAGCGACAAAGGCGGCGAGGCCCCCCGCGAAGATCGGCGCGATCGTCGAATCGGCGCCGACCGACAGGAAGCGGCTGCGGCCGAGCAGGAGGAAGGCGAGCGTCGCGACGATGAAGGCGACGAGGCCGCTCTCGGCCGGCATGCCAGCGAGCCGGGCCGTCGCCACCTGCTCGGGAACTGCGATGGCCGTCAGTAGCAGGCCGGCCGCGAGATCATGGGGCAACCAGGACGGTCGCCAGCCGCGCAGTGAGGCGAAGAGCATCCCGCCCTCCCGCGCCGGCGGTTGCAGCCGCCCGGCCTCTCTCAAAGACAACCTCTCCGCCCTCCTCTGCCTTCACGCGTGATAGAAGATGGACCGGTCACCGAAAACGGGCCCAGCCCATCTTGATCCCGATCAATGCGAGGCCGGCATCGAGGGGCAGAATGATCGCACTCCGCCCTCGCGGCCGTGCGCCGCTCCCCAGGGAGACGTATATGTCACTCACCTCTCTCCTCGCCGCCCTTCAGCCCGATACCGACAATGCCGCGGTGATCGGCGCTGCCGCCAGCCTCGCCGCCCGTTTCGGTGCCCATATCGACGGCCTCGTGCTCGCGCCGCCACTCCGCATCTCGCCCAGCGAAGCCTATCTTGCCTCGGATCTCGCCGCCGAAGACCGGACCCTCCGCATGGACCAGATGCAGAGGGTGGAGACCGCCTTTCGCGCAGGCATGGAGGGCCAGGCCCCGACCATCGGCTGGCACGCAGATCTCCACGCCGGAGACATCGCCGCCGCCATCGGCGACCATGCGCGCAGCAGCGATCTCATTCTGGCGGCGAGCGAGCCGCCGCGCGGGTTCACCGCCCCGCCCGCGGCCTTCCGGCTGGGCGATCTCGTGATGCAGGCCGGGCGCCCCGTCCTCGTCCTGCCCACGTCGCCCGATCGCGCCCTCACGCTGACCCACGCTCTGGTCGCCTGGAAAGACGGCGTGCCAGCCCGCCGCGCCTTGGCCGACAGCCTGCCCCTGCTGCACAAATGCCGCCGGGTCACGCTCGTAGAACTCGTCCCCGAGGCCGAACTTCCCGAGGCCGAGCGTCGCCTGCGCCTGATCGCCGGCTGGCTCGCCCGCCACGGCATCACGGCCGCTCAGCATGCCGCCGCCTCCGTGGGCGAGGATGCCAGGCGGCTGCAACAGATCGCGAAGGAAGAGAGCGCCGATCTCCTGGTCGCCGGGGCCTATGCGCATAGCCGGGCGCAGGAATGGCTCTTCGGCGGCGTGACGCGCCGGTTGCTGACCCACCCGGAAATCCCGACCCTGCTCTCTCACTGAGAGCAGGCGCCGAGAGCCGCCGGAA
The DNA here is from genome assembly GCF_054665075.1 of Acidisoma sp. 7E03. Classification (NCBI taxonomy): domain Bacteria; kingdom Pseudomonadati; phylum Pseudomonadota; class Alphaproteobacteria; order Acetobacterales; family Acidocellaceae; genus Acidisoma; species Acidisoma sp. 7E03. The sequence goes on from NZ_BAAFHE010000011.1 coordinate 189,580, forward strand.
CCTAGCCTTCAACCACGGCGCCGCGCGCCAGCGCGCGGACGATGTCGGACCGGCTGACGATGCCCACCATCCGCCCCTCCCGCAGAATGGGCAGGCGCTTCACCTGCTTCGCCGTGATCAGATCGGCGAGTTCGGCGAGGCTTGTCTGCTCATCCGCAGTGACCACCGGCGTGGTCATCAGCTCCCGCGCCGAACGATGGTCCAGGCTGACATAGTCCTTGAACTCCGGCGCGAGATCCTGCCCCTCGGCGAGCACTTCCAGCCACCAGGCGCGTTTCAATGCCCGCTCCTTGGTGAAAGGCCGCAGCAGGTCGCCTTCGCTGACCATGCCGAGCACGTGCCCGGCGGCATCGCAGACGGGCACTGCGCTGACGCCATGCGCGACGAGGCGGCGTGCGATCTCCGGAACGCGCTCGTCCGGGCCCACGGTCACCACCGTCCGGGTCATGATATCTGCTGCATCGATCGACATTCGCGCCTCCCGCATTGGTTGGCGGAAAGGTTAAGAAGCCGGCGGGGAACCGACATTGATCTGCCGCAAGTTTCGTCAGCCGGTCGCGAGGGGCCCCGCCCAACGCAGAAGGGTCTCTATCGGCTGGGTCGCATCCAGCCGCGTCCAGTCGAGCGGGCCGGTCCCGTCAGCCAGTTGAGCGGCCAGCACCGCCGCGGTCGCGTCCGAAGCGTCCCCCTGCCGACCTGTGATCCGCGCGCGCAGCACCACCTCCGGCGCCTCCAGCCAGAGGCCGCGGAAGGCCACACCGAGACTTGCCGCGAGATCCGCTGCCTCCGCCCGCTCCGAAGGATGCCGATGGGTCGCGTCGAGGATAACGCTGTGCCCGGCGCGGAGCGCGGCGCGGGCAAGCTGGGCCATTTCCATGCGAAGCCGGGCCGTCACCTCGGGCCGATAGGCCTCGGGGTCGAGGCGTGTCGTCTCTCCTGCGCCCAACATCGCCTTGCGCAGCACGTCGCTGCGCAGATGCACGGCGCCGGGTGCGGCGCCAAGCACCGGCGCGAGGGCAGTCGCGAGCCGCGTCTTGCCGCTGCCCGAGAAGCCGCCAACGGCGACGAGCCTGGACGGAGGCGGGGTCAGGAAGGCGCAAGCCGCCTTGAGATAGCGCCGCGCCGCCTCCAGTTTCGTGACGGCGCGCTGGGCCTCTTCGCTCAGCCGGCTTTGCGCGATCAATACTTTGGCGCGGATCGCCGCACGCAGGGCCAGGAAGAAAGGCAAGGCTTCGAGCGCGGCCATCTGCGCAAGCGGTGCTGCGCTTGCGACGAGATAGCGGCCAAAGAGGAGATTGGCTTCGGCATGCAGGCCGCGATCCCATAGGTCCATGAGCAGGAAGGCAAGATCATAGAGCAGGTCGCAGGTGGCGATCGCCTCGTCGAACTCGATCGCGTCGAAGAGCACCGGTGCGCCGTCAATCAGCGCGATATTGCCGAGATGCAGATCGCCGTGGCAGCGGCGAAGAAAGCCGTGTGCCGCGCGGCTTTCGAGCAGCGGCATCACCCGCTCCAAGGCCTCGCCTGCGCCCGAAACGAATTGTGCCACCTGCGGGCCCGGCAGCGGGCCGATTGCCCCCTGCAGATCCTCCACCGTGTCGGTAAGGATCGTGCGGAGATGGAGGACGGCCGCTGGGTTCTGCACCACCGGGGCGCGCGCATGGGCCGCGCTCACGACATCGGCGAGCCGCGCTGCCAGTCTTGCGTCCAGCCCGCGGCGCTCTGCCAGCCGGTCTAAGGTTGCCGCCTCATCGAAGCGGCGGAGATGCACGGCCCATTCGAGCACCGGGCCGTCGCCGCCGAGCTGAAGGCCGGCTGCGCTTTCGGTGATTGGCAGCAGGCCGAGATACAGCCCGGGAGCGTTCGGCTGATTGACCCGGAGTTCCGCTTCACAAGCCCGTTTCCGACGGTCGAGCGTCGAGAAGTCGAGGAAGGGATAGCGGACCGCGCGCTTGACCTTGTAGACGTCCTGCCCCGCCAGGAAGACGGACGCGGCATGAGTGTCGATGCGACGCACGGGCTCCGTCAGCCCATGCGTCGCCGGATCGGCGAGAAAGGTGAAGACCCGAGCCTGATGTTCGGCCTCGGTGGACCTGGTGTCGCCCATGTGCCGCTCCTCCGCCCCCAGCCTGCTTATCGGTGCAGGCGGCGGCAAGCCTTGATCGGCATCAAAACGGTCCGGCGCCTCAGCCGCGGGCGAGACGGCGGCCGAGGGCAATGCCGCCCAGCGCCAGCGCCGCCACCGCCGTTCCCATGAACGCGGCCTTGTGGCGATCGGTGAAGACCTCGAGGCTGCGCCGGCGCGATTCACGGTCGAAATCGCCATGCGCCGAAAAATCGCCGGGCACGGGCTCGAAGAGATTGCCCTTGGCGTCGCCTGTGGAGGGCACATCCCGCAGCTGTCCCTTATACGCCGTCTTCGCGAGGTACCAGTCGAGCAGCCCGGGCGCCAACCGGTTGCCGAGAATGGCTTGGATGGTCGAGGTGCCGACCCAAACCTCCCGCCGCCGATGGGTTGCCGCGAAATAGATCGCGCGCGCCGGCACCTCGGGCTGATAGACGGGTGCGACAGGCCGGGCCTTGCGGCCCATCTTGTTCGCCGCCCAGTCGAATTGCGGGGTATTCACCGCGGGCAGATCGACCATGGTCAGATGCACGTCGAGCTTGTCGTGAATGATCTCGGAGCGGAGGGAATCAACGAAACCGCGGATCGCGGATTTCGCTCCGCAATAGGCGGCCTGCAAAGGCACCGAGCGATAGGCGAGCGCGGAACCGACGCAGACGATGGTGCCACGGTTGCGCCAACGCATGCGGGAGAGTGCCGCCATCGTGCCATGCACCTGCCCGAGATAGGTGACCTGGGTCGCCCGCTCGATCTCCGCCGCCTCCAGGCGGGACACAGGCGCGAAGACGGTTGCCATGGCGACGTTGACCCAGACGCCGATCGGCCCGAGTTCGGCTTCCACCCGATCGGCCGCCCGCTCCACGGCGGCCGCATCGGCGACGTCCGTCGGCAGCGGCAGGACGCGAACGCCATAGCGACCGGACAGTTCGGCCGCCGCCCGTTCCAGCCGCTCCGCGCCCCGGGCGATGAGGCCCAGAGCATAGCCATGGCGCGCAAACTCTTCCGCCGTCGCCCGGCCCACGCCCGCGCTCGCCCCGGTGATGACTGCGATCTTCGTCATGGTCTTCGTGCTCCATCCATCGGGGCCATACCCCGCTCACGTGATCGGGACATGGCGATCACCCCCGCCCGGGCCAGTCACAAAGGCGGGAAAGCCCGCAGCGCCCTGTCCTCCGGGCGGTTGACCGGGTGCAAGGGTCTGACGCACAAGCGAGAAAACAGAGAGGTTACGCGATGATGGCCGTGGGCCACGCGGCGTTGTCGCCGGGCTACATTTTGTCCGGCCTGCTCGTCGGCCTCCTGGTGGGGCTGACCGGCGTTGGCGGCGGATCGCTGATGACGCCGCTTCTCGTCCTGCTCTTCGGCTTCCATCCCTCCACCGCCGTCGGCACCGATTTGCTCTTCGCGGCGGCGACGAAGACCGTGGGTACCTCCATCCACAATGCGGGCAAGGCGGTGGAATGGCGCATCGTTGGGCTGCTCGCCACCGGGTCGCTGCCCGCCACCGTTCTGACCCTGCTGGTGATCGGCAAGCTCGGCACCGCAAGCCACGCGGTGAACACCGCGATCTCTCTCGTCCTCGGTGTCGCCCTGCTGCTCAGCGCAGTGTCCCTGGTGCTCAAGGACCAGGTGCTGCGGATCGCGCTGGAGCGCAACCCGGATTTCGGCGAGCGCACCTCGGTCTGGCTCACCATCCTCGTCGGCTTCATCGTCGGCGTGATCGTCTCGATCTCGTCGGTGGGCGCCGGCGCACTCGGCACCATCGCCCTCTTTTTCCTCTATCCGCGGATGCCGGTCGTCCGCATCGTGGGATCGGACATTGCCCATGCCGTCCCCCTCACCCTGCTCGCGGGCGTCGGCCACTGGTTCCTCGGCGCCGTCAACCTGCCGCTGCTCGGCTCGCTGCTCATCGGCTCGATCCCAGGAATCATCATCGGCAGCCTCGCCGCGCGCCGGGCGCCGGAGACCTTCCTGAAATGGTCGCTCGCCACCGTGCTGCTGCTCGTCGGCATCAAGATGCTGACGGTCTGAGCGGGCTCCTCAGCCGGCCGCGATGACCGCCAGGCCGCCCATATAGGGCCGCAAGGCCTCTGGCACGCGGATGGTGCCGTCTGCTTGCTGATAAGTCTCCATCACGGCGATCAGCGTGCGGCCGACGGCGAGGCCGGAGCCGTTGAGGGTATGGGCGAAGCCGGCGGCTTTGCCGTCTGCGCCGCGGATACGAGCGTTCATGCGCCGCGCCTGGAAATCCCGCATGTTCGAGCAGGAGCTGATCTCGCGCCAGGCCTGCTGGCCGGGCAGCCAGACTTCGAGATCGAAGGTCTTGGAGGACCCGAAGCCGGTATCGCCGGTGCAGAGCAGCATCCGCCGATAGGGCAGGCCCAGGCGCTCCAGCACCGTCTCGGCACAGCGCGTCATGCGCTCATGCTCGGCGGCACTTTCCTCCGGCCGGGTGATGGAGACCATCTCCACTTTCCGGAACTGATGCTGGCGCAGCATGCCGCGCGTGTCCCGCCCGGCCGAGCCCGCCTCGCTCCGGAAGCAATCGGTCAGCGCCGTCATGCGCCAGGGCAGGCGCGCCTCCGGCGTAAGCTCGCCCGCCGCCATGTTGGTGAGCGGCACTTCGGCGGTCGGGATCAGCCAGCGCCCATCCGTAGTGCGGAACAGGTCCTCGGCGAATTTCGGCAGCTGCGAGGTGCCGTAGACCGCGGCATCGTTGACGAGGGTGGGCACCACCATCTCCTCGTAGCCATGCTCCACCGTGTGCAGGTCGATCATGAACTGGCCGAGGGCGCGTTCCAGCCGCGCAAGCGCACCCCGCAGCACGGTGAAGCGGGCGCCGGCGAGCTTCGCGGCATTCGCGAAATCCATCAGTCCCAGCGCTTCGCCCAGCTCGAAATGCTGACGCGGCGGGAAGTCGAAGGAGGGGACCTCCCCCCAGCTCTTGAGCACGAGGTTGGCGCTTTCGTCGGCGCCGTCCGGCACGTCCTCCTGCAGGATATTGGGCAGGGATTCGAGGAGGGCGCGAATTTCCGCATCCGCACGGTCGGCCTCCGCCTGCAACTGCTCCATCTCGCTGCGGAGCGTGACGGCCGTCTGCTCCAGGCTCGTCGTATCCGCACCTTCCCGCTTGGCTTTGCCAATGTCGCGGGCGAGTTCGTTGCGCTTCGCCTGCTTCTCCTGCAACACAGAGAGCGCCGTGCGACGGTCTGCGTCCAGCGTCAGGATCGCCTCCGACTGGGGCGGCAGGCCGCGGCGGGCCATAGCGGCGTCGAAGGCCGCCGGTTCGGCGCGGATGGCGCGAATGTCATGCATGGTCAGGCTCTCGGTCTTATGGGCTTAGCGCACGGCGGGCCGCGCTATTCCTCGTCATCCTGCGGCTTCGGCTCCACCAGCCGGACGGAGATGATGGAAATCTCGTAGAGCAGGATCAGCGGCAGGGCGAGGCCGCACTGGGTCAGGATGTCGGGCGGCGTCAACACGGCGGCGATCACGAAGCATCCGACATAGGCGTAGCGGCGGTAGCGCTTCAGCGTCTTCGAGGTGAGGATGCCGACCTTACCCATCAGCGTGAGCGCGACAGGCAGTTCGAAGGCGACGCCGAAGGCGAAGACCAGCTTCATGACCAGGCCAAGATATTCGGAGACCTTGGCCATCAGCTCGATCTGCATGCCGTCGGCGGCCGGATGCGCAGCCGGCGTCTGGAAGCTCAGGAAGAAACCGAATGCGACGGGAAAGATGAAGTAGTAGGCGAGCGCTGCACCCGCCAGGAACAGCACCGGGGTCGCCACGATGAAGGGCAGCAGCGCCTTCTTCTCGCTCCGGTAGAGACCGGGCGCGATGAACAGCCAAACCTGCGAGGAGATCAGCGGGAAGGAGACGAAGATCGCGGCATAGGCCGAGACCTTGATGTAGGTGAAGAAGGCTTCGTAGAGCTGGGTATAGATCAGCCGCGGCTCCTGGCCTCGGCTCTTCATCACATGCACCAGCGGCTCGGCGATGAAGGAGTAGATCTGGAAGGAGAAGTGGTAGCAGACCAGGAAGGCGAGCAGAAAGCCAGCGCCCGACCACAGCAGCCGCCGGCGCAGTTCCGCCAGATGCTCGAGCAGCGGCATCGGCTTGTCGTCGATTACGTCGTTGTCGTCGCGCGCCACGTCGGCTGCCTCGGTCTCTCTCAGTCGGTTGCTGCCATCAGCGGCGAATGCCTGGCGGTACGAAGGCCGGGCGGCCTCCCGTCAGGCTCAGGGTGGGCGGCACGAAGGCCGGCCGTGCCGGCCCCTCGGCCAAAGCCGGCTCCAGATCGTCCGGCCGGTCGATGCGGTATTCGGGAAACTCGCCGACGGCCACCGTCTCGACTGCCGTCGGATCGCTGGAGGCGGCGTGCGTGCCACCGGCGGGGGTGGTCAGCGGGTCCTGGAAGGCAGAGCGGATGGAATTGTCCGGGTCGATCATCCGGCCGATCTGCTTGCGGACGTCAAGGCCGCCGCGCAGCTCGTTGATGCTGTCCCGCACCTCGTGGAGATTGGCCTCGCGCACCACCTCGTCCATCTGGCTCTGGAACTCGCCCGCCATCCGCCGGGCCTTCTTGAGCATGGTCGTGATGGAGCGGATCGCCACAGGCATGTCTTTGGGGCCGATGAAGATCAGCGCCGCGGCCGCGATGACGGCGATATGGGACCAGGACAGGAAATCGAACATGGCGGGCGCTTGCTCCTCCCCGGACTGCTAGCAGGGATTGGCGGGCAGGGAAACTCCGCCTCAGGTGGCGGCGGGCGGTGTCTCCTCGGGCGACGGAGGTTCGTCCGCCGCGGTGTCTCCGGTGACGGGTTCCGCCCCGCCTTCCGCCTCCGCCGCCTCAGCGCCAGCCTCCGTTTCGGGCTCGGCCGACGGGTCCATGGCGCCGGGCGGCAGGCCGCCCATCACCGCATTGTCGTTGATCAGATCTTCCCGCCGCGGCAGGTCGGAGAGCGATTTGAGGCCGAATTTGGCAAGGAAGGTCGGCGTCGTCCCCCATAGCGTCGGCCGGCCGGGGCTCTCCTTGCGGCCGCAGGGCGCGATCAACTCCGCCTCCAGCAGGGCGTCGAGCGTGTTCTGGGACAACGCCGTGCCGCGCACCTCCTCGATCTCGCCCCGCGTGACGGGCTGGCGATAAGCGATGATGGCCAACGTCTCCATGGCGACGCGCGGCAGGCGGCGCGGCACTTCGATGACGCGGGTAAGGCGCGGGGCCAGATCGGGCGCGGTGCGGAATTGCAGGCCGCCCGCGACTTCCGCCAGTTCCACGCCTCGGCCGGCATAGCGCGCGCGCAGCGCGTCGACCACCGCCTCCATCGCCTCGTCCTCGGGCAGCAGGGGTTTCAGCACGCGCAGCGGCACGGGTGCGGTGGAGGCGAAGACCAGCGCTTCGGCCAGGCGGAGGGATTCCTCGGATACGCTCAATTCGTCTTTCGTCCCGGATCGTGGGAGGGAACCGACCGCCAGGTGGCCGGTCTCACAGGGCTAGCTAGCCGATGCCCCTCCCCCCGCGCCAGCCCGGGCGCGACAGAAATGCGCCACGCGGGCGGAACTAGGCTCTTCTCCCTCTTGTGGAGGCAGGGGCACGCGGGTAAGCCCCCCGCGTTGCTGTGGCCGTGGAAGGTTCTCTCTTTATGTTCTCTCGCATTCTCGGAATGATGTCTGCCGACATGGCGATCGACCTCGGCACGGCGAATACCCTGGTCTACGTCAAGGGCCGCGGCATCGTGCTGAACGAACCTTCGGTGGTGGCGATCGCCGATGTGCGGGGCAAGAAGCAGGTGCTGGCGGTCGGCGAAGAGGCCAAGAGCATGCTGGGCCGCACGCCGGGCAACATCTCCGCCATCCGCCCGATGCGGGACGGCGTGATCGCCGATTTCGAGATCGCCGAGGAGATGATCAAGCACTTCATCCGCAAGGTGCATCATCGCCGCGGCTTCGCGAGCCCGCTCATCATCGTCTGCGTGCCCTCCGGCTCCACCGCCGTCGAGCGCCGCGCCATTCAGGAAAGCGCCGAGAGCGCCGGCGCCCGCAAGGTTCTGCTGATCGAGGAGCCGATGGCGGCCGCCATCGGCGCCGGCCTGCCGGTGACCGAACCCTCCGGCAGCATGGTGGTGGACATCGGCGGCGGCACCACGGAGGTGGCCGTCATCTCCTTGGGCGGCATCGTCTATGCCCGCAGCGTGCGCACCGGCGGCGACAAGCTGGACGAGGCCATCATCAGCTACATCCGCCGCCACCATAACCTGCTGATCGGCGAGAGCACGGCCGAGCGCATCAAGATGGACATCGGCGCCGCCATGACGGAAGCACCCGGCATTGACGGTCCCTGGCGCGAAGTGAAGGGCCGTGACCTGATGCACGGCGTGCCGCGCGAGGTGATGGTGAGCCAGCGCCAGATCGCCGAAAGCCTCGCCGAACCGGTGAGCGCCATCGTCGAGGCGGTGAAGGTCGCGCTGGAGAACACGCCGCCGGAACTCGCCGCCGACATCGTCGACAAGGGCATCGTGCTGACTGGCGGCGGCGCGCTGCTGCACCGGCTGGACCAGGTGCTGCGGGACGAGACGGGCCTGCCGGTCGTCGTCGCGGAGGAGCCGCTGCAATGCGTCGCCCTCGGCACGGGCCGCGCCCTCGAAGAGATGAAGCGCCTGCAGAACGTGCTGACCTCGATGTATTGAGGTCGGGAAGGCGGGGGCCGATGAACCGGCCCCCGCCCGACTCGCGGACCTGCTCAGCCGGGACCGCCGCAGGTTTGAGTCGATTCTTCGGCCGACGGCGCGTATAGCCCCCATCTCGCACAAATCTCAGACTTGGAGATCCAGACGCGGTGATACGGCTGTCTATCCCTGTCCGCCAGGCGCTGGAAAAACTCTCGCTTCCGGTTCTGATCGCCGCCGCCTTTGGGCTCATGCTCATCGGCAAGGCGGATGCGGTCCTCGCCGTGGAAGTGCGTGTCGCCCTCGCCGACATGCTGTCTCCGATCTATGCCGCGATGGCTCAGCCGCTCTCGGCCGTGCGCAGCTTCGGCAGCGACATGGTGCAGATCTGGGACATCCGGGCCGAAAACGCCCATCTGCGGGCCGAGAACGAGCAGCTGCGCCGCTGGCAGGCGGCCGCCCTCGCGCTCGAAGCGCAGAACCTGGAGTTCAAGGCCGAACTCAACTGGATGCCGCCGGCCGCCCCCGCCTTCACGACGGCCCCGGTGGTCGCCGATTCCGGCGGCATCTACGCCCGATCGGTGCTGCTCGCGGTCACCCCGCCGCATCAGGTGGTGCGTGGCGAAATCGCCATGGACGATCGCGGCGTCGTCGGTCGGGTCACGGAAGTGGGCGACCGCAGCGCGCGCGTGCTGCTCATCACCGACATCAACAGTCGCGTGCCCGTGCGGCTGGAAAGCAGCGACGGCCACGCCATCATGGAAGGCACCAACGGCGCCTTTCCCGTGCTGCGCTACTGGCCGGAAGGCCATGCGCCGATCGAGGGCGAGCGGGTGATCACCAGTGCCTCCGCCGGGGCGTTTCCGGCCGGCCTGCCGCTCGGCACCGTGCACTACAATGCCGACCACGTGCCGCAGGTCTATCCGGTGGCGGATCTCGACCACCTCTCCATCGTCCGCCTCTTCGATTATGCCGATACAGGCGTCGATTCCCCCGATGCGCCGCCCGGGCGCAAGATGATGCAGAAGCCGCCCCCGCCCCTCACGGCGCCGGTTCCCCGGGCCCGATAACCTTGGACAGAACGCCAGGCATCCGGCCAAGGCGCGGCTGGGGCCAGCGTCTGGACCGGGCCGCGCGCAGCGGCTTTCCCGCCGGTACCACGCTGCTCGGCATGGTGCTGCTCTCGGCGCCGCTCGGCATCCCCGGGCAGGCCGAGTTGTTGCCCGCCTTCACCCTGGCCGCCGTCTTCTTCTGGACGCTGTTCCGTCCCGGTTCCGTGCCGCCGCCGCTCATCTTCGTCATCGGCCTGCTCGGCGACCTCCTGGGCGAGATGCCACTCGGCAGCACCGTCCTCGTGCTTCTGCTAACCCAGCTCCTGGTGGTGCGGACACGGCGCTACCTGCCGCAGAAGGGCTTCCTCTTCGTCTGGCTGGTCTTCGTCGCGGTCGCAGCCGTCGCCGCCCTGTTGCAATGGCTGCTGGCCTGCGGGATGGACTGGGTGCTCTATCCGCCGATTGCCGGGATCGCGCAGTTCCTGCTCGCCGCCGGCCTCTACCCATTGCTCGCCATGATCTTCACCCGCGCGCACCGCACCGTCGCGGCACCGGAAAGGGTGTGATGCGGGTTAAGAAAGAAACACGTGCAGCGCGACCTCAGGCTGCTAAGAGGCGCGCATGAAGAAGGAAATCACGCGGAGCGGGGTGTTCACGCGCCGGGCGCTGCTGATCGCTGGCGGCGAAATCGCGGTTTTTGGCCTTCTCGGCGCCAAGCTCTACAAGATGCAGGTGGTGGACGGCGCCAAATACACCGCCATGGCGCGCGGCAACTCCGTCAGCGTGCGCCTGCTGCCCGCCTCCCGCGGGCGCATCTTCGACCGCTTCGGCGCGGCCCTCGCCACCAACAAGCAGCATTGGCGCGCCTTGCTGATGGTGGAGCAGACGAACGACGCCGCCTCCGTGCTGGACACCTTCTCCAAGCTCATCCCGCTGTCGGACAGCGAACGCGCCCGCATCCTCCGCGAATTGCGGACGCATCAGCGCTATGTCCCGGTGATGCTGCAGGACTTCCTGAGCTGGGAGCAGATGGCGCTGATCGAGGTGAACGCGCCGAACCTGCCGGGCGTGCTGATCGACGTCGGCTCCACCCGCCTCTATCCGACGGACGAATTGCTCGCCCATGTCGTGGGCTACGTCGCGCCGCCGCACGATGCCGACGTGAAGGCCGATCCCACGCTCGCCATGCCGGGCATGCGCGTCGGCCGCACCGGCGTCGAGGGCTTCAACGACGTCGCGCTGCGGGGCAAAGCCGGCGCCCAGCAGCTCGAAGTCAACGCCCTCGGCCGCGTCATCCGCGAGTTGGACCGGCAGGAAGGCACGCCAGGGATCGACATCGGGCTTTCCATCGACACCGCCTTGCAGCAGGCAACCGCCAATCATCTGGCGGGCTTGAGCGCCAGCGCCGTGGTGATGGACCCGCGCAATGGCGAGGTGCTGGCCATGGTGAGCCAGCCGAGCTTCGACCCGAGCCTCTTCGATTCCGGCGTGAGCAACGCGCAGTGGCAGGCCTGGATGAACGATCCACGCAAGCCGCTGGTCAACAAGGCGGCGGCCGGCGTCTATCCGCCGGGCTCGACCTTCAAGCCCGTCACCGCCATGGCAGGTCTCTCCTCGGGCGCCATCAGCCCGGACGAACGGCTGAACTGCCCCGGCTATTTCGACCTCGGCAATGCGCGCTTCTACTGCTGGCGCAAATGGGGTCACGGGATGCAGGACGTGAAGGCGGCGCTGAAGAACAGCTGCGACGTCTTCTTCTACCAGGTGGCCCTGCGCACCGGCATCGACCCCCTGGCCGCCTATGCCAAACGCTTCGGCATCGGCGCCGACATCGGCATGGACCTCACCAACGTCTCCGATGGCTTCATGCCGAACAAGGAATGGAGGGCCCGGCAGCACAAGCCTTGGCCGCTGGGCGATACGGTGGTGAGCGGCATCGGCCAGGGCTACATCCTGGCGACGCCGCTCTCGCTCGCAACCCTCTGCTCGCGCGTCGCCACGGGCCGGGCGGTCGGCCCGCATGTCGCGCGGCAGCGCGGTGGCGTGCTGCAGACCGGCACGGCCGCCGAGGACTGGCCGGTCCTCGGCATGCCCAACCGCTATCTCTCCCTGGTGCGCCAGGGCATGTGGGAGGTGGTGAACGCGCCGGACGGCACGGCCAAGATCGCCAAGCTGCCGATGCCGGACGTGCAGATGGCCGGCAAGACGGGCAGCGCCCAGGTGGTGCGCGTCAGCCGCGCCCAGCGCGAACACGGCTTCAACTCCATGAACCTGCCCTGGGCGCTGCGCCCGCACGCCCTCTTCATCGGCTTCGCCCCCTATGATGCGCCCCGCTACGCGGTTGCCGTGGTCGTGGAGCACGGCAATGCTGGCGCCGATGCCGCCGGCCCCGTGGCGCGCGATATCATGATCGATGCACTGACGCTGGACCCGGCGGGGCGCACCACGCCGCTGAAGCCGCCGCCCGCGCCACCGGAACAGAATTCGTGAGGGCCCGGCCATGATGGAACGGCGCCTGTGGCGCGAAGGCTCCCTCGGCGTCGCCGGCAAGGTCTGGCAGACGAACTGGTTCTTCGTCCTGCTCGTCTGCTGTCTCGCGAGTGTCGGGTACGCCGCGCTCTACGCCGCGGCCGGCGGCTCGCCCGAACCCTATGCTCAGAAACAGCTCGTCCGCTTCCTGATCGGTCTCGTGCTGATGCTGGCCATCGCGATGACCGACATACGGATCATCGCCCGTTGGTCGTGGTGGTTCTATGCCCTCGGCATCGTGCTGCTGCTGGTCGTTGCCAAATTCGGCCATGTCGGTAAGGGCGCTCAGCGCTGGATCGCCATCGGCAGCTTCCAGTTGCAACCCTCCGAACTCATGAAGCTCTTCCTGGTGCTGGGCCTGGCGCGGTGGTTCCACCGGGCGAGCTACGAACAGGTGGGGCGGCTGCGCTTCCTCGTCGTCCCGGCGATCGCCGTGCTCATTCCCGTCGGGCTGATCCTGAAGGAACCCAATCTCGGCACGGCGGTCATCACCGGCGCCATCGGCGCGGCGATCTTCCTCGCCGCCGGGGTCCGCTGGTGGAAATTCGCGATCATCATCATCGGCATCGGCGCCGCCCTGCCCGTCGCCTATCACCACCTGCACGACTACCAGCGCCAGCGCATCCTGACCTTCCTGCATCCCGAGCGCGATCCGCTCGGCACCGGCTACAACATCCTGCAATCGAAGATCGCGCTCGGCTCCGGCGGCATGTGGGGCCGCGGCTTCCTACACGGCACCCAGAGCAACCTCGACTTCCTGCCCGAGAAGCAGACGGACTTCATCTTCGACGTGCTGGCCGAGCAGTTCGGCCTCGTCGGCAGTCTCAGCGTGCTCGGCCTGCTGCTGCTCATCGTGCTGAGCGGCATGCTGATCGCGATGCGATGTCGCCACCAGTTCGGGCGACTGGTGGCGCTCGGCATCAGCGTCGATCTCTTCCTCTACGTATTCGTCAACATCGCGATGGTGATGGGCGCGATTCCGGTGGGCGGCGTGCCTTTGCCCCTCATCTCCTACGGCGGCTCGGTGCTCATCACCGCGATGATCGCCTTCGGCCTGCTGATGTCGGTGCACGTACACCGCGACGTGGAATTTTCCGACGACGACGGCTGAGCCGCCTCACCCGCCCGCCACATAGCGGGCGCGCCAGGCAGCCTTCACCGGGCTTTCCTGCCGGGCGATGGGCACGGCGTCAGGCCGCGCCTCCAGCCCTGGCAGCCCGAGCCAGCGGCCGATCTCCGCGACGGTTTGGTGCGGCGCCGCCACCAGCGGCTCATAGGCGAGGTGAAAGGGCACCAACCCGTTGCTCGCGAAGAAACGGTAGAAGCCGAAATTCTGCTGGGTGATCAGCGCCTGCTGGTCCTCGAGGATACGCCGGTCATAGACCAGAGCCTCGTCCGGCATGCGCCGCGCCTGGCGCGACGTCCATTGCTGGGTCTGGATCGCGACGAGCAGCGAAATCGCCTGGGCGAGCTTGTCCTGCCGCTCGATGAGCAGAAAGCGGGCCCGGTCGCCGATCTCATCGAGAAGGCCGGTCTCCGCCAGCATCAGCAACTGCTCCAGGCCGAGCTTGGCGGTGAACCAACCACCCAGCGCCAGGCGCCGGCACAGGAAATCCATATAGGCGGGAAAGCTCTGCAGCCCTTGGGCCCGTACGTGCTCTTCCATCGTCTCGCCGTTGAAGACCTCCTCCGGGCGGTTCAGCGCGCCGGTGGAGGCCAGCAGTTCGGCGAGATAGTTCGAGCCGCAGCGGTTCGTGAAGCAGAGGAAGAGGAAGCGGAGTCCACGGTCGAGACGCGGCCGGGCGCCCTTCGGGACGAAAAGCCGATCGAGCGTTGCGCGATGATGGCGCTCGACCCCGGCGAGCTCCGACGGCACCTGGAGACGGCGGTCAACGGCCATGGCCAGGGGCGGCATCGCGGTCTAAAAGGCGGCAGGTCATAGACCCATCATGCGCAGGAACCGGGACTTTTGAAATCATCTGCCTGGCTCGATCAGATCGGTGGGCGCCTCGCCGATCAATTTCGTTTCCTCCTGGAGGCCGACCGGCTGAAGGGCGTGATCCGCCTCAACCAGATCGCGGATGGCAGCCGGCGGGAGAATACCGCCGAACATTCCTGGCATCTCGCGCTCTTCGCCATGGTTCTGCAGGACTATGCCGTGGAGCCGGTCGACATCTGGCGCGTGGTGCAGATGCTCATCCTGCATGATCTGGTGGAGATCGAAGCCGGTGACACGCCGCTGCACCTCACGCTGAACAATACGGACCAGGAAGCGCGGGAACGGGCGGCCGCCGACCTGCTCTTCGGGATGCTGCCCGAGGATCAGGGGCGTGACTTCCGCGCGCTGTGGGAGGAGTTCGAAGCAGCGGAGAGTGCCGATGCGCGCTTCGCCAAGGCCTGCGACCGGCTGCAGCCGATCCTGCTCAACCATGTCGTCGGCGGCGGTACCTGGGATGCACGGCCGGACTTCAACATCGACATGGAAAAGCAGCTCACCCATCGCATCCAGTTCGGCTCCCCCACCCTGTGGGCGGCAGCCGAAGTGGTCTTTGCCGATGCCGTCGCCTGCGGCTGGCTGCGCCCCGCCCCCGTCCGGGCCGATTAGAGCCGGCGGACCATCACCAACGCATCGACGAAGCCCTCGCGCGGATGCGCGAAGGCTTCGGGCAGCCGGCACAGCGTCTCGAAGCCGAGGCTCTGCCAGAGATGCACGGCCGCCGCATTGATGCTGACGACGAAGTTGAACTGCATGGCGCGGAAGCCCCGCGCCTTGGCCTCCGCCAGGGCGAAATGCCCCATCGCCCGCGCAATGCCCCGGCCCGTGGCCTGCCCTGCCGTCGCGAAGCCGGCATTGGCGACATGCGCCCCCCCGCCGAGTTGGTTCGCCTGGATGTAGAAGGTGCCGAGCACGGCCCCTTCCACTTCCGCGACGAACACCGTGTGGGCCGGCATGAACCAGTGGGCCAGGGCCTGCTCGGCCGACCAGTCCCGCGGCAGGGCATAGACCTCCCCCGCCGCGATGATCGGGCCGATGATGGCCCAGATCGCCGGTCCGTCGGCGGCCGTCGCCGGCCGGATGGCAATGCCCGCGGCCATGGTCAGGCGAGACCGTCCAGCGCCTGGGCCAGATCCTCGATGAGGTCCTGCGGGTCCTCGAGCCCGATCGAGAGCCGGACGACGCCAGGGCCGATGCCGAGGCGCGCCCGTTCCTCTTCGCCCACGCGCATATGCGTCGTCGTTGCCGGATGGGTGATGAGGGATTTGGAATCGCCGAGATTGTTCGAGATGGCGATGAGTCCCAACCGGTTCAGCACGGTGAAGGCGGCGTCCTTCGTGCCGAGATCGAAGGTGACGAGCGTGCCCCCCGCGCTCATCTGGCGCAGGGCAAGGTCACGCTGCGGGTGGCTTTCCAGGGTCGGGTAGAAGGTGCGGGAGACCTTGGGATGGCCTTCGAGGAAGCGCGCCACCGCCTCCGCCGAACGGCAGGAGGTATCGACGCGCAGTCTCAGCGTCTCCAGCCCCTTCAGCAGCAGCCAGGCGTTGAAGGGGGAGAGCGCCGGCCCGGTGTTTCGCACGAAAGGCTGCAGCACCTCCTCGACCCACTTCTTGGTGCCGAGCACTGCGCCGCCGAGCACGCGGCCCTGGCCGTCGATGTGCTTGGTGCAGGAATAGACGACGACGTCCGCGCCCAGCTCCAAGGGCTTCTGCAGCAGCGGCGTCGCGAAGACGTTGTCCACCACGACGATGGTGCCGGAGGCATGGGCGAGTTCGGCGACGGCTTGCAGGTCCACGATGTCCAGCATCGGGTTCGACGGCGTTTCGAGGAGCACGAGTTGCGTCGGCGTCGCGAGGGCCGCCTTCCAGGCACCGAGATCGCCACCGTCCACGAAGACAGTCTCTATGCCGTAACGCGGCAGCAGGGTGGAGACGATCCAGTGACAGGAGCCGAAGAGCGCGCGGGCGGCGACGACGCGATCGCCGGCCTTGAGATGGCTCAGCATGGCCGAAGACACCGCCGCCATGCCGGTTGCGGTCACGCGACAGGCCTCCGCCCCCTCCAGCATCGCCAGCCGGCTTTCCAGCATCTGGACCGTCGGGTTGCCGAAGCGGGAATATTGGAAGTGCTCGACCTCACCCAGGAAGGTCTGCTCGGCCTGTTCGGCGCTGTCATAGACGAAGCCGGAGGTGAGGAAGAGCGCCTCGCTGGTCTCGCCGAAATTGCTGCGGATGGTGCCGCCATGCACGAGGAGACTCGCGGGGCGGAGGGTCTTCGGGGCTTTCGCCATGGCAATGGGCCTCTCATCGAGAAACCCGGCCGTGGATGCACGCCGGGCGCGGCTGCGCCCGACAGGCCTCTTTAGCGCGCTTCTTTCACCTCGCCGCAATCCGGCCGGACAAATCACGAGGGGCACGGTGGTGCCGCACCGTGCATAGGCCCGGGGCCCCTCCCCGTCAACGCCAGGAGCGCGGGGGAGCTTTTCAAACCCCGCGCGGACCGCTATGACCTGCGTCAGGCACCGCGGGTATGATGTAATGGTAGCCTGTCAGCTTCCCAAGCTGAATGCGCGGGTTCGATTCCCGCTACCCGCTCCAGCCTTTCCTCAAAATCCTGCCGTTTGCGCATGTCCCGCCGGTCCCTGGGCGATGAGATCGTCGTCGGGCAGCCGGTCGTAGAGCTTCAGCGTGATGAGATCGCCGACGGCGACCGTGCGCACCGGCGTGCCGAGCGGGCTCGTGATGCGGTCGAAGCTCTTGCGCGGGGTGTGATCGGCCTGGCCTACCTTGCCGGCGACGACCCAGACGCGTCCCCCCGCTTCGAGATGCGCGGCGGCCGCAAAGACGTCGCGCGTCCAGAGATCGTCGGGAATACGCTGGCCATCGCGGCCAAGGAAGAAGTCCATGATCGCAATCGGGCCGCGGTCTGGCACCAGCACGATGTCCCCCGGCTGCACCGCGCGCATCAGCTCCTGGGCGGCAAGGTCCCAGCGCGGCTTCGTTTCGGCGTGATAATAGGGGGCGAGATTGATGGCCGCGAGCAGCCCCACCGCGACGGTTGCCGCCAGCTGCAGCCGCGGGCGCGGCAGGCGGGTCACGCCGAGGCCTGCCAGGATGAAGAAGGGCACGGCCGCCCACATGACGTAGCGCGGCATCCAGAGCGGCTTGGCGATCGAAATCGCAAGGATCAGCACGGGCGGCAGCAGGGCCACGATCAGCATCGCCCAAAGCGTGGCCCGACGCTCGGACCCCGCACGCAGCCGCAGTACGCCGAGGAAGGAGAGGGCGAGGAGCAGCAGGCCAAGCCCCGGCACCACCACGGGAAACAGGTGGAAGCTGATGAGCCGGGAGATCCGCATGAAGTAGAGGGAGGCGAGGGTCGAGAAGAAGCTGTGCCAAGTCACGGGTGGCACCCAGTCGGTCGCGTTCCCCATATGCCCTTTGGTCACCAGCGTCATGGCCAGGAACCAGGGCAGGATCGAGAGCGCCGTCAGCGCCTGAACGAAGAGCCAGCGGCGGAGAAAGCGTTGCCGCCCCTCCCCCGCTTCCGCGGCGATGACGATCGCGGCGCAATTGGCGGAAATGACCCAGAAGAAGGCGGTGCTCAACACCTGCAGCGCGCCGATCGTGCCGAGCGCATAGAGCGCCCAGGGCAAGAGGCGGGCGTCCGCCGCGCCGCGCGGCCGGCTGACCGCCACCGGATCCTTCGCCATCAGCACGAGGCCCAGTAAACCGATCGCCATCATCAGGATGACGAAGGTGTAGGAACGTGCCTCCTGCCCGTACTGCACCTGCAGAGGCGAGAAGGCCATGAGAAGCCCGGCGGCGAGGCCGGCGCGCCAGCCGCCGAGGGCCCGGGCGACGAAATAGACCGCGGCCGCCGAGGCTCCGCCGAAGAGAGCGGACGGCAGGCGCAGGACGGACTCGCCGAGGCCGAACTTCCCGAAGAGAGAGGCGATCCAGAAGTAGGATGGCAGGTGATGCGCGGTCAGGCTGTCGCGCACCATGGCGTGCAGCGGCAGGCTGGAGCGCTGCACGGTGGTCACCTCGTCCAGCCAATAGGGCATGGCGCCGATGTGGTGCAGGCGCGCAGCGAGGCCCAGCAGTAGGACGCCCAGCGGCAGCAGGATCAGCTCGAGGGCGAAACGGGAGCGCGCTTCCCACCGCCGGGACGACGGTAAGAGCGTGTGAAGCGTTTCGCACTGGTCTGTCATTCTCAAAGGCAATCCTTTTGCCATCCCGCCGAATGGTGTGGTCGGGAGTTGGATGCCCTTGGAATGCGGCCGTTTTGCAGCCTCGAGCGTCTCATTCCATGGCACAGTCGCCCCCGCCGGAGCAGACCGTCCCAAGGCACACATCCGCATTCGCGTGAACGCATGAGGTTGTTAAGAGTTGCTACATACAAATCGCGCAAATGTGTGGTGTCGGCGCCGCCGGGCGAACCGGAAGGACAGCGCGGATCTTCAACCGCATTCAGGGAGTGCGTCATGAACGAAGCCTTTGCCCTCGACACTCTTTCAATGGACGTATCAGCCATTTCCTCTGAAGCGCGAACCCAACTCGAAACGATACAAGCGGAAATCGATGATGTCTGCGACAGCTACGGGCCGCGGCTCGCCGCGCTGCCGCTGGCGCGCAATCTGCTGGACTTCGACCTCGGCGTTCCGCTGGCGATGCTGAAGCCGCGCAGCGTGGCCGCGGACGTGCTGCGCATCGAAGACGGCTACGAGATCTCCGTCGAATTGCCCGGCCTAGACGAGACGAATGTCGAGATTGCCGTATCGGCCGATCTCCTCACGGTTCATGCCGAACGGCCGCGCGGGCAAGGCATGAGCACGACCGATCGCCAGTACCTCCTCTCCGAGCGGCGCTTCGGCCAGGTGATGCGGTCCTTCCGGGTTCCGGCCGCCGCGGATGTGGCCGGGATGACCGTCAGCTGCCGCAACGGCGTGCTGCTGATCCACCTGCCACGCAAGCGCGGCAGCCGCTGACGGCGGGGCCCCGCGGGTGGGGCCTGCCATGACAGTTCCCTCCGGCTCGGGGAATCGCCTATCATTGGCAGAATGTTGCATGCCGAAACGATGTGCCCCCTGCCCTCCCTGATGCTGCCGTTTCATCGCGGTGCGCGCATCCGATGAACGGCGGACATCACCTCCCGGGGGCCGACCCAGGTCATATCGCCTGTGAAATGGCACTCGAAATCGGCGACGACCAGCTGCAGACGCTGATCGCGCATCCGCTCTTCGACGAGGCGATGCTGCGCGCCGCCGCCTCCTCCGTCGCCTTCTACCGGGGCAGCTGGCTGCTGAACCGCATCGCGAACGACCGCGGACGGGTGATCGCCGCGCTGATGATGCTGGACCTGCACTTCGCCAACGGGCGTCGCGGCTTCACCGTGTCTCAGCTCCGCGACCAGGGGGAGCGCTACGGGGTGTGCAGCCCGAACCGGATGACGGCCCTCGCCGCGCTCTTCCGGGTCGGAAAGCTGCTCGGGCCGGTGGCGACGGCCGATTCCCGGCAGCGGAAACTCGCACCGACCCAGGCTCTGTTCGATCTGCATCGCGACCGCCTGCGCGGCATGCTGGGCGCCAACAGCCTGATCCATCCCGAGGTGGGGGAGATCGTCCCGCTCCTGCATGAGAACGAGGTGGTGGGCGACGTCGCCCGCGTCTATCTCAGCTATTGGCGCGGCGGCCTGCGCGCGGCCGGTGATGACCCGCTGCTCAACCGGCTGGCCGACCGCGACGCCGCCTTCACCATGCTCTTCCTGCTGATGACCGGGGCGAGCCGCGGCGAATCCTACCGCGTCTCCGACCTCGCGCGGCAATTCGCGATCTCCCGCACCCACGCCTCCGTCATCCTCCGCGAAGTGGCGGCGGAGGGTTGCGTGCGGCAAGTGAGCCCGGGCGGCCCCTACACCGGCACGCCGGACCTCATGCGGATCATGCGGCCCTTCTTCGCTCGGCTTTTCTACGCCCAAACCCAGGCCGCGGCCATTAGCATCGCCCGCCACGCCACGCTGCAGTCCCGACACCTCGAGCCTCTTCACATGAGCGAGGGCTGAGCCCGACGCGAGGCCGCGTTCGCAATTTGCGCGAAATGTTCGCTTGAATTTTCGCTTTGCGCGTGATTGATCGGAAACCGCTGTTCGAACCAGCCAGCGAGGTGCTTCCGTGACCGCGAATCCGCCAGACGAGATCTACGACCTTGCTGTGATTGGCGGTGGCGTGAACGGCTGCGGCATCGCCCGGGACGCGACGGGTCGGGGCTGGCGCGTCTTCCTCTGCGAGCAGCGGGACCTCGCCTCGGGCACCTCCTCCGCCTCCACCAAGCTCATCCATG
>NZ_BAAFHE010000012.1:0-135013 GCF_054665075.1 Acidisoma sp. 7E03
CACACCATCACCCCCGCGGGGTGGAGCAGCCCGGTAGCTCGTCAGGCTCATAACCTGAAGGTCACAGGTTCAAATCCTGTCCCCGCAACCAAATTCTTAAAATGACATATCATCAATCTGCTTCCCGATAGCGCGGAAGTGGTATCTCGGCGTTACTCCGTATCCGTTACCCGGATGGCGGCGTGAACGGCGGTGCCCTCCGCATCGAGAATGGTGATGCGGTAGAAGCCCGGGCCCGGCGGCTGCCATTCGGCCTGGCGCAGGGCGGCGATCGAGGGGAGCGGTGCACCGTCCACCAAAAACCGTAGCGGGCGGGTACCTCCCATCGCCTTGAGATCGAGCGGCCCGAGCCCCGCGATCACCGCCCCGGGCGGTGGGAAGAGCAGGCGCAGAGGGTCGGCCTCGGGGCGCGCCGCCAGCGACAGCATGGGCGCCGTTTGAACAACCCGGCGGGGCTCCGCCGGCAGCAGGCTGAAGATCCGCGCGAGGATGGGCAGCGCATGGTCGGCCGCCGCCCCGCCATCCATCGCGCTGCCATCCGGCCGCCCCACCCAAACCCCCACGAGATGCCGGCGATCAAATCCGAAAGCCCAATTGTCGCGATCTCCCCAACTCGTTCCGGTCTTCCAGGCGATGCCGCGGCTCGTCGTTTCGGTCGGAAACGGCCGTGTCAGAATGTCGGCGACGCTCGCGGCCGTCGCCGTGGGGAGAAGGGGCACCCCCGGGTGTTCGGCGCTGTCCGGCAGCAGCGTCAGCGGCCGCACGCGCCCGTCGGTCGCGAGCCCCGCATAGAGCGCCATCAGACTGCGCATGGACAGGCCGGCACCGCCGAGGATGATCGGCAGGCTCGCCGATGCGTTTCGCGGCAGATGCAGCGGCGTGCCGGCGGCGGAGAGACGGTCCGCAAAGCGCTGCGGGCCGTAGCGCGAGAGTAACCCTACCGCAGGGAGATTGAGGGAGCGTCGCAGCGCCGCGGCCGCGGTTACCCGTCCATCGAACCGGCCGGAAAAATCCTCAGGTGCATAGGTGCCGAAGCGCGTCGGGGTATCGGCAAGAAGCGTATCGGCATTGGCGAGGCCTTCGCCGAAGGCGAGCGCATAGAGGAAGGGTTTGAGCGTCGAGCCCGGGCTGCGCAGGGACCGCGTGAGATCGCTGCGGCCTGCCCGCGCGCGGTCGTTCCAGTCACCGAGCCAGAGGGCGGTGATCTGTCGCGAGGGCAGGTCGGCCACCATCACGGTGAGCGCGACGGAGGGCGGCAAGGCGGCGCTTGCCGCCTGGGCCGCCTGCGCCAAAGCCGCCTCGGTCGTAGGATCGATGGTCGTAGCGACGACGGGCGCGCGGTGCATCTGTGCGAAAAGCTGCGGCAGGTTGCGCGGCATGGGATGGCGGGCACGGGGCACGGGCTCGGCCTCGGCCGCCCGCGCCTCTTCGGGTGACATCAGGCCTCGCTCTTCCGCAAGCGCCAGAATGCGGTTGCGCAAGCGGCGCGCGGCCTCCGGGTGCCGATCGGGCCTGAGCGCCTCCGGCCGGCGGGGCAGCGCCACCAGCAGTGCCGCCTCCGCTGCGTCGAGCGCGCCGGGCGGCTTGCCGAACCAGGCCCAGGACGCGGCTTCGACCCCCACCAGATTGCCGCCGAACGGCGCCAGCGACAGCCAAAGGCCCATGATCTGGTCCGGCGTTCGCGTCTGCCAGAGCTGCATCGCGCGGGCCGTTTCCAGAAGCTTGGCCGATAGGGTGCGCGGATGCGGGTCGAGCAGCTTCGCCACCTGCATGGTGAGGGTCGAGCCGCCCGAGACGACATGCCCGGCGCGCAGCCACTGCCAGGCGGCGCGTAGCACGGCGCCGGGGTCTACCCCTGGTTCCTCACCGAAATGCCGATCCTCCACCGCCACCAGCAACTGCCGCAGGAAGGGAGACACGGCGCGCGGATCAGTCTGGAACCGCCAGACGCCGCCGGGCGCAGGGGTGAGCGCGAGAAGGCTGCCATCGGCCGCCAGCACGCGCGTGCCCCAGCTTCCCGCCGCCGGCTGCGGCGCCGGATCGAGGCTGCCCGCCAGCCACAGGCCGCCACCGATCAACGGTACGAGGCCGAGCCCCGCCGCGAGCCCGGCCGCCGCCAGCAAGCGTCGCCGACGTCTGGTCACGGGGTCGGCGGCGTGACCGAGATATGCACCGATCCCTGCCGCGCGAAGATCGTCGGCCGGTACATGTCCTGCAGCAGGATGCCGGGATAGTCGTAGGTGCCCGGGGTTACGGCGCGGAGGATCACCGCCAGACGGAAGCTCGGCTGGTCGTGCGGCAAGGTGAGGGCAACGGCATAGCGATCATCCGCGGCGGCTTCCGCATCCGTCTCCGACAGCGTGCCGAGCCATCCCATGCCCGGCACGTCACCGCTCGAGAAGTGTCCCGCGATCTCCCAGCCCGCCGGGAGGCCCGCCAGCACCATGGCATGATGGTCCTGCCCGTCCGTCGCTTTGCCGTCGATCTCCATCACGAAGGTGCTGTTCTGTGGGAGCTTGTCGGGGTCGACGGTGCTGCCGTCCATGGCGAAGAAATGCCGGTGCACTTCCATATTCGCCCGCGCGGCCGGGGGTGCCGTCGCCGGCACGCCCTGGATCGCCAAGGTGCCGGAAACCGCGGTCTTCCCCGGATTGCCGACGGTCACCGGCTGCGTGACGTCGAGGGTGACGCTCGGCGCAGGCCCCAGCGTCTTGCCGCCGCTGGTGAGCGTGACGGCGCCGGCCTGCGCCTGGAGGGCACCGGCGGCGGCACCGGCCCAGGCCTCTTCCTGCGTATTGAGATTGGCCGGATCGAGATCCGCGCCTGGCAGGGCTGCCCGGATCGCCGGGAGACGATCCGGCATCAGCCCGCTCTCCGCCACCAGAACGGCGGTTGCCAGCTGGTCGCGCAGCGAGGAGCCGTAATCTCCATACCAGTCCTTCCGCGCCGGCTCGGCCAGCACCTCGGTGAAGATTGCGCGGGCACGATCGGCCTGACCCAGCCGCGCGAGGGCGGCGGCGATTTGCGCACGGGCGAGGGGTGTGGGCTCATCGTCGATGCTGGCGGCGGCCACGCGGATGGCGCCCGCCGGAGCCCGGCCCGCGAGGGAGAGCACATAGAGCGCATAGGCTTGTGCGGCAGAATCGGTCGGGCCGCCGGGAGGCTGCGCGACCTCGTTGGTGAGCCAGCCGAGTGCTTGGTCGATCATCGGCTGCGGCACGGCGGCGCCCGCCTGCCTGGCCCGCAGCAGCATGTCGGTGGCATAGGCCGTGAGCCAAGGCTCCGCATCACCGGTTGCGGACCAGAGGCCGAAAGCGCCGTCATAGCGTTGCCGATCGGCCAGGCTTGAGACCACCTGTTGCAGAACGGCCGCCCGGTTTGCGCCCGCATCCGGGCCGGTGAGCATGGCGAGCGGCAGTCCGCGACTGGTCAACTGCTCCAGGCAGTCCAGGGGATAGGCTTCCAGCGCCTGCACCATGGCGGTGGCGGAGTAGCGCACGCCGAGACCGAAGGTGGCCGAGGCGGTCCAGGTGCCAGGAATGAAGGCGCTCGCATCCGGCGTAACCGTCTGGCTCGCGCCCGGGGGCAGAGACAGCGGGCTGACCTGCGTCACCGGCGGTCGCGCCGAATGGATGCCGATGCGCGTGTCATGCGCCACGTGAAAGCCGCCCGGACCATCGGCCGTGACGGTGAGTTCGCCCATGCCGACGGTATCGGCGGTGAGGGTGAGCGGCACCACCAGGCGTTGTTGCTGCGCGAGGGTGATCGGTGTCGGGTCGCCTCCTGCCAGATGCAGGCCGTGGCCGGCTGCGACATGCAGCGTGAAGGTTCCGGCGGGCAGCTCCAAATTCTGCAGCATGATGCCGATCTGCGCCTGGTCGCCGGGGGCAAGGAAGCGCGGCAGCAGCGGTTCGACGATTGCCTGGTCCCGCATCACGATGTCCTGGCCCAGGCTGCCGGTCTTGGTGCCGTCCCAGCCGACCGCCATGAGCCGGAGCGTGCCGTCGAAATCCGGCAGATCCAGCGGCACGGCGGCGACACCGTCCGGCCCCGCCTGTACGGGCCCGGCGAAGAGCGAGACGATCTTCTGCGGGATCGGCGTGGAGGCGGCGTCCAGATCACCGCCCGCGCCCTGGCGCAGGATCGCCGTCGCATCCCCGGCAGGGGCGAGCAGGCGGGCGAAGTCGTCATGAATGCCGACGCCGAGCGTGCGCTTGCCGAAGAAATGCTGAAGGGGATCGGGTGTCTGGAATTGCGTGAGCGCCAGGATTCCTTCGTCGACCGCTGCAAGCGTGACCCAGGCACCGGGTGTCGTCTTGATCGCGAAGGTTGCCGTCGTGCGGGGGCGATAGACCGGCTGCGTTGCGATCGAGAGCGGCAGGGTGCGCGGCTTCGGGTCGAGTGCCAGCCAGGTGAGGCCGATGGCGCGCCCCGGCCCTGCGGCCGGGGCGGTTCCGCTTGCCGGCGCACCGGGCCGGAAGACATGCACGCCGACATAGGCGCCCGGTCCCCAATCGGCGGTGACCGGGATGCGCAGGTCAAAGCTCGCGCCACTGGCCGGAAGGTTGATCAGTCGCTTCACCCGGTCCGTCATCACCAGAACTGTGGCCGGCCCGGCATAGGGTGCCTCGACATGGATCAGCGCGGTTTCGCCTGGGGTGTAGCGATCCTTGTCTGCGCGCACGGAGACCCGCGCGGGCACGTCCGGGTTATCGCCGAAGGCCCAGCCGGAATAGAAGACGACGGAGCTGACCGCCATGCCGCCATTCGCCTGCAGAACCTCCAACCGATAGCGGCCGAAGGGCAGGGACTTGCCGTAGGAGAAGGGGCTGCCATCGGAGGCGAGCGTGACGTTCTGGCTATCGACCGGCTCGTTACGCCAGACGGTTTCATAACGCGCCTGGCCGTTGCTGACGGAGAGGCGCCAATCCGGTGTCTGCCGGACGAGACGGAGCTGTACCGGCATGGCGATGCGCTTGCCGTCTGGCGCGACCGCGGCGATGCGGAAGCCCGCGCGACTATCGGCATTGACCGAGCCCCCCGCAAAATCCTCTGCAATGCCGATCATCGGCGCTTGCGGGCGAATCGGCAGGGTTGTGGTGGCACTGACACTGCGGCCGGCCGGATCGTTCACCGTGGCGGTGACATCCGCCTGCAACGCGACACTCGTATCCGGCAAATGCGACAGGTCGACCACCGCGGCCGTATGGCCCTGATCGTCCGTCGCCTCCATGTCGCTCTGGGACGTGCTGCCGGAGAAGCTGTCATCCGCCAGACCGAAGCTATAGTCCTTGAAATCAGGGAAGGGCGTAGGATTGGGTGTGACGTTGACGACGGCGGAGCCGGAGAGATCGTTGCCTGGAGCGCCATAGAGGAAACGCACGTTGATCGGCAGAGACGTCGTCGTGCCCGGTGCCAGCACCTGCGGGCCGCCGGCGGCGAACTCCACAGCTAGGCGCGGGGGGACGAAGGCATCGACCTGGAAGCTCTCCTCCGCAATGGAGGAGCCTTGCGGATCGGTTTTGAGGGCGATGTTCCACGTGCCGAAGGGTGCGCCCTTGGAGAGGATCACGGCTTGATGGATCGCCGCATCGGCGGTCCGGGCCGGCACGGTATCCTGAAAGACGCGCCCATCGGGCCGGGTGACGATCAGATGCAGCGGCAGGTCGGTGGGCGCTCCGCTTTCGTCCCGCAGCAGCGCCATCACCTGCACCGTCTCGCCGGGCCGGTAGATGCCGCGATCCGTCCAGATAAAGGGATCCACCGGGCCCGGCTGAGGCTGGCCGGAGGCCCCGCGATCGGACAGATCAAAATCGGGTGCACCGAGGTCGAGACGGGTGAAGTCTCCATCCTGGCCGCGGATGTGGAGCGCCGCTGGCGCCTCCCCGCCCTGGCCGGCCAGCAGAGGGGCGGCAAAATGCACGAGGCCGTCGTGATCCGTCCTGGCGCTGGCGAGGATGGAATTGTCGGTCGCGATGAGGTCGACCGTGACATCCGTCACCGGCAGACCCGTCTGATAGCTGCGCAACTGCACCGTGTCCCCATCGGTACCGTGCCACAGGGTCGGCGCGAGATCGGTCCGCAGGATGAGCTGGACGGCACCCGGCGCATCTCCCTCGGCAAAGGGCGTGCCGTCCCCAGGCGTCGCGATCAGGGCGTAGAGGCCGGAGTCCTTCAGCGCCGCGGGCAGCGGCAGCACCGTATGGAGCAGAGCGTTGCGCGAGAAATGCGGCACTTCGGCCGAGCCCGACCACACCGTGCGGCCCTGGTTTTGGGCCAGGTCCTGGGCGCCGTAACGGTCGATCCCACCGCTGCCGGGCGGATAGCTCTGCATCACGTGCAGAAGATTGCGTTCGCTGATTTTCACCAGTTGCAGTTTGACGGCCGAAAGCCCGACGCTATCGAGCGCGACGGTTGCCTGGTCACTACGCGGCTGCAAATAACGCGCGCCGTCGAAGACGAGGCGCGGCGTCCGGTCTGGCATGGCGACGGGCACGGTCACGTCCTGTGCCAGCGAGAGGCCACCGTCCCCGGGCATGCCGTGACGCAGGGTGACGCGGCTGGTGGCGCCGGCGGGCAGGCCGGTGATGCAGATCTGGCGGCTTTCCAGGGTGACGGCGGCATCCTTCACCGCGGGGTCGAGCTGCACCCAATCACCCGGATGGAAGTCGGGCGAGGAGGATGGGTCGCCCAGGAAGCGCAGGCAGGCGCGGGTCGGGAAGGACTCCGCATCCGTGTCCACACCATCGAAGACGAGGCCGATCGCTTGGCGTTCCCGCATCAGGTCCTGCTGCACGGGGGCGTCCTTGGGCAGCCGGCGGGCCATCGCGGCTAGGACGTGGATTTGCGGCACTGGTGCCTTGAGGGCAGCCAGTGCCTCGCGCATGCTGTCGAGGGCAATGGCCTGATCTTCGGCGGCCGTATTGCTTGACGTATCGACGCTGGTGAAGGCGAGCCACCCCGCCTCAAGGGCGAGCTTCGGCTGCTGCGGCGTGACGGCCATCTCGCCCCGCGCCATGGCGAGCCAGATCTCCCAATCGGTCGCGACGTTCTGGGCGGCCTGCGCGGCGGCGATGATCTTCAGGGATGGCAGGGCGCGGGCATAATCTTTTGCCTTGAGCGCGGCGAGGGCATCGGCCTTGGCCTGTTTCAGGCGCGCCAAGGGGACGCCTGCGGGAAAGGGCTTTTGGAGATCGGTCCGGAAATTTGCCGCATCATTCTGCAGGCCGGGCAGGTCCAACTCCTCCGCCGCGTCCTGAGCGCGGGCGGCCACCGGCGGCAGGAGACAGACACCGATGCCCACCAGAAGAACGGCGGCCTTCAGATGGCGAAGCAGCGGCATCTATTCCTCCCGATTATCGGCGCATTTCTGCTCTTTTTTAACGGCTCACCGGGTGCGTGAATATTGGGACCTCCATGACGATCACCGCGCGGTCGAGCCTCCCCGACGCCTCGGCCCCTCGTGTTTCCACAAGTGCCAAGGGGCCGAACCTATCGTTCCATGAAGTTGGCGACAGGCAATGAGGCGGGCGGCAGGAGCCTTCTCCGTCCTGCGCCGCGCGTCAGACAATCCCGCGGGATGCGTCTGCGGACTGATCAACATTTTGCGAGGAGGGATCAGGCGGGGCTTTCCGATGCCACGGCCAGGCTGCCCGGTAGCCGCGTGCGTGTACCGCTGGCTGTGTCACCGCTGGGCTCAGGAAGGGTAGAGCCAGGGACAGAAGATCCACGAGGCAAAGCAGAGGGTAGCCGGCCGCCCAATAGAGCGGCGTGATGGCGGGGAAGGAGGAAAGGTCGACGAGGACGAGTACCGCCGCCCGGGCCAGGAGCAACCCCCACAGTCCGATGATGAGGATGAGCGGCGCGTCGAACCAGCCCGGCGGCCGGCGAATGACGCGCCATAGGAAGGCTACGCAGAAGACGAGGAACGCGAGGATCGTCAGCGGATCCAGGGCATAGGCATAGGCGAGGTTGACGGCATGGAGAATGCGGATGCCGAACTGCCCGGCCGGCCCTGATTCGCGGATGTCGTCGACGCTCAACTGCCCGCCGGCGAAGGGGGTGATGCCCGGTTCGAGGGCAGTGAGCGCGAGCGGCGGCACAGAGGTCGCCGTGTTCATCGCCTGTAGCGTACAGCCCTGCAAATTCGGGACGGTGATGGAAAAGCGATTGTTCGCCGCCTTCGGCGTGTGAAAATACACTGCCAGATCCGGGCTATGGAGCCGGGTGATGGGCAGGATGAGTTCGCCGTCCGCATCGCGGCAGCGCAGCCTGATCCAGGCATCATCTGTCCCGTGATACCACCCGTTGATGGTGACGGAGCCGCGTTCGGAAGCCGTCCGCGTGCGCCGCGGATGGCGAAGAAAATCCTCCATCGTATGCAGGCGGGTGAAATCGCCGCTGCTTTTGGGGAAGCGATGCTGGAAGTCCCAAACCGCGACAGAGGTCTGCCATGTGGCCAGGCGGTACATCTGGAGCAGTTCGTGCGGCAGCAGGCGCCACTGCGCCGCCGTCGTCGCCGGCATGAAGGGCAGCGGCGTGGGTTTGCAGACGAGGCGACCACTCTCGCAGGCGCTTTTGACCTGTCGCCAAAGCGAACGGTAGAAGCGCGCGGCATCCTGAGGCGATCGATAATGCCCCTCGGCGGCCACGGCATCGCGCAAGGCCCACATGAACCACCCCCCCGCGAAGTCTCCGCAGGTGGACCGCTGCATCGCGCAACCTGGTGCGGTCCAGCTTTGCCCCACTCCTTTGAAATAGGGCTCTAGGCTCGCGAAAGCCGGGCTGACCTCGTCGATCGTCTGGCGTACCTTTGCGGGTACCGGCACGAAGGGCACGGGTGACCCCACGCGCACTGTCTGCAGGATGTTGAGGGCCTTCTCGAAGTCCGCCGACTTGAAGTCGACCGTCACGAAGGTGCCGTACACCCAGAGGTTGACGGCGGCGACGGCGGCGAGCGTCACCCCTGTCGACGCAACCCAAGCCATGCCGCAAAGGCCAAGCCGGAGGAGGCCCCTCCGATCGCGCGAGAGGCGCAAACTCTGCAACAGAATGACGACGCACAACCCAGGCAGAACCCACACCGCGTCCTCTCGCGTGAGCCAGAACCACGCAAGGGCGAGGCCGCCGAAGAGCGTCCACAAGAGGCGCCGTCCCAATGACTGGGTGGAAAAAGTAAAGAGGCACACGGCGCCCAAAATCAGGAGGACCTGCGCCGCCGACAGATCATCGCGTACGATGCGCATCGGAATGACCGCCGGGTGCCACTCGATAGCGAGGAAGCAGATCAACGCGAGCGAGGCAGAGCCCGAGAGCCGGAAAATGGCACGTGCCGCGACCGAGCAGGCGACGACGTAGAGGAGGGCGTGGCTCAAGGTGACGGGCACCCCGAGCGCGGCATTGAGCGCGAGAAACAAAGGGTAGCCCGGGCCCTTCGCGAGGGTCATCTGCGAATAGGGGCCAAGCCATTGGCCCGAGATGATGCTCAGCCCGTGCTGGATAAAAAGATAATCATCGAAGCCGGCATCGGCCAGGAGCACCACCGGCACATGCATGCAGAGGATGACGTAGGCGAGGCTCGACACCACCATCGCCGCCAGCACGATGCGAGGATAAGGGCGGGAAGAGCGCAGCAGCTCCGCCGGCGCTCGGGCAGGCGCACGATCAGGGAGAGTCATCGAATCCATGCGTCTTCATGTCCTGCCTGACGGGCGCTCCAGAGCATCCTAAGCTTCAAGCCGCAGGAGACCTTTGAGGAAAGAGAAGAACATCCACTGCACGCCGACCACCATCAACGTGGCCGATGGAATGACTGCGCGCAGCGTTGCCGGCTGCCGCAAATCGCCGAAATGGCCGGCGCCCCACTGCATGACGGCGGCGATGGACCAGCCGAAGCCGATCACCGCAAGGATGGTGCCCGCGATGAGGAGCAGTTCGAAGGGCACGCCGAGCCACCACCGCACCAGGCGGTCTGGCGGCCAGAAGCCTTGCTGCGCCGAATAGAGCTTTGCGAAGAGCCCGAAAGTCAACAGCTGCGAGCCGACGCCCGCGGCATCTCCCGCATAGACCATCGTATTGATGTCGAAGGTGACACCCCACGCCCGTAGCGGGCCACCTGCGAGCAGGGCGAGACAGGCGACGCCGAGCAGCAACAAGAGCGCGCCCGGGTAGACGAAGAGCCAGTTCGGGCTGAACATGAGCATGAACCGCAGGTGGCGCCAGCCATCCCGCCAGCTCCTGAGATGCGGCGGACGATCCCGCCCGTCCTTCTTCAGGCGCGTCGGAACCTCGGTGATGCGGAGGCCGTTCAGCGCGGCCTTTGCCACCATTTCACTCGCGAACTCCATGCCCGGGGATGATAGGCCGATCGCCAGCATGGCTTCTCTGCGGAAGCCCCGCAACCCGCAATGGAAGTCTCCGATGCGGCGATCGAAGAAGAGCCGGCCAATGCCGCTCAACACCGGATTGCCAAGATAGCGATGGAGCGGCGGCATCGCTCCAGGCTCGATACCACCGCGAAACCGGTTGCCCATCGCGAGGTCCGCGCCCGCGCGCAGCGCAGTCACGAAGGGTTGGAGATTGACAAAGTCATAGCTGTCGTCAGCATCTCCCATGATGATGAACCGTCCGCGCGCGGCGGCGATGCCACCGATGAGGGCAGCGCCGTAACCCCGCTTCGGAATGTCCACCACTCGGGCCCCCAGTTCGCGCGCGATGACTTGTGACCCGTCCGTCGATCCATTGTCGGCAATGAGCACTTCTCCGACCACGCCGGACGTCGAGAGATAGCGAAGCGCCTTGCTGACGCAGGTTCCGACCGTCAGGGCCTCGTTGAGGCAAGGCATGAGAATGGTCAATTCCACCTCGGACGCCACGTCCATGTCCGGCCTTTCCGTTCCGCGGGCGATCTCGGCTGGCCTTGTGTCAGTTGTCATGAGGAGGTTCCCTATCGCCGCCGGATATCGCTTAGAGCGGCCGCTGCCGCAGGCCGAGCAAACCATCACCTATCGTCGGCGCAACAGGATGCGTGGCGCGGACATCGGCGATGAATTGCGCGATCTCACCATTCTCGGCGGTTCGCCGGAACGCGGTGTCGCGAGGCGCGAGGCGCGACCTGTCGAGCATGAAGATTTCGGCGGATTGGCTCTCCGGCGCGCGCGGCAGGATCGTCTCACCCCACCAGAATACCGGTGCGATCTGCAAGTAGCCGAGCGCGAGGGGTGCTTCCGCGGCCGAGACCCGGGCCCAAAGCTGAGCGAGTGCCTGCGGAAAGAGGATGTCCGTAGGCTCTAGGATCATGAGATACCGTCCCTCCGTGAGGGACAGACCTTGGTTGAGCACGGCGGCCCGTACGTCAAACGGGCTCGGTTCATCCCAGTTGTGGAATTGAACGCGCGCCTCCGGATTGAGGTGGCGAAGACGCTCGGTGCGTTCGCGCAAGGCGCGTAGGCCGCTTTGCGGAAAGCGCGTCAGCATGAAATGCACTGTCAAGCCAAGCGACACCGTCTGCCCCAGGATCGTGAAAAGGCTGCGCTCTGCAAGGGCCAGGTCCGTTTCATCTTCAAGGCGGATGAGGATGTCGAGTGCGTCTTCGCGCTCCGGTTCATCTCCTGCCGCGGGCGCGACTTGCGGAAAAAGGAGCGCATCAGGGCACAGCAGCAGTGGCAGATCTGCCGCTTCCGCACGCTCTTGCATCGCTCGGGTAAATGCCTCCGCCCCGGTCGCCGAGCCAAGCGGACCCATCGCCTCGTATGCCGCGCGCGGGATGGCGATGGTATCGCTTGCATGGTGGGCGAGATGGAAGGTCCCGCCATCGGCCAGCTGCATCGAAGGAGGCGGCACGCAGGCAGGCTCCAGCAGGGCCTTGCCCCCATGGGCCTGGGCCATACGCAGCAGGGCGGTGACAGCACCCGGGTGAAGCACGGCAGGCTCGCTCATCACCAGAACAAGATCGGCGCCAGCGGCGAAGCTTCGGGCTACCCCATCCCCCACGTTTTCGCGTGGGATGACGGCACATGCACCCTGCCATGATGGATCATCCGTATCGCTGGCGCTACGTAGAGCGGTATGAGCGGCAGTGAGGCAGCCGTCTTCGACCGGATCATCCTGAGAGAAGAGAATCTTGGCTCGGCCGGTTACGCTGCCTGCCGGATCGCCCGTCACGCCGCGCCAAGGCAAGTAGGGAAGGCGTTTGGGGCGCGGCGGGAAGAAAGGAATGACCGGCTGATCGGTGAAGGGTCGGCGGCTCTCGCTGAGGTTCTGCAGGCGCAGGATGGAGCGGCCGAGAGCACGGCGCAGCTCGGCGGGGCTGCGTGCCTCCTGCAATCCGAATTGCTCATGCAACATGCCTGGGCGCGTAATCTTCATCCAGTCATAGCCTGCGGCTTCGCAGGCGAAGAAATAGAGGCGCTCGACGGCGTGAGCCAGGGTGCCGTCGGTTCGTCCATCCTCCTCGGGAAAATCCGAGAACTGGAGGCCGAGCGTGAGCAGTGGCGCCAAAGCCTGAGGACGAGCCCAGAACATGGAGCCGGAGGGGAAATCCAGCGGCGCCCGGCGCGGCAGTGAAACGCCCATGCGCTCCGCAAGATCTGACGCCTGATCGTAATTCTCGCCCCAGCGGATCCAGGGGCGGAGTTGATCGATATGCTGCGGAGCGAGCATGCCGAGCCTTGGCCACTGGCGGAAGGCCTCCAGCACACCACGCACGACAGCCGGAGAGCCGAGCAGCGTCTCCAGGAGATAGCCGCGCCAGCCACCAAGCCCGCTCTCATGCGAGGAGTGTTTGGTGTGAAGATGCAGCACGAGATCGTAATCGCCATGGACCGGGCCAAGCCCCACCAATTTGGGGGCGATGTCTCGTCCACGATTGGGTGTGACCAGGATGGAGACGCTACCCGGTCCCCAGGATGCGACCAGGTCGGCCAGGATGCGTCGCTTGTCCTCGCTGTCGGTTGTCAGAAAAAGATCAGTATCCTGAGGAAGGTGGGCGAAGTAGCTCAGAAACTCCGGCGCGAGTTCGACATGGAAGGCGTGGAACATGACCGCGAGGCGCGGCGGCACCGGCCAAGCCTCCGGCTCGTAGCCCAGCGGCAGCGCGAGCATGGCTTCCTGCTCGAGGGGGTAGACGGTCGCAAGATCGATTTCCGCATTGAGCGCGGCTGACGCCCTCACGGAAGCTTGAACTCGGGCGCAATGGGCGCGAGGCGCATCCAGGGATGGCGGATGGTCATCTCGACGAACATGCTGTCGTAGGAGCGGGCGGACTCGGTGCGCAGCATGGAGGTTCCGTGCACACGGTAGCGGCACAGGATCTCCGGCACGAAAAGACCTTCGTATCCTTGCTCGATGAGCTTGCACCAGAAGTCATAGTCCTCCCAACCGCCCTCGATGTGGGAGTAGCCGCCGATATCTTGCCACGCCCGCCGGGAGACGAGCGCCATCGCATCGATGTAGTTGCCGGTCTTCAGCCAGGCAGGCTGCCACACGTCCGCGACGCCGACGCTGCTCTTGTCGCCAAACAACTCGATCTGGCTATAGGCCGCCGCGGCATCGTTCTGGCAGACTACGTCCAGCAGGCGGCCGACGGCACGAGGATAGATCATGTTGTCGGCGTCGAGAACGAAGACGTAGTCGCTCTCGGCATGGGCGAAGGCGGTGTTCCGGCTGCGGGCCAGACCCTGATTGCGGCGGTGCTGCAGCAGCCGAGCGCGCCGGAACCGGCTGGCGTGCGCGGCAAGCCACTCATGTGCAACGGCGAGCGAGTCGTCTTTCTGCGATAGGTCATCGACGATGATGATGTCGAGCGGCTGATGCCGTTGGGCCGCGACAGAGCCGAGGCAGTCAGGCAGAAAGCGCGCATAGTTGAAGAGGCTGATGGCGATCGTCACCAGACCAGGATGAGGCAGATCCTGCGCTTGGGTATCGAAGATCGTCTGGGTGGGGCTTGGATGCAGCATCATACTCTCCGTCAGCCGCGGGCTTTGTGCTGGCCCAGGAATCGCAGCATGGCGGCCGCAGTATGGCGCGTGTCGAAATAGTGGGTCAGCAGATCATCGACATTGGCGCGCACACGCTCTGCTGCACGTCGTCCATCCTCGCTACGCAGCAGCCACTCCAGAAGATCGGGGATGTGCCGTGTTTGCTCCTGGAAATAATGTGTGCCGGCGATGAAGTCGGGATGCGGCAGGCAGGGATCGGAGACGACGACGCTGCCCGCGCACATGCCGAGGCGGACCATGCGATGCCACTCGAAATAACCAAAATCTTCTCGGTGAATGTTGAGGGTGATCTTGGCATGGCCCGAAACATGCGCTGCCAGACGCGACAGCGCCTCTTCCTCTCCGCGGCCGAGCAAGGGGCCACGCTCCGCGCGACGGTTATAGAGCACCGTGTCGAACTCGGCGAAGAAGGCGGCATTTCGTCCAAAGAATCGGTCACGCTTTTCGCTCGAGTTACCGAAGAAGGCGATGTCGAGCGGCCGTTCCATGAAGGGCGTGGGCGCTTTCGGATCGCGCTGCGCCGCCGGCGGCAGAACACGGAACAGCGGGTGCCGCCGATCGGCTTCCGTGAGGCCGAAGGGCTCGAAGCTGCATCCGGGCAGCAAGTGCAGGGCAGGAAGCCCGGTCTTGCCGAAGAGCTGCGCGGTCTGCGCGCAGATGTCCAGCACGCCGGCCGACATCAGAATGAAGGGCAGGGACAACTGGAACCATTTCGTCTGCACCTGTTCGGTGCCGAACATGAAGCCTTGCCAAATCACGTCGTCACGAATCCAGCGGGGTCCATCGCCCAAGGTGAAGAACTCGTGTGGTGCGACGAAGAGGCTGACGCCAGGCCGATCGTCGACCCCGCTGTTCTCGTCCAGCACCTGGACATCGGCGCCGACGGCGCGCAAATCGCGCGCAAGGTCCTCGGCGATATCGGCCATGAAAAGATTCCCGCGGGAATTGACGAAAATGCCGATCGGGCCGACGTCCCGCACGAGATCCGGCAGATGGGCGTAGTCGTCTCTGACTTGGGGTTCTGCCTGCGCGGCATGCTCCAGAAGCAGGACGCTGCCCATGACCCGTGCCAGTTCCTCTGGCTCGGTCCGCCCGCGCTCTTCAAGCGCGCCAGCTTGAAGGAAGTGGGTGAAGGCATCGAGACCCGACTCTTTCACATCCTCATTGCGCGTGAGGTAGTCTGTTTCGTCAAACAGCTCGAACCGCCGCAGGCGCGACATGCCCTTCGACAGGGTTGCTCGGCTCACCCGGCCGTAAGGCTTGTTGAACTTGCAAATAAGGGCGCTGCCGGCCTCCGCCCAGGAAGACGTATCGACGTCAGAGTCAGAGACAGCGGCGGGTTCTTGGGTCGGCGAAGACGCGGTGAGTTGCAGCCCGGCATCCCCCGGCAATGACGCGGCTGACGCCATGCTGGGGGTCTGTCTCCTCGGTCCCCGCAATAGCCGTCGCGCCACCCGCAGACCGCGGACCAAGGAGCGCGGAATCCGGCGTCGCCATGCGGCAACGCGCAGCCCGTCCTGCCAGGTGGCGGATGATTGGAGAGCCGCCATCTCTGCGAGGAGCCGACCGACCTCCTGCTCAAGACGCTGCCTATCGGCTGCCGCGACCTCCAATTCGGCGACCCGGGCCTCGCGCGCCCGAAGCTCCTCGCCCACGGTGTAAATCTGTAGGCGCAGCTCATCAACGAGGCCGTGCTGATACTGGATATGGTCATTGGCTTCGTTGAGGCGCGACAGAGCCTCCAGACGCGCGCGCCCGTGATCCGCAATCTGTCGCTGGGCAGCGGCATAGGAGGCCTCCGCACTGCGAAGATATTCGCCGACCTCCCAAACCCGGTGATTGAGGCGCGCGACTTCGGCATGAAGATCCGCAATCTCCTGCTCGGGGTGATAGGTCTCCAATCGCGTCCAGGGAAAGGTGGCGCGCGAGCCCTCTTCAGTCGCGGCTGCGCGCGCCGGGGCCGAGAGGGACGGCAGATGTCTCGTTCCCGTGGCGTAGGCCGTTTGGACCGTCGAAAAATCAGCGAATTCCTCGGCCGACGCATCAAGTCGATAGCGCCGCGGCAGGGCGAGGACGTTGGTCAGGAGGTTCTGCGGATGGACCCGGGCGAGCCCCTTGGCCGATGCCCGCTGCTCTTGCGGCAGTGTGCGGGCAAGGGGCGAGCCCTCCCGAACGAAAAGAAGGGTGTTCTGCGCATACCACCAGTCGACAGTCCCATCGCCCCACAACCGGTCTCGCAACGGGTCGAAGCAGATGAAGCCTTGGTCCCGGAAGAGGATGGCCCAAAATTCGGGCCATTGCTCATTGACGTGATGCTCACCGTATTGGAAGGGGACCGCGGCCGAGAAGAGGACGACATCGCTGAGCGCGGCAAGGCCGGCGACGAGTGAAGGCGCTCGCGCGAAGGACAGGTGCTCGGCCACCTCGAGGCAAATGGCCATGTCGAAGGGGCCGAAGGATCTGGACGAAAAAAACGTGGCGAGATCCACCGTCTCCAGATCGGCGGGGATGAAGCAATGATCCTCGATGAGCAGTGCCGCGCGGTCAACGTAATCCCCATCGATGCCGACGACCTCCGGCACACCGTGCTCGCGCGCAGCACGCAGCCAGGAGCCGACGCCGCACCCGATGTCGACGATGCGGCGCGGCCGGACGAGCGGAAGGATCTCCCCCAGCACGACGCGCGCAGACTGCAGACTGCCTGCCGCCTGTGCCTCAAAAAATGCCTTGTCGTAATTCTCCGCTAGAGACATCCGAAAATCCTGATGCTGGTCACTGGTGGCCGTCGTCTCGCCTGCAAGCGAAGGAACGGTCAGGCTTCCGCGCCTCGCGGACCGAGGAACCGCCGCATGCGATCCAGGCTTTCCAGAGGGAAGGCCGCATCCCAGTCGACGGGCCAGTCGATCTCCGCGCCGGCGAGCCGCGCATCGAGGTCATCGACGCGCTGCATGGCCTGTACCAGCCCATCGACGATCGCATCGACAGTGGGTGCGACGCCGATGAGATTGGAAGAGATCGCGGCCAGCGCCTCCGACGTCTTGTTGGCGAAGGTATTCGTCACGGCCCACATCCCGGCCGAGGCCATTTCGAGAGGTACGAGGCTCGGATGCGGAGTCAGCATCAGCGACAGCCCGACGTCGAACCGCGGCATCATATCGATATACTCCTGCAGACTGGTCTTCGGCAGAAGTTGCAGCGGCAGGCCCGGCGCGAGTTCCAAATTCACCCGCCGATCGATGGACCCGATGCCGTGGAAGGACCAGTTTTCGAGGGAGATGCGCGGATCGCGCGCGAGCTTGGCAAGCGCGATCATCGCGAGCTCGAAGAGGTTGCGCGCCGCATGCTCCTCCGGCCGTGCATAGACCAGCAGCCTGCGCTCGCTACGCTGCAGCGTCTCTCGCTTCGGATGAAATTTTTGGATGGCGTTGCTGAAGATTGCGGCGTCCGCCTCTCCGCCAGGGCGCTTGAAGACGCCGATCTTTTCGCGACGGAAGAAGTCCGCGAGAAGCGCCGTCGAGAAGAGAGCGACTTGCGGAAAATCATAGGCCTGCTGGAACAAGGCGCTGATCGAGTTCATCGGTAGGAAATACGGCTCATATTCCTGAATCATGAACAGAAAGCGCTTCTCTTGCAGAGCCTGCACGGTTTCATGCGCGATATGCGCGGCCCAGCAATTGGTCGCGACGAAGCGATCTTCGGGATGAGCCGGGACGGGAACCGCGCGATCGAACCGGCTGATCACCTCGATCTCGTCGAACAGCGTTGTGATGCCGGGATATTTCTTGATCTGCTGGCGCCAGGAGTCCATGTCCCAGTCGCTACGCTCGTGCAAGATGATGCGCACCTGATAGCCTTCGCGCCGAAGACGAAGGGCCAGGTTGAACATGCCGAGATAGCCGCCGAAGACGTATTTGAAGTCGATCATCGCCAAGAGCAGATTGACCCGCTTCGGATGGGCGGAAGAGACGTCGAGGGTCAGCCCGGAGATGTTGTGATGAATCGGGCGCGTGTTTCCGTATTCCAGCACCGCGACCGGCGGCGCCTCGGGCGCCGCGGCAACCACAGGCTCCGCGATTGCGGTTGGGAGGCTCGCGCCAGGCTTCGGATCGCGGATCACCGCATCCAGGAGGCGGGCGCCCGGTCTCTCTCTCTGCAGTCGGACGATCTGGGATTGCTTCGCCCGGAAGGCGAGATTGCGCAGCCTGGTGCCGAGCACTGACCACAGAAACATGCCTTCCAGGTTAAGGGTCGGACGGCGCGACAGAGACGCAGAGAGTTTCTCCTGCAGCACCGCGCGGGGGGAGCTGTCAAACACCGCGAAGCGGGCCGCCACTGCCTGTTTCGCCGGCTCCGCCTCCGGTGCCCGAAGCATCAGCAGCCGGCCGAGCATGGCCTTTTGAAGAACGAAAACGTGGTCTGAAACGGCCTGCTTCAGGAGACCCGTCGCCGCCCGGGCCATCCGCCCGCGATGGGGGACGTGCCGCAGGACTTCGCGCGCCGCAGCGGTGAGGCCCGGTCAGGCATTGTAGTTGTGCCCGATCACCCCTTCGGCATGCTGCACGTAGTCGTAAAGGGACCTTTCAACATAGCCAATGCGGCCTGTGTAAAGCGCCATCAGGCCGATCCAGTGATCATGGAATATCGGCCCAACGGGTTCCGGAAACGGCAGGATGTCAGGCAAGAGAGCGGTGCGGATCATGCTTGCTGCGCCGGTCACCGTGTTCGCGACCATCAGCGTGGCGAGGTCGGTGTAGTTGTTGCGTCGGCCCACCCAGAAGGTGTCCGAGCGCACGTGGCCGTCGGCATCGACGAGGCGGGCATCGCTATAGACGAGCTTCGTCTGGTCGTCGAATGCGCCGAGAAGCGACGTCAGCTTGTCCGCGTGCCACACGTCGTCCTGGTCGCAAAGGGCCACGAAGTCTGCGTCCACCGGCACGCGGTGCAGGCACTGCTCGAAATTGCGATAGAAGTTGAGACGGTGTCCCTCGTCACTTGAAATGAGAAACCGGGATCATCCGGGAATTTTCGGGATTTATAGGGACGAGACCTGAAGGAATCCGCCAAAAATTCGGCGCCGGGATGTCCCGAAAGGAGCCGGTTTGGATTTGCGAAATGATCCAGCGTCGGGCGCCGGCATTCAGATGAAATGCGAAATCCAGCGCCCGCACTTAGATTAATCGAGACCGACCTTAGAGCCTCTTAGACGGCTCTTAAAGCATGAACTGAAGGCGATAGGCGACCCGGCCGACGATGAACAGGTTGCTCATATCGGCATCGGGGTGGGGAAGTTCCCACCGAACGCGATCAATGGGGTGATCCCCAGACTCGTGGCTCTCATTGTCGGAGGAGAGCGTCAGAAGCCCCTCCTTGCGGACAGTCAGGCGTCTTATCATGAAGATGCCGGAGAAGATCACCGCAAAGATGCCATCAAATGAAGCGGACCTTGATCGATCGATAAAGATCACCTCCCCGCTTCTTATAGTGGGCTCCATAAAGTTACCCATAAGACGCATCATGAAAAAATCGCTCATTCCGCGATGAAAAGCCACATCAACAAACCGCTTTGGAACGTCTAATATTGGTGCATCTGTCAAATCCTCAGAAAAATTACCTGGCCCTCGCGAGGAATGGACGTCCAAATACTTGATGCCGACGGTCTCTGCCGGTGTCACAGGTGCAGTATCTTCTGAATGACCAGCCGCCATGTCGGCCTCTCCGACTCCTTCCGCGAGCCAATCCAGCGAGACCGAGCAGGCGCGTGCCAGGGCGATCATCGCGGATGCCTTCATATCGCGCCCAGCTAAGTAGCGAGTGAGTGTGCCCACAGGCATCCCAGCTCTTTGAGCAACGCGAGTGTTCCCGCCGGCGAGCCGAACAGCCAAGCGTAGCCGTTCGGCCCTCTCTTTTATGCTCCGATCGTCATCCTCAGGATCGCAAATGGCTGAACCGGCCATTTGGTTGCGGCCTCTGCGAAAATCGTCAGTCATATCAGCGACATCTTCGCCGTTTGGCAGAAGATTACCGATCGGTAAGATTGCAGCGCCAAATGACTATTGCCGTTCGGTTCATAATATGACATTTGGTTGTTGCCCTCGTGCGAACGAAATCATTTTTACAGCCCAAACATCATCCAGTTGGCGCTGGATCACGTGAGGAGAAACCATATGGCACGCCGACCGTGCGGAATGCACGTCGAGGATATCAAAGCGGCGCTTCGAAAGAAGTACGGCCCTCTTGCCAACCTCTCCAGAGAGCTTGGCTACCACCCCAGCTCGGTGAGCAACGTCCTGAGCCGCCCAGGCAGTTCCATCGCTCTAGAGGCAAAGCTCGCCGAGCTTCTCGGCATGAAGCCTTACGAGGTGTGGCCTGATCGCTATCAGCCTGATGGCACGCCGATCTCCTTCGTTACACCCCGCTCTCCTATCGCGGCGGTACCCGACCGTCTCCGTAGAAAAAGCGTGGCTGCCTGAACATGCGAGCTATCAAGGTCGAGTTGATCAAGGTCGCCGATATCACCTGGTCTGAAGCGCGCATCCGCCGGGCCGATCGGCAGCACGTGGAGGCGCTCGCCACTTCCATGGACGATCAGGGGCTGCTGACCCCGATCATCGTGCGCAAGCTCAAAGGCAATCTCCTGCAGGGCGTGGCGGGCTTCAATCGCTGGAATGCCGCCCAGTTGCTCGGCTGGGAGACCATTCCGGCGGAGATCGTGACGCTCTCCGACGACAAGGCTCGCATCGTCGAGATCGAGGAGAACTTCCGGCACCTGTCCCTGACCATCCTTGGACGGGCCATCTGCCTCGAAGAGCTGAAGGCTCTGTATCTCAAAGCGTTTCCCGAGACAAAATGGGGTGGAATCAGAGGCTTAGACCAAGACGCAAGCGTTGCGTCTGGGTCGGATGAGGATGACATCGACCAAACGGAACGCGATGCCGTTTGGTCCTCGATGGAGGAGAGCGCTGCCCTTATCGGCGCTCGCCCCAAGAGTTTTGCCACAAAGATATCGGAGGAAATGGGCGTCACCGACCGGGCTATTCGTGCCTGGGTGAAGCTTGCGGCCGCGCTCTCGCCAGATGCCCGCAGCCTCTTGGAAGGCACCACGATTGCCGACAACCGCAAGGAGCTTGAATGGATCGGAACGCAGATCCCGCGCGACCAGCAGGCGCAGGTAATCCAGGAGGCATTTGACGCTGGCAAACTGCCCTCCGCGATGAGGGCGGAAGCCGAGGCCGAGACGACCGTTCAAAACGCGGCCTGGGTACGCGAGAGCCACGCCCTCTCGAAGAAGTTCGAGAAGGTCTCGAAGGATGCCCGGCTCGCGTTCCTCGACTTCCTAGTGCAGGAAGGCTGGATCAAGAAGGGCTCGATCCTTCGGAAGGATGCTGCCTGATGCGCGGCCGAGCAGTCGAAGGGCAGCTCGACCTTCTTGAGTGGCAGCCGCCGAACCCGGTTGCGCGCTTCGATGATTTCGAGGTGCGCGGGCTGACCTTCTCCGAGCGGCTTTCCAGCGCCATTTCCACCACCCTGAAATCGTGCGGGCGGCCGCGCGAAGAGGTGGCGCGTCGCATGTCAGATCGTCTTGGCCGTTCCATCAGCATCAATGTGCTGAACGCTTACGCGTCGCCCCAACGGGAAACCCACCAGATCAGTGTTCCTCGCTTCGTCGCTCTCCTGCACGCGACCGAGGATCGGCGTCTCGTGGAGCTTCTGGCTGAGCCGCTCGGTTGGGCCACGATCGAGCGGAAGCATCTGCCGCTGATCGAACTGGCGGCTATCCACGAGCACCTCAAAGAACTGCGCCGTCATGAAGATCGGTTGCGTCGGCAATCTCGCGGGAGGCGTGGCTAATGGTGAAGTGGCTATATAGGCGCGAGTGGAATTTCGCAAAGATGGACTCTATCGATGGGTTCATACAGAGGTTCAACCAAGCCATCCGGGGAAAATACGGGGCCGGCTATCTGATCTCGCAAATAGCTGAGGACACGGGGATCGCAGAAGACACAATCATCAGACTGCAAGGGCATCACTTCATTTCGTGGAAGATGCTCGAGCGGATCGCCAAGTCGCTGGATGTTCCAGCTCACTGGCTTTGGTCTGGCGGTCCATTCCCCAATCCACAAGGTCAAGGGCAGAACCCAGATGGAGATGACGCTCCAGGCGACGGTTCCGCTGAAGACATCGAGGTCGCTCGATGAAGAGAGACCTGGAATGGGCAACGATCCCCGAGTTTGCGGCTGCCAATCTGCCTGGTGTGCTGAGCGAACGCGCGCTCTATGAGGTCATCAAGCACAATGGCTATGATGGCGTCGCCTACCGCAACAAGAAGCATCGCAACCGGCAGAAGGCCGGCGGCGGAAAAGAGTACCATTTTAGCATCCTGCCACCTGAAGCTCAGGTGTGCGTTATGACGAAATGGGAGAGCCGGATTGAAGGTTCGGCCCATCAGGACGGCGAGCT
Organism: Acidisoma sp. 7E03; assembly: GCF_054665075.1. NCBI lineage: Bacteria > Pseudomonadati > Pseudomonadota > Alphaproteobacteria > Acetobacterales > Acidocellaceae > Acidisoma > Acidisoma sp. 7E03. The sequence goes on from NZ_BAAFHE010000012.1 coordinate 22,455, forward strand.
GTATCAGGCTGCGTGGAGACGTTGGAACCAGGCGACCGAGAGCAAGCGTAAGCGCGCGCTCTTCATTCTGAAATGCCTCGATGCCTACGATGCGCTCGTTCGGGGCGGTCAGAAGCGCGAGGATGCGAAGCTCGAAGTGCGAAAGCAGTTCGACATCCGAAAGGGCACGCTGAACAACTGGATCGCCCTAGTTCGAGGCATTCCGCGAAGCGAGTGGGCTCCCTTCCTTCTGCCGGCTCAGCGCGGCCGTGAAGTGAAGGCCGAATTCACTCCAGAAGCATGGGATGCCTTCTGCGCCGATTACCTGCGTCTTGAACAGCCGCAGCTCTCGGACTGCTACCGGCGCCTCTTCAAAATCGCAAAGACCAAAGGATGGGTAGTACCTAGCCAGGCGACCCTGCAGCGTCGGGTTGACGCTCTGCCCCGGCCGCTCGTGGTGCTAAGCCGCGAAGGTGACAAGGCTCTGAGCCGCATGTATCCGGCACAGGAGCGCGACCGCGGCGTGTTCCATGCCCTAGAAGCGGTCTGCGCTGACGGCCACGAGTGGGACAACTTCGTGCGCTGGCCGGACGGCTATGTCGGTCGCCCGATGATGGTTGCCTTCCAAGACCTTTATAGCGGGAAAATTCTCAGCTGGCGGCTCGACCGTTCGGAGAACAAGAACGCCGTCCGCCTCGCCTTTGGCGACGTCGTCGAGCACTACGGAATCCCGTCGCACTGCTACCTCGATAACGGACGTGCCTTCGCGTCTAAATGGCTGACGGGCGGCATCCCGAACCGCTACCGCTTCAAAGTTCGGGATGAAGAACCCGACGGCCTGCTGAAAATCCTAGGCGTCACGGTGCATTGGGCACGGCCCTTCCACGGCCAGGCCAAGCCGATCGAACGCGCCTTCGGTGAGTTTGCCAGGAACCTGGCGCGTCACCCGGCATTCGCCGGGTCATATACGGGTAACAATCCGACGAACAAGCCCGAGAACTACAACAGCGCGAATGCTGTCGATCTTCAGGCATTCGTCGACGTGTTGACGGCTGGAATCATCGAGCACAACGCGCGCCAGCTCCGCAACACGAAGGTATGCGCAGGTCGATTCTCCTTCGACGAGGTCTTTGAGCGCTCCTACGCGGTCTCGCCCATCCGAAAAGCAACGGCTGAACAGCGGCAGTTGTGGCTCATGACGGCCGAAGCCGTGACCTGCAATCGCCGGGATGGTTCGATCACCTTCATGGGCAATCGCTACTGGGGCGAATTCCTGCACCGGCACATGGGAGACAAGCTTGTCGTGCGCTTCGATCCTCAGGTGCTGAACGCTGATCTACACGTCTATGACGCGACCGGCGTCTATCTGGGCGCTGCACCGGTCATCGACGCCACTGGCTTCAACGATGTCGATGCGGCGCGGTCGCATGCGAGAGCGCTGCGCGATTGGAAGAACGGCATCAAGCAGGCCAAGGCCGCTGCCCTCAAGCTTACGCCGCAGGGTTACGCGGCGATGCTCCCCAAACCGGAAGAACCGGCGCCAATCGAAACCAAAGTGGTGCGACTGGTGTCTGGCAACACGGCTTTTGCGCTGCCTCTGCCCGTGCAGCAAGCAGCGCCCGAACTTCTCGACGATGACGAGGAAGATAGCAATCTGAGCGTGATGCGCGCCTGGCGCAAACGCAATGTCGGATCAGACGCAATTGTCGGGGGAGAGAGTTGATCGCGGACGTTCGCACCGCCCGCGATCGAAGAGACCTACCAACATAAGAAGAGCACAAGCATATGAGCGCCTCAACAGAAGCTGCAAGACAAAATTCTAAGGCATCCGAGGATGTCGATGATGTTCGCACGGCGATTAACGCTGCGATCGCGGGCGGCATCTCGGTCCGCACGATCTCGGAGGAAAGCAGCGTGCCCTATGGCACCTTGGCCGCCTTCGTCAAAGGCACCTACAACGGTCGGAACGAGAACATCGCAGATCGGCTACGGCCTTGGCTGAGTGCCCAGAACGGAAAAACTCGGAAACGCACGGGCATCGCTGTCGCTCCGGGTTTCATCATGACACCCACTGCAGAAGCAATTATGGATGCGCTGGAGTTTGCTCAGCACATTCCCGATATCATTGTCATCACGGGCGCGCCTGGTGTGGGCAAAACTGAAGCCTGCGCCGCCTATGCGCAGAACAACTCCAACGTTTGGCTGGTGACGGCCAATCCAAGCATGCGCACCGCGAAGGCGTTGCTCGCCGAACTGGCCGATGTGCTTGCTCTTCCGACCTATGGTCGAGCGCACTCTTCTCGTCTGTCGGCACATATCATCAAGCGGCTTACCGGAACGTCCGGTTTGGTGATCGTTGACGAGGCGCAGCACCTGCAAATCGATGCCCTAGAGCAACTGCGAGCGATCTTCGATCTCGCGAATGTCGGCGTGGCGCTTGCCGGCAATGCCACCGTCAAGAACCTCATGGACAGCAAGGATCGTTCCGAAAAATACGCCCAGCTCTTCTCTCGCGTTGGCTTCCGAGTGAACCGTCCCGTGCCTGCCAAGGGAGATGTGGGCAAGTTGCTCGATGCCTGGAATCTCACCAATACAGAAGTGCGGCGGCGGGCTGAAGAAATCGCTCGCGAGCCGGGCGCGCTCCGCAGCATGACGAAGGCCCTCCGCATCGCAAAGATGGCCGCCGAAGAGAGCGGGGCCTCAGAACCGACTGAGAAGCAGCTTAGCAAAGCTTGGCGGAACTTGCTGGGGGTCGAGGCATGAACCGCGTGGCCCAGCCGGAGACGCGCCGCGGCCGCGCCGTCGTCACCATCATTAACTGTCTTCTCTTCGATCATGACGCCAGTGCCGGCTGCTTCATTGAGGCAACCGCCCTGCTCGGCCTCAATGGCGCCGATCTCAAGCACATCTACGACCACATTCCGTCTGCCAGGACGGTGCGGGTCCCGAAACTCGGGAGGATCGCATGATTCGAGAAATCGACGAGCAGCCGGTCTGGACCGGCGTCATCAAGCCCGGCGCCATTTCCGGCAGCTGCAGGGTGGGCAAGGTGATCCGCCGCTCGGTCTGGGGTGGCACCACGATCATGTTCACCGTGGAGCTGCTGACGGGGCGCTTGGTGCGCCTATCACCCGACCTGGTGAACCCGATGCCTTCTTCAGCCACTGGCGAACTCGACATCCCGCCGGTGCCGGCTGACGCGGTCATCGTGGTTGGATCGTTCGCGGCCGTCATGAAGCGGCGGGCCATGGCTCTCGGCGTCTCCGTCGCCGATCTCATTGAGGCCGGCCTGGATGGGCCTGATCCGATGACAGCCAAACCGCAGTTCCCTTCCGAAGCGACTTTCACCCGCCGGGCGCTTTTCCGCCGCGGTCATTCTGAGAGGGCATGATGACCACTCCCACCGGCTACCTGCAGGACAGTCAGGGGCGCCTCGTGCCGCTCGACGCGGTCAAGCCGCAGCATTTGCTTGAAGACGAATTGGTCCGCGAGGTGATCGAACACGCCGAAGGCCTCTCAAGGGCGCTGCATGTCTTCCGCGAGGAGACCGCGGAGCGTGTGAAAGCCTACGTGGAGATCCTCGCGCAGCAGTATGGCGCGGCTCGGGGTGGCCAGAAGGGCAATATCACCCTCAGCTCCTATAACGGCCTCATGCGCCTCCAGATCGCGATCGGCGACAGCCTCACCTTTGGTCCCGAGCTGCAGATCGCGAAAGGCCTCATCGATGAGTGCCTGCGTGATTGGACCGAGGGCAGCCGCAAGGAGGTGCGCACGCTGATCGAGGACGTCTTCCAGGTCGGGAAGGCGGGAAAGCTGAATGTCGATCGCATCCTGGGGCTGCGGAAGCTGGACATCGCGGATGATCGATGGAAGCGAGCGATGGACGCGATCAGCGAGGCCGTGCGCGTTCAAAGCAGCAAGGAATATGTCCGCCTCTACAAGCGATCCGCGCCCGACAAGGACTTCGTCCAGATCCCCCTCGACGTGGCGAGGGTGTGATGAACGATCAGATAAAGTTGCGGAGAAACCGCCTCAGGAAAGCAGTTTCCAATGCTGGCGGGCACAAGGCGATCGCGGATCGCTCAGGCATTCCGGGTCGCACGTTAAGCGACTACTTATCCAGTCGTGACATGCCCACGTCAGCCCTAGTCGCACTCGCCGAAGCCTGTGGTGTTACAGTCGATTGGCTCGCGACCGGCCGGGGAGAAGGGCCAGGGGAGGCGCAATACGCCCCCGCGTCACAGACCAATCCTATCTCCCCAGAGGTGGCCGTGGTGCCGGCCATCGAGCTGGAGCAACTGCAGGCGCATGTCGAAGCCCTTGGCGCTTTGGCTCCCTACCTCGAAACCGTCCGCGTCCGCATGCTCGATCATTCGGTTGCCGTGGCGTCGATCGAGTTCGAAGCCTGCGCAATTCTCGACTGCTGTGGCCCGCTGACGGGTCTACGAGCGGCCTTTCAGTGGGGCGGCCCGGTTACCCGTCAGAAGGCTCCGCATCAGGATGGGGAGGGCGCGTGATGGAACAGAAGAGCCTCTTCGAACTCGGCAAGATGATCCTGGATGCGCGCCGGGACATGGACAACGCGATGATCCTGCTGGGCGTCGCGCTGCTCGAAGGTCGGATCGACCTCAACCTAACCAAGAATGTCCGCTTGAATGCCCAGTCGGTGGCGCTGATGACCATGCAGATGGATCATCAATTCCGGAGACCGACGAAGACCCCACCGGGATCAACTTTCGACCTGGAGGCGCACCTGTGAACGACAACGAAGACACCACAAACGGTTCGAGCCAGGTCCAGGTCATTGCCAAGGAAGTCGGATCGGATACCTTCGTTCCCATCTATGCGACACCGTTCCTGTTCCGTGGCCAGAACCGAACCCTCGAATACACGCTGCTCCCGGATGAGGAAAAAGGCGTCCTCTCTCTCAGCTGGTTGCGGTGCGACACCGGGCTTTGCCAGGAGGGTCGCCCGTGCCCGCATTGCCCGCCCATGACGCAGGTCGAAGAGCTAGCCGTCCTGGCCGTCGTGGCGATGGACGTGAGCCGGCCCGGCGACCCGCTGAACGCCGGAGCGCGGTCATGAGCCCGAAACGCCGCGCCATGCTTGCGAAGGCGCATATCGCCCGCAAGGAGCTGTTCCGCAGCGAGGACGATTATCGTGCGGTCCTGGAGAGGGTCGCCGGTGTCACCAGCGCCGCGGCGTGCAGCGACGCGCAACTGGACCAGGTGCTGACCGAGTTCCGGAGGATGGGCTGGAAGCCGAAGGCTGCCCGCATCAGCCACAAGCCGCATGTTCGGATGATCTACGCCGTCTGGAACGACCTAAAGGCCTTCGTCACGGTGGAGGATAAGGACAAGGCGCTCCGTGCCTTCGTGCGGCGCCAGACGGGGAAAGAGACCCCCGAGTTCCTGACCGGTGCGGAAGCAAACCGCGTGATCGAAGGCCTCAAGTCCTGGCTCGGCCGTGAGCGTCAAAACGCGAGGAAATCAGCATGAGCGAGGATCAGCTCCGCTACGCGATCGCGGCTTCGATCCGCAACGCTCTCTCGTTGAAGCGCGAGACCGCCGGGAAGGGTGGTCATCCGATCAACATGGCCGAGCTGCAGGCCAAGGCCGTGGCCTATGCCGAAGGGATCATTCTACCGGCGATCGAGCGGCAGACGGCTGAGGCTGCGCGGCAGGCCGTGTTCGATGCCTGCGCACCCTGGAGCCGTGCCCAGGATTGCAGCGCTGCTCCATCTCCGGCCATCGACCATCCCCTCGTCTGGGTCTGGATGGGCGGCGCGCTCGCCACAGTGACCGCTCTGGCCGAGATGCTCGGCCTTCAGGTGGACTGGAATGCGGACCTGTCCTTCGCCCAAGCCGAGACTCCCGAAGAGGCGATCCGCGCCGAGCTCGACAGCTTGCTCGACGGCGCCGGCATCGTGCGCGGGGCGACCGGAGGGACGTTCTGATGCGCCGCCGGAAGAAGTCGCTGCTGCCCAAAGTGACGTCGCTCGACGCCTTCGGCCTGCTCGGCGGTGGTCTGCTCGCCTACCATGACGATCTGAAGGGCGAGGGTTTCACGCTGGCAGCCAAAGCGATCGCGCGGCCGCGCACGGATGGATCATGGCGCATCCGGTTCGTCTGGAAGAAGCGCGATGGTGAGTGCGCGATCGTCATCTCCCGCTCGGTGATCATGCAGCGGGAGATGAAGAAAGGTCACGTCGAGACCCCGAAGATCGTGATCTCGAATATCCCTGGGACGATCGCCGCGAATGCCTGATCGTCCCATCCCTCCCGCGCAGATCGCGTGGCTTGTCGAGATTGCCGGCGAGAATGCCGCGCTCGCCGTGATCGAGGAGTTTGCGGGCACCCGCACCTACATCACGGAAAGCCCTGAGAAGGGCGTGAGCGCGGTCGTCGCCAAATTCGACCAGTCGGCAGCGGCAGAGCTTTCACGAGAGTATGGTGGCATTTACATGCGCATACCCTCGTGCAAGCCCTGGCGCGTCCAGGTTCTGCGTGAGCAGGGCCTTTCCCATTCTAAGATCGCCCGCCGGCTGGGTATTGATGTCTCCTCGGTAGAGAGGATATTGCAGAGGGCGCGCGAGGACGCTTCGCGCACGCGTGGCGATCGCGCCATGGCCCTCTCGATCAAGCAGCTGTCTCTGAAGCTGGACTGACACCCCCGTATCCGCGGGGATGAATCTCATTTCACGATGATGCGAATGATGTGTCCTCACGCGAGGGCACCATGGCGTCGGACCAATTCAACCAGATCGTTCCGATCACGCTGAACATTGAGGGCGGCCTCTCGCTCGACCGCAATGATCGCATGAACTGGACGGGCGGCCAGATCGGCGTCGGCAAGCTCGTCGGCACCAAATATGGCATTTCCGCCGGAGCCTTCCCGACGCTCGATATCGCCAATCTGACCCTGGATCAGGCAAAGCAGATCTACCGCACGCTCTACTACGACAAGGTCAACGGTGATGCGCTGCCGATCCAGCTTGCGGCGCTCGTCTTCGACGCGGCCGTGAATAATGGCGTGGCTGCCGCGATCAAGTTGCTGCAGGCCTCTGTGGGCGCCACGGCGGATGGTCTTTACGGCACGCAGACGGCGGCAGCCATCTCGGCCGCGCTCGCCAAGTCCGGCGTTGATGCCATCAGCATCGAATTCCAGGCGCGGCGCCTGCTTCTGATGGCCGCTCTTCCGACCTGGCCCACCTACGGCGGCGGTTGGGCTCGGCGTCTCTGCTCTCTCCCGATCAGCGCCGTGCGCCTGGTGCTGTCCGCCGCTGGGTCTCCTTCGAACGACAACGCTGGCGCCGCCAAGGCGGCGGCGTAGGCGCCATGCAATCCCCCCTCATCACCCTCTCCAAACAGGAACCCTGACGCATGTCAGTTTTGAACTCGATTGCGGTTGCGGTCGCGCCCTGGCTCGGCGTTGGCGCCCTCGTCGGCGCCGCGGTCGCGGGTAAGAGCGTAGCCTCCTGGGCTGCCGCGATGTCGGCAAAGACGAAGGACGATGTGGCCTTCGCTGCTCTCTCACGCGTCACCGCCGGCATGGGGCGCCTCGCCGGCGAGATCGCCATGGACGTCGCTCCGCTGCTCGGCACCGGCGCGGATGCCAAGACGGTGCTCGCGGCCGGTGTCGCGGACGGCGTGAAGAAGGTGCAGGAGCGCTTCCCCAACGACGTGGCCCTCCTGGGCGCGGGCGAGGATCTGCTGGGCTCGATGCTCAAAGGCGAAGTCGGCAAGGTGCTGGCGCCCGCCATGGTTTCGGCCGCGCCGGCTACCGCGACGTCCAGCGGAACGGTCAGCACCGAGACGCTGCTCACGCATGCCATCACCACCCTCGGCAAGGTGGCCACCGGTGGCCTGACCGCCGCCTCGGTCGCCGGGGCCGCGACTGCTGCCGCGGCGGCCGCTGCGCCCGTCGCCGGGGACGCCGCTGTCACTGGGGCCATTTCCGAGCTGAAGAGCGGCGTGGACACGGTCGCCAACCTCGTCAGTGGCGCGGCCGCCGGCGCCGCCGCCAAAGCTACGGTCGAGACGCAGACTTCGGAACAGGTCGCCCCGGCCGCGGTGCAGCAGCCGGCCATCTGATGGACGAGGCTGACCAGGCGCAGCGTGCCGAAGAACTGTATCGGGCTTCCGCTCTCCACCGAGCGGTGCGCCCGGTGCAGTCGGCGGCCGCCGCGCTTACATGCCGCAACTGCGGCGAAGACATCCCTGAGGCGAGGCGCCAGGCGGTTCCCGGTGCGCGTCTTTGCGTTGAATGCCAGGCCGCTGCAGAGGAGGCACGGCCATGAGCCATGAGGAATTCCGCGCGTTGATCGTGGCGCTGCTGTTTTTGCTACTGGTCATCAACGGGGGATTCCTCTGGCTGCTGCTGGCACGCAGGGCAATTGAGCCTCGCGTGACGCGCCTTGAAAGCGACATGGCGCTCATCAGTGGGCGCATGGCCACAATGAACGCCGAGATGGCGGGGATCAGGGTTGAGACGCGAGCGGTCGCAGGATCGCTTCAAAAGATCGAACACCATCTGGCGCTGATTTTCGAAGCGGCCATTGAGAAAGCAAAGGGCATGCTATGAGCCTCGGAGAAGTCCTCGCGCGCGATCGCCGCCGCATGATGCTGGCGTGCCTGAAGGAGGACCCCGGTTACGCGCTGAATGAGCGGTCGCTCCGGATGATGCTGGAGCATATCGGTCACAACCTGTCGAGTGATCAGCTTCGGGACGAAGCGCTCTACCTGGAGACGCATCTCTTGGCGCGTGTCGAGAAGCTGCCCACCTCGATCGGCGAGCTGTGGTTGCTGCACCTGACGGAAAAGGGCCTGGATGTCGCCAACGGCACGCCGCACCCTGGCGTGGCCCGCCCGGCGCCGCGGTAACGCAGCATGAGCCGGCCCAGCTCCATCGACCAGATGCCTGATGAGATCCGGAGCGAGATCAGCCGCCTCCGGATTCAGGGCGTCACCATCGATCGCATCTTGGAGCACCTGCGCGCCCTGTACGGCCGCGCCCCCAGCCGGTCCGCCCTTGGGCGCCACATCAAGGGGCTGGACGCGATGGCGGAAAAGGCCCGGCGCTCCCGCGACGTGGCCTCGGCACTCGTGCGCGAGATGGGCGATGCGCCGGAGAGCATGGCGGCCCGCGCCAACATCGAATTGCTCCATTCGATGCTGCTCGACGTGCAGCTGCGCGCGTCAGGTGGGGAAGACATCGACGAAGACGGCAAGGCGGCCGTCAACGGCAATCCCATGGGGATGATGCTGCTGGCAAAGGCCATGGATCATCTGACCAAGGCCAGCCGGACCAATGAGGCCTTCACCCGAGAGCTGGAGCTGCGCACCGAGGCGCGGGTGAAGAAGGAAGCTGCATCTCGGGTGGAAGCAGTTGCCCGCGAGCGCGGCCTGAGCCGCGACATCATTGAGGAGATCAAGGCGGGGGTATTTGGCGTGAAGCGAGATCGGGCATGATACCCGTTCCGCCGGACGTCGATCTGCCGAGTGTCTTCCTGCCTTATCAGCAGGAGATGTGGCACCAGCTGGATATCAATGACGTCTGCGCCTGGGAAAAGAGCCGGCGCACCGGTTTCAGCTGGGCAGCAGCGGCGCCGGCGGCGTCCTACGCGGCGGCCGCTAAAAGCGCCGGCGGCATGGACGTGATGTATATGGGTTACGAGCGCGACATGACGCGCGAGTTCATCGACTATGTCGCGATGTGGGCGAAAGTCTTTCAGCTCGCGGCAGGGGCCGTTGAAGAGTTCGTTTGGCGCGACCCAGATCATCCGGAACGAGACATCGCCGCGTTTCGGATCAGGTTTGCATCAGGTTTTGAGGTAATCGCCCTTCCATCCGTGCCTCGTGCTTTGCGCGGCAAGCAAGGCCTCGTCATTCTCGACGAGGCCGCTTTCATGGACGATCTGAAGGGGGCTTTGAAGGCCGCCTTGGCTTTCCTTATCTGGGGCGGCAAGGTCCTCGTCATCAGCACCCATAACGGTGACACCAACGAGTTCAACGTCCTGATCAACGACATTCGCTCGGGCAAGCTGCCGTATTTCGTGGGGCGCCTGACCTTCGATGAAGCGGTAGAGCAAGGCCTCTACCGCCGTGTCTGCCTGACGCAGGGTGTTGAGTGGACGCCCGAGGGCGAGGAGGCATGGCGGGCCAAGATCCTCGCCATCTATGCAGACAACGCCGACGAAGAGCTTAACGTCATCCCCAACCCGTCCACCGGCGCCTATCTTCCGGGGACGTTGCTTGAAGCGCGCACCGTTCCTGATGTGCCGGTGCTACGATGGGAGCAGCCGACCTCCTTCAAACTACAGCCCGAGGAGATCCGCCTCGCGGTTACGCGCGCCTGGTGCGAAGACAACCTCGGGCCGGTGGTGGCCCAGCTCCAGGATGAGCCGCATGCCTTCGGCGAGGACTTCGGCCGCATCATCGATCTGACGGTGATCTGGTTGCTCGCGATCTGCCGCGATCTCTCACGCCGCACGCGCATCATCGTCGAGCTGCGCAATATCCCCTTCGAACAGCAGAGGCAGATCCTTTTTTGGCTTCTGGACCGCGTCCCCCGTCTCCGCGCCGGCGCTATGGATGCCGGCGGCAATGGCGCCTACCTCGCCGAGGTCGCGCAGCAGCGCTTCGGCGAGCGCATCCAGCTGATAAACCTCAGCGAGCCCTGGTATCGCGAGAATATGCCCCCGATGAAGGCGGCGATCGAGGATGACAACTTCAGCCTGCCCAAGGATCGGGATGTCATCGACGATCTGCGCAACCTGCGCCTGGTGCGCGGCGTGGCGCGCGTGCCGGAGCGGACCCGCACCGATGAGGGCGCTTCCCGCCACGGCGACGCGGCGATCGCGGCGGCACTTGCCTTCGCGGCATCGCGTGCAGAGCCCGAGGAATACGACTACCGCGCCAGCAACCGCGCGCCGGCGCTGGATGGACCGGCAGAGCGCCGCTACGACCGGCCCGACGATGACGACGATCGCCGGCCGCGCCGGCACCGCGAGCTGCGAGGCAGCATATGACCGCGGAGATCATCAACCTGGACGGCCGCCGGCCACCCGTCATGGGACACCGGTTCGAATGTTTGGGCTGCGCGTCACAGGTCTATTCTGCCGTGCATTTTGGAAACCAGCGCCTCTGTCGCATGTGCCAGCAGTTTGGCCCCAAGCTGTCCCGCACGCTGCAGGAAGCGCTGTCTCACGCTCTCCAAGAAGGAACCCTTCCATGAGCCTGCCGCCAGTGCCGACGCCCCACCATCTCAGAGCCGAATTAGAGGCCGGTGAGAACCATCTGAAGGAGTGGGTCTGCCCGGCCTGCGATTGGATCGGTTCACCGGATGAAGAGCCGGTGGAATGCCCTCGCTGCGGTGGCCCTGACCTCGAAACCATCACCCACGACTGAAGGCGCGACGATGGCGCAGCTTATTGACCAGCACGGCAACCCGATCAGCTCGGCTGACATCGCCAAGCTGAAGCAGGACCAGGCCGCCCCGACCATCGCGGGCGGCCGGCCGGTCATTGGCGCGCATCCCGCCTGGGGACTGACGCCAGGGCGCCTGGCCGCAATCCTGTCGGCCGCGGACCAGGGCAACAGCCTGGCGTTTCAGGAACTGGCCGAGGACATCGAGGAGCGGGACCCGCACTATGCGGCGGTCCTCGCAACCCGCCGGCGGGCCGTCTGCCAGCTGCCTTTGACGATCAACGCCGCCTCCGAAGACCCCGAGCATGAGAAGCATGCCGAGTTCCTACGGGACTGGATCAAAAATGGCGTCCTCGAGGACGCCCTCTTCGACATGCTCGATGCGATCTCGAAGGGCTATTCGGTACTCGAGATCGACTGGGACATCACGCCTAAGGCGATCCTGCCGAAGTGCCTGACGTATCGCCCGCAGAGGTGGTTCGAGATCAACTATTATGATGGCGACACCGTCCTGATCCGCGACAGCACGGGCTACGTGGAGATGGAACCCCACAAGTTCGTGGTGCATCGGCATCCGGACAGATCTGGCCTTCTGATGCGTTCGGGCCTGGCGCGGGTCGCCATGTTCGCTTGGATGTATAAGAGCTTCACGCTGCGCGACTGGGCCGTGTTCGTGCAGAACTACGGCGCGCCCATGCGCGTTGGCCGCTACGGCCCCGATTCCAGCGAGTCCGATCGTGACGTGCTGTGGTCGGCCGTCTCCCGCATCGCCGGCGACGCGGCAGCGATCATCCCGAAGTCGATGGAGATTGAGTTCGTCGAGAACGGCAATCTGACGGCCGCGGCCGAGGTCTACGAGAAGCGCGCCGACTGGCTGGACAAACAGGTCTCGAAGCTCGTCCTGGGCCAGACTGCCACGACGGATGCGAACCCCGGCAGCCACGCGGCCGGCCAGACCCACCGTCTCGTCCAGGAGGACATCGAGCGCTACGATGCGCGGCGCTTGTCCCGCACCGTCACCCGCCAGCTTTTCGCGGCTATCATCGCCTTCAACTTCGGCGAGCAAGCGGTCTATCCGACCTGCGAGATCGGCCGGCCGGACGAAGCGGAGATCAAGGATCTGACGACCGCGCTCCAGTGGCTCGGGCCGCAGGGGCTGAAGGTCAAGGCCAGCGAGATCCGCGAGCGGCTGAACCTTAGCGAGCCAGACGAGGGTGACGAGGTTGTCGGCGGCCGCGTGGCGCCCAATCCGCCCATGACCCAGCCGAACCCGCTCCAGGCCCGCGTGCGCACCGGAAGCGGTGACATCGCGTTGCTGCCCCCTCAGCAGCCGGCTCCGGCGCAGGAGCCGCCCGAGGAAGTGCCGCCCAATGTCCAGCCGCCCAAAGCAACGGAGGACCCCTTGCAGCTCCATGCCCAAATCCGTTCGCTCGTCGAGCGTCAGACCCAGGATCTGGACCCCACCGTCATCACCCAGCTGACAGACAGCCTGGCGCGCGATGCCCAGGGCGCGCTGCAGGGGCTGACGGACCAGGTCAGAACCGTGGTGGAAGGCGCGAGCGATCTCCACGAAATGGCGGCCAAGCTGCATGGGCTGAAGCTCAACAGCCAGGAATTCGCGGACGCGATGACCGCCGGCATCCTGGTGGCGAACCTCGCCGGGCAGGCCGCACTGGTGCAGGAGGCGGCAGGTGAGCAGCCTTGAGGGGCGCAAAGGCGCGCGTCGGCTGCTGCCTCTCGCCCATCGGAAGGTCTTGCGCCAGGGGGTCCGGATCGACATCGCCTGCAATGATCCCAACAACGGGCAGTTTGTCGGCCGTGCGAACATGTTCGCACTCCCGGATGGCCTAGGGGAATTCGAAGCTCGCAACTTCCTGCATGGCCCCAAGCTGACCGAGCTAAAGGATGCCATCCGCATCCGACGCCAGGTCTTTCCGGTGAAGGGTTCCCGCGAGTGGATCGGGAATTGGTGCTGGAACGGCTACTGGATGGAGCCGCCGATCGCGGCCGAGTTTGTGCTGACCATGTGGAGATCCCGGAAGTTCAGCTGCAGCAGCGAGACGGAAGCGTTTGGCCGCTTCCTCTTCGAGGACTGGGAGGCGGGTGAGCCGATCGCGGCCGCCGAGCTGGAAGCCGCGCTGATCCAGGCGCAGGCGGCGACGCTTCCTCGCCATGGGTAAACCTCTGACCCCGGAGCAGTGGCGTTTACTGCAGGTGCTTGCGGCGGGAACGGTGCCCCAGGCCGAGCCCTTCTTAACGCTTTATCCGTCCCTGCGCCGCTTGGTGCGGCGTCGTCTCGCCGAGGTGGTGAAGGGGCACATCAGGGTGACCGAGGCCGGCAGAAGGCGCGCTGCATCGCCGCCTTCTTGATTGCTGGACGGGGCGTTGATTTCGCTAGATCATCGTCTCTCCTGAAAGGAGTCGAGCAGATGCATGCGATTATTGGCGCCGGAAAGGCGATGGATCTCGTGAAACTCGCACTGAGAAATCATGCGGATCGCGAAGAGCGTGAAGGACGCGGATTGCGCCGTGACCATCATGGGCTTCTCAAGCTGATGGAAGGTTGTGCATTGATCGCCCTTCTAGACAATGGAGGCGATCCGAAGGTTTCTCTCTCGGAAGATGACTGCCAAGTCCTCATCCAATATCTCGATATTCCGTTAGCCTGAGGACATTCCGATGATAGTCAAAATGTCTCCTCTTAAAGCACAGTCTCTGGCCAAAGCGGCCGTGAAAAAGCTCGCGGAAGAGTATCAAAGCTGGCTTTCTCTCTATCCCCGCGGGGGCTCCCATGAGGTGCATAGCCGCGCGACATATGATCGTTACCGGAAAAACTTGGACCAGCTTGAAAACATAATTCTAGCAGGATTGGTGGCGGCACAGGACACGAGCGGCGTGGCCGAGATCTTTCTGGAGCTGGAAGATGTGCGGCTTCTGGCGACCTACGGAGGTCTCTCTATCGAGAAGACCACTCTCCACTACTAGGCGACGAATATGGCCCCGCGCACGATCATCCAGGCTGCCAAGCTCCAGCCTCACGATGCCATCGCCTTCTTCCGGCAGAAGGCGAATGTCACCAGCGAGCACTGGGCGGACCTGATGGATGAGGCCCATGCGCGGGGCTTCACGGTCGCCGGCGCTGCAAGCGAGGCGCTTGTCGAGGACATCCGACGGGAGGTCGATCGCGCGATCGCCGAAGGCACGACGCTTCAGGAGTTCCAGAAGTCGTTCGAGGAGATCGTGAAAAAGCACGGGTGGGTGCATAACGGAACCCCGGCCTGGCGCGCACGGATCATCTACGGGACCAACCTCTCCATGGCCTACAGTGCGGGTCGCTACGCGCAGCAGACGCAACCCTTCACGAAGAGAGCGTTTCCCTTTTGGCGCTACGTTCACACGAATTGCCCCAATCCTCGACCGCAGCATGTTGCTTGGAACGGCCTCGTCCTTAGCTGCGATGATCCCTGGTGGAATACGCACTACCCGCCGAACGGCTGGCGGTGTCATTGCTATGTCGAGGTAATTTCCCGACCCCAACTGGCCGAGATGGGCAAGGATGGGCCAGACCAGGCGCCGCCGCTCGATCTCCACGACTGGACCAACAAGAAGACTGGCCAGGTCTTCAAGGTGCCGCGCGGTATAGACCCAGGCTTCGCCTACAACCCGGGTAAGGTCTGGATGGACAGTGCCGGCCGGCCTCCGCTGCGGGCCGGCGAGTCCGGCGGAACGTCGCCCATGGCGCCCAGGTCTCCTGGCGCTAAGCCCGAGCCCACGCCGGAGAAGCCCAACTCGTCGCCGGAAGCCTCCACCTTTCCGTCGGCGGAGACGCCGGCGTCCGTGACATCGCCGGTACCGGTCGAGCAGGCGCCGGCCACTGGCCGGCGCAAGCCGCCCCGCATTCCGCCGCGGGCGATCCCGTCGGTGCCCGTCGCGCCGAGCCACAATCTGCCGGCGACGCCCGAGGAGGTGGAGCAGTTCATCCAGGCGCCAAGCGGCGCAATCGTCGTCGGCTATGTCCCGCTCGGCGTTCAGCAAGCGGCACGCATGTCGGCGCCTATCGTGCAGCTTTCAGCGGATACCGTGGCGCGGCAGGCTCAAACCCATCCCGAGATCACCTCGGCGGAATATCGGCTGCTGCCCCAGCTGATCGAGCAGCCTTCTCTGGTGCTCGATCAGGGAAAGGGTCGCCTCTTCCTCATCCAGCGCGCCGGCGTGACCTATTCGGCACTCGTCCGGCAGCACGGCGCGGTGGCTACCATTGGCAATTTCCACAGGGTACGGCCGTCATCCCTGCAGCGGTTGCTCATGCACTTCACCATCCTTTGGGGGACGGTGCGGGCCTTGCATCAGGATGATCAGAATTCGTAGGCGCGGCGGCGGGGCCTCCCGCACAACCCCATGTGGGCCGTCCCCTCAAGGGACGTCCTTCGGCAGGGAGAATGTCACCGTGGTCTCCGCCGCGCCTATTCCACCAACCTATAGCCTGGGCATGAGCCCGGAATCCAGGAGCGATCGATGACCAGCGTGGAGATGCGCGTCGAATTCGACAGCCGCGACTTCGACCGCGCGATCGGCAAGTTGCGGAAGCTGACGCAGGACTGGACACCCCTGATGTCGGCGATCGGCACGTCCCTAGTCTCGACGACGCAACGGCGGTTCAACGAAGGTCGCGATCCGCAAGGGAATTTCTGGAAGCCGCTGAACCCGAGCTATGCGCGCGTCAAGCAAGGTCCGCGCACCCTCGTGGGGCTCGGCCTTGAAGGCGGCCTGCAGGGCAGCATTACCTTCGTGCCGTCTTCGCGTGACGTCACGGTGGGCACGCCAAAGGTTTACGGGGCGGTCCACCAGTTCGGCGCGACCATCAAACCCAAGAACGGCAAGGTGCTCGTTTTCCGGATGGCGCAGGGTGTGACCTTCGCCAGGAAGGTGACCGTTCCCGCACGTCCCTTCCTGGGCTTCGGAGAGGCAGACAGGCGCGCCACCCTCCACGCGGTGGACCTGTTTTTCACCGAATTGCTCCGTTGAGGCATTTCTCACCCACCCCCAGGCTTCCAACACGCGTTTAAGAGCGTTTAAGAGACCTAATAACGGGGTGGACGGCCCCGCCTAGGCGAGCGTAGCGTCCGCCCCGCTGGAAACGCTCCAGCCCTCCCAAAATCGAGAGCCCTAAAAGTCGATGCACCCCCGTATCCACGGGGATGATATCGCCGCTCTCGCGCGGGCACTCTCGCCTGCATGTTGATCGTCCACACGCACAGCGAATTGCCCGAGGCCGGAGGTGCTCCGGATTGGGTGCATCTTCTGCCCACGGGCCAGTTCCGCGGCGTGGACGGGCGCGGCCCTTACTCGGTGCAGAACCCCGAGGCGATCGTCGCCGCGGCCGCCAAGCGCGGCAAGCTCGTCCTCGATGAGAACCACACGACCGACCACGCCCTGAAGAATGGCGGCCCGGCGCCGGCTGTTGGCTGGATCACCGAGCTGCAGAGCCGGCAGGACGGCATCTGGGGTCATGTGGAGTGGACCAACTCCGGCCGCAAGCTGATGGGCGACAAGGCCTATCGCGGCATCTCGCCCGCGATCGCCGTCGATCCGAAATCCCTCGCGATCAACGAGATCGTGCGGGCGAGCCTGACGAACGCCCCGAACCTCAACACGCATCATCTTCATAGCCAGGAAGCCCCGATGAACCTTGCCGCACTCCGGGAGGCCTTGGGTCTTCCGGCCGATGCCGACGAGGCGGCGATCCTCGCCGCCGCGAAGGCCGCGCGCACGACCGTGCAGACGCATTCGCAGCAGATCTCCCGCATCGCGACCGCCGCCGGCGCCGCGGCCGACGCGACGGCGGACGTCATCGTCACCGCGCTCCAGCAGCGAACGGGCAGCAATGACCAGGTCGTGCAGCTGCAGAGCCAGGTGACCGAGCTGCAGACCAAGCTGGCCCGCGGCGCCGCCGAGGCCGCGATCAATGCGGCTCTCGCCGCCGGCAAGGCCATCCCGCCGGCGAAGCGCGAGGAGTGGATCACCCGCTTCGTGAAAGATCCCGAGTTCACGCAGGGGATCATCAACGACATGCCGTCGCTGCACTCCGGCGGCATCAAGGTTGAACACATGGGTGGCCGCTCCGGCGAAGCCGGGCAGGCTGACATGGATGCGACGGCAGCCGCGAACCTTGGTCTCACCAAGGAACAGGTCGAGGCCGGCCGGGCGAAGAAGGGGGGCGCGTAAATGGCACTCGCCGCAGATCGCGTTCTGGATTTCCGGGCCGTCGCGCCACACGGGCGCTACGGCTACGCCGTGCAGGCCGGCTTCAAGGTCTACCGCGGCAGCATCGTCGCCCTGTGTGGCGACAAGACGATCGTGCCGGCCGGAGCTGCAAGCCCGAACCCGGCGGCCGTCAAGGTGGTGGGCGTCGCCTCCCACCAGCAGGACAATACCTCCGGCGCGCTACCCGGCGCCTGGAGTGGGTCCGGCTTGGTCGAGGTCTATCGAGGCTGGATCGCGCTCCCATTCGACGCTGCGCCAGCGGGCACAAACATCGGGGCTCCGGTCTATGCCGTCGATGACCAGACGGTGTCGCTGAGCAGCAGCTCGAACACGCGCCTCCAGGTCGGGGTCCTCGATGGCTTCGACGAGCTCGGCAACCCCATTGTCCTGATCTGAGAGAGCATCATGCCGCAGATTTCCACGCCCTACATGCTGTCCCTCAGCTCGATGGTCAGCCTGAAGTTCAACCTGTTCCTGCAGGCCGCACCGTCGCTGTACAAGACGATCGCCATGGAGATCCCGAGCGCGGGGCGCGAGAACGTCTATCCGAAGCTGGATGAGATTCCGGGCCTCCGCGAGTGGATCGGCGACCGTGTCGTGCATCAGCTGTCCAACAACGCCTACTCGATCGTCAACAAGACCTTCGAGGAGACGCTCGGCATCGACCGCGACGACATCGAGGATGATCAGTTCGGCATCTTCCAGATCGCGATCGACCAGCTGGCGAAGAACGCTGCAGAGCTGCCCGACCTGCTCGTCTACCGGGCGCTCGCGGCCGGCGCGACGACGAAGTGCTACGACGGTCAGTACTTCTTCGACACCGATCACGTGAACTATGACGCGAGCGGAAATCCGGTGGCTTACGCCAACATCGCCGCGCCCGGCTCCAATCCGGTGGCCCCCTGGTTCCTCTTCGATACGCGGCAGCCGCTGAAGCCGATGATCTATCAGCCGCGCCGGCCCTTCGTGGTCACCACGAAGGTCGCGCTGAACGACGACAACGTCTTCCATGCGAAGCGCTTCGAGTGGGGCGTGGACGGTCGGTGCGCCGCCGGTTATGGGCTCTGGCAGACCGCGTTCATGAGCACGAAGCCGCTGACGCCCGAAAACTACCAGGCCGCGCGCGCCGCGATGGGTAGCCTGCGTCGCAAGGATGGTGCGCCGCTCGGCATCACGCCGGATCTGCTGGTGACCGGGCCGTCCCTCGAAAGCGCGGGCCGTGCGCTCTGCAATTCCGAGCTGATCAGCATGCTGAATTCGGACGGCACGACCTTCACGACGGTCAGCAATCCCTGGAAGGGCTCCGCGACCTACCAGAAGTCGCCCTGGCTCTCATGAGCCAGGCGCGCCTTCCGCGTCTTACCGCCTGAACCGCACAGCTTTTTGGAGTGATCAACGTGGCTCGCAGCCCCCTTCGGGACCAGGTTAAAAAGGCCGCTCAGGCGCAGGCCGGCGTTGAAGGTGCCGGCGCCGAGGCCCTGGCGGCCGGCCGCATCGTCGTCACCTGCCGCACGCCCGGTTTCCGGCGGGCCGGCATCGTGCACCCGGCGCGCAAGGAATATCCGCTCGACGCCTTCACCCAGGAGCAGCTCGACGCCTTCGAAGCGGAACCCGAGCTTGAGGTGATCGTCTTTGGGGGCACGCCCGAGACGGATGATGCGCTCGCGGCCGACGCCGGCCCGGGACGCCCCTTCATCGGCGGTCAAGTGGAAGCCTGATGGCATACGCCGCCGTCCAGGATCTGATCGCGCGCTATGGTGAGGCTGAGCTGATCAGCCTCACCACGCCGTCTGGGCAGGATCTGACCCAGATCGACCAGGTGCGCGTCGGCCTGGCGCTGGACAATGCCTCCTCCGAAATCGACAGCTACCTGCGCCGGCGCTACGCCGTGCCGCTGGTGACGCCGGACAAGGCGGTGATCGAGGCGTGCTGCAAGCTCGCGCGCTACGACCTCGCGAGCGGCCCGAACACGACGCCAACGGACGCCATGCGCGCCGGCCGCAAGGACGCGATCGCTTGGCTCACCGCGATCACCACGGGCCAGGTGACGCTCGACGGTTCCCAGCCGGAGGGCCAGGTCTCCTTCGCCCGCAGCTCTGACCGGCGCGGCCCGCTCGGCCCCGGTGGCTTTGGGAACAGCTGGCCGCATCCGGATGACTTCTGGCCATGACCCAGCAACTCACGCTCCTCGGCGATGGCCCGCTGCACCAGATCCAGGCCGACATCCGCGCGCGGCTGGAGACGTATTTCCCGACGACGAAATTCGGCCACGCGATTCTGCCGGCGCGCATCACGGACACGATCTGGAACGAGCTTGTCCGGCGTACGCCTTTCATCGGTCTCGCCTGGCTTGGTTGGGCCGCGAAGGGCGGCGGCAAGCTCTATCGTGGGCCGGTGAAATTCGCCCTCTATGTCGTCGTGGAGAACCCGCGACCCGACACGATCATGACCGGCGATGCGGCCAAACCGATCGGCATCTATGGCATGGCGCAGCTGGCAGCAGCCGTGTTGCAAGGTTACCGCACGCGGCACGGCAGCCTGCAGGTAACTGGCATCGGCAACATCTTCGCCGATGACTGGGGCAAGAAAGACCAGGCCATCGGCGGGGTGGATTTCCAGATCGACGACGTCGAGCTGACCGATCCGCCTGCGGCCGCCGAGATCGATGAATTCCTGCGCATGCAGAACGACTGGGACATCGACGGCGCTCAGTCGCGCGACACCATCAGCATCAGGACGTCTTGATGACCGAGAAACGCATCCACGTGCGCCCGGTGGGCGAGCTGCGCATCCCTTGGCCGAACGGCCGCGTGCTGCCGAAGGGCGGCGCCTGGGTGAATCGCACGCGCTTCGTCGAGCGCCGCCTGGCGGCCGGCGAGATCGAGGAGGTTCCCACCCCCGAGACCCAGGATGCCGAGGCGGCCGCGGCCGCGCTGCCGGCGACCGTGGATGACCAGGTAGAGCCTTCCCAGGAGAGCAACGGATGAGCGGCACGCTTTCGACGACCACGGACCAGGCGAACGTCGAGTTCGACGAGATCCCGAACGACTGGCGCGTCCCCGGCTCCTACACCGAGGTCAAGCCGGTCTACACGAACACGACGCTCTTCTCGCGGCCGTCGCGCATCCTGATCATGGGGCAGGCCCTGGCCACGGGCTACACCGGCCGCATCGTCAACGTGACGCAACCGAGCCAGGCGGACGCCTACTGGGGCGCTGGTTCGATGGTCTCCTGCATGGTGAAGGCGGCGCTGCTCGCCAATCCCTACACGCCGATTGACGTCTTCGCGGTACCGGATGCTCAGACCAGCACCAAGGCGTCGGGCACGGTTGTGCTGGGCGGCCAGCCGGCGCAGGCGACCACGGCTTACTTCCAGATCGGCACGGAGACGATCGCCTATCCGGTCGATCCTGCGACGGCTGCCTCCGCATGGGCGGCGAGCCTGGTCGCGGCCGTGAACGCCGATCCCAATGTCGAGGTGGTGGCGACACAGGGCACAGCGGGCGCGGCCGCGACGGTGACCTTCACCGCGAAGCACGCCGGCCTCTGTGGCAATGACATCTATCTCAGCGGCGGCTACCGAGACGACCAGGTGGTGCCCGGCCTGACGGCGACTGTCACCGCAATGGCTGGCGGCTCCGGCAACCCGAACATCACCACGATCTTCGCGGCAATCGCGCGCTCGCTCTACAGCGACATGATCGTGCCCTGGACGGATAGCCAGAATCTCGCCGCGCTCGCAACCGAGCTGAACCGCCGTTACAACGCGATGGTCAAGCTCGACGCCCATGCCTACCTCGCCTTCAACCAAGGCTATGGGGCGCTTTGCACCACGGGGCCGGCGCAGAACTGCAAACATCAAACCCCGATGGGATCGACCGGCCGTCCGACGCCGCCCTATACCTTCGCGGCCATAGCCGGTGCAGTCGGGGCCTACAACATGGCGCAAGATCCATCTCGCCAGTTGCGCGGCCTGCCGTTGATCGGCCTTCTGCCGCCGCGCGACGCGGATCAGTTCGATGACGACGAGCGCAACCAGCTGCTGCACAGCGGCATCTCCACGACGCTCGTGCTACCGGATGGCACCGAAGTCATCGAGCGCCTCATCACCAGCTACCAAGAGACCGCCGAGGGCGTGGTTGATGACGCGTGGCTCGACATCATGGTCCCGAAGACCATGACGGCGATCCGCTACGACTGGAACAGCTACATCACCGCGACCTATCCGCGAGCCAAGCTTGCCGACGATGGATCGGTCGCGGCGATCTACGACAGCTCGGTGATGACGCCGAGTGTCGCCAAGGGCAGCTGGGCAGCTCGCTCGCGGCTCTACGAGCAGCAGGGCTGGATCGAGGATGTGGCCGGCAATGCGACTCAGGCCGCATTCGTGCGGGACGCCTCGGATCGCAACCGCCTCAACACCAAGCTGCCGGTGCGGGTCATCGGCGCCCTCATGATCATGGCCAACAGCCTGGAGTTCGAGGTCTAAGCGATGGCAATCACACTCGGCATCATCGACATGTACTGGAATGGCGCCCAGCTCGACATCGAGAAGGGCGCGAGCATCCGTCTCGCCGGCATGAAGAACAATGCCGTGCCGGTGGGCCGGAAGCTCCATCGCGCACAAGAGTTCCAGGGCGGCGAAGCGAAAGCGACCATCCCTTTCCGAGCCGGCGACAAGCTGAGCGATCTCATGCCCGGCGCGGAGGGCGAGCTGCAGGTCAAGTGCGACACCGGCCAGGTCATTACATCGCCGGACGCCTTCATCCTGGACCCGCCTACTGCGACGGGTGGCGAGGGCGGCAAGCGAGAGCTGACCTGGAACTTCAGCACCTACACGGAGGTCTAAGCCGATGGACGATGAGCAGGTCATCGATATCCCTCTCACAGACGACCAGGCTGACTCCCAGGCGAAGCCGAAAGAGGAGCCGGGCGTCGTCGTGCTCCCCGCGACAGATGATGACGCGGAGACGCTGCCGAAGAACGCGAAGGAGCTGGAGGATGGCAGCGTGGTGCTGACCCTGCGCCATCCGCGCACGCTGAAGTTCCGCGAGGGCGCCGGGCCGGTGCGCGAGGAGCATTACGAGCAGCTGACGTTTCGCCGGCTCACGGGCGCCGACATGCGCATCATCATGAACGCGTCGAAGAACTCGTCGACGATCGCGATCGCGCGCTCGATCGGCATGCGACCGCTGCTCTTCGACCGTCTGCACGACATGATGGACGGTTCCGACGTCACGGCCTGCGCCCAGGTCATTTCCTATTTTTTGGACAGTGGAAAGCCGACTGGCCAGTAATCCTCGCTGAGGTTGCCTGGCACTTTCGCGGCTGGACGAAGAGCGAGCTGGAGACGCTGACCGCTCAGGACGCCGATTTCTGGTGCCAGGCCGGCCGGCGTCTCCAGCTGATCCTGAAGGACGCCTCCTGAGTGGCCAATGAACTGACTGCCTCCTTCGTCCTCAAGCTCCGCGATCAGCTCTCCTCGGGTCTCGCGAAGCTGGAGAAACAGATCCAGCGGTTGAAGGACCTGGCCAAGAACTTGACCATGGGCGGCATGGACAAGGCCCAGCAGTCGCTCGATCGCGCGACCGCCAGCGCCGGCCAACTCAGCAAGCAGCTCGCGACCATCTCCCCGAATGCACGCCAAGCGTCCCAGGCGGTCGATAGCCTGGGCAACCGCATCGTCTATGTCGGTCGCAATGGCGAGGCGGCCGTGGGCCGCATCAACCGGGCGATCGCCGCGTTGCCGCGATGGGCCGGCGGCTCCGGCACGCGGATCGGCGGCAGCACCGTCGCCAGCGGCATGCCGCTGCTGGCTGGACCTGGTGGCGGCGGTGGTGGCTACGGCGGCGGTGGCTTCTCGGGCTTCCCCCCGCTCAATCCAGGCAACCCCTTTGGGGGTGGCGCAGGCGGTCGCGGTTTCGGCGCGCGGCTACGCGGCCTGGGCGCGGGGATCTCGGGTTACGGCGCCGGGATCTGGGGAGCAGCCCAGAGCTTCCGCGGTGCGACGCAGGAAAGCCTGGGCGCCGGCATGGAAGCGCTGGTCGCGGGCTTCGGGCTGACCGAGCCGATCCGCGAAGCAGCCGAGCTCGACAACATCCTGCGCCATATCGCGATCACGACCGCGACCACGGGCGCAGCTGGGGACAAGATGGTGGCGGACCTTCGGCGGTCCTACCAAGCGCTGGCGCGCGCGACGGGGCAAAGCTCGCTCGATATTGCCGAGGCCGGCTTCTACCTCATCCAGTCCGGCCTGCCGAAGCCGGTGGTGGACAGCCTGACGAAGACCTCGGCGCGGATCGCGACCGCCTATAATGCCAATCCCCTCGAAGTGGCGCGCACCGCCTTCGTCGCGAATGAGAACCTGCACATCGCGCCGGCCGACATGGCGGGGGCACTCGCGAGCCTGGCGCTCGCCGGCAAGGATAGCCATTTCAGCTTCCCGGAGATGGCGCAGCTCTTCCCGCAGGTCGCGGCCTTTGCAGCGAACGTCGGCGAGACAGGCCGCTCCGGCGTCGATCATCTCGGCGCCTTCCTCGCGATCGCGCGCAAGAACACCGCGACCGGCGGTGAGGCGGCAACCAACACCACGGATTTCATCAACCAATTGACGAGCCCCTTCACCGTGAAGCGCTTCGCGGAACTGGGCGTGGATCTGCCGAAGCTGCTTGCGAACGCGAAGAAACAGGGCGCGGATCCGGTCGAGACCGTGCTCGCCAAGGTGCAGCAGATCACGCACGGCAATCCGTTCCTCGTCGGCAGCATCTTCCACAATGAGCAGAGCCGCGGCTTCGTGCTCGCGATGCTGCAGCACTGGGACGAGTATGAGTCCCTGCTCAAGAAGCTGCAGGGTGCGAACCCCTCCATGGTCAACCGCGACTTCGGTGAGGGCCTGAAATCCCTCACCGTGCAGCTCAACCAGTTCAGCGAGGCGCTCCGCCAACTGGCGACGCGCGCCGGCCTCGATTTCATCGGGCCGCTGCGCCTGGTGACCGGCGTGCTGAATGGGGTCAACACGGCGCTCGCCTGGATGGATCAGCATGTGCCGGGGGTCGCTGACGTCTTCCTGACCTCGATCGGCAGTGTGCTCGCCTTCGTGGCGGCCCTCGGCGCGATCGGCGCGGTCTTCCCGTGGCTGAAGACGGGCTGGGGTGTCTTGATGGCCGTCGTGCGCCCCTTCGGCCCGCTGCTGAGTGCGCTGCTGTCGCCGATCGGCCTGGTGCGGGACGCACTGGTGGGGCTCGGCGTGCCGATGTCGCTCGCGACGGCCGCGGTGGGTGCGGTCGCGATTGCGCTGGCGGCGGCCGCCATCACCATCATCACCAATTGGGACCAGTTTAAACCCTTCTTCGTGGACCTCTGGAACGCGGTTAAGCAGAGTTTCCAGGGCTTCACCGATTTCATCGCGGGCGTCTTCACGCTGGACCAGACGCGGATCGTGAAGGGTATGAGCGAGATCTGGAAAGGCACGGCCGGCCAGTTCCGCGCCCTCTGGTCCATCGTCGAAGGCGTCTTCGGCGACTGGCTGAAATGGCTCGACAGCTGGAGCGGTGGCCTCGGCAGCCGCATCCTCGCCGGCATCAAGTCCGGCTGGAATGCCCTGGTGAACGGCCTCACCTCGATGCTCTCGGACCTTGGCGATCGCATCGACAAGGCGCTCGGTGGCCCGATCGAGAAGATGCAGCAGATCGAGCAGTTCATCTCCGACCATCTCGGCGGTGGCACCGGCCAGAGCGCGCCGCCGCTCGCGGAAGCGGCCGTCCCCGGCGGCATCAATGTCGGCGGCACGGTGCAGATTCAGGTGGAGGGTCCCGGCCGCGTGACGCAGACGAAGAGCGCCAATCCGCATGTGCCGCTGCAGGGCGTTGCCGCGCGCGGGCCGATGATGGGCCGCAACTGATGTCCGGCACCGTTGGCGCCGTCTCCGACCTGCTGAGCGTGCCGGACGTCGCCGGCGTCCTGCCAGGGGCCGCCACGACACTCCTGAGCCAGCTGGACGGCCTCCTCCAGACGGCGGCCTATGCTGGGGTCACCTTCGACATGCTCGACGTCCGCGAGGAGATGGGGCGTCGCGTCGTCAAGTTCCTGTTCCCGCATTCCGATGCGGCCGACTATCAGGATCTCGGTGCGCTGCAGGGACCTATGACGGTCACCGGGCTGATCGGCGGGGCGGACTATGTGATTCGCGCCGAGCGGATGCGGGCTGCCTTCCTCGCTAAGGGGCCGACGTCGCTGCTGCATCCCTGGCTCGGCGAGATCCAGGTCATTCTCATGCGGCCTGGCGAGATCCGCTACGACATGGGCGAGCAAGGTCTTGCGCGCGTCCAGTTCGTGGTCGAGCGTTACACGCCACCGGCCGCGGCCGCGACGGATACGCTCGGCGCGCTTCTCACCAAAGCCGACGCGCTGATCGACAGTGCCCAGCTTGCGATCGAACAGCTGCTCGCGCCCGTGGCTCTTCCTCTCACGCTGGTCGCCAGCGTGAGCTCCTTCCTCTCCTCCACCGTCCTGACTTGGTCGAGCATGATCACGGCCGGCACCGGCTCTGCATCGCCCACGGCCGCCATGACGTCGGCCGGCGTCGCGCCCGTGGCGATCGACGGGGATTTCGCATCGGTCTGCCAGCCGTCTCTTAACGCCCTCTCAGCAGGCATCGAGGCGCCGGCGAGCAACGCGGATACGACCTTCGCGGACCAGGTGGCAGCGCTCCTCTTCGCGACGCCGCTCGCGATCGCCGTCGCCGCGCAAGAGCAGAGCGCGCCTGCCATCGGCTCGGCCGCTGGTGCCACGATCGACACCGCGCCCGTGCTTGATCCGACCCAGGCCACGAACTTCCTGCTGGCGACCGCAACGCTCACCGCGGCCCTTGGCACGACGAATGCCGCATCGGCCGCGGGCACGGGTGTACCGGTACTGGCGCTCGCCTCCTCCGCCTCGATCCTCGCCCAGGCGGTCTCTCTCGGCGTCAGCCTCCCCTTCGTGAGCCAGCAGGATGCGGTGGCCTGGCGCGGCACGCTCGATGCGTCGCTCGCGGCACTCGCCGCGCAGGTGGTGGCGATCGGCGTCTCGCAGCCCCTTGCTGCGAATGCCCTCTACCAGGCGCTCGCCGGCTTGCGGTCGGCCCTTGCCGCCGACTTCAATGCCCTCATCGGCCGCCTGCCAGCGGTGAAGACGATCACCACGAACAAGCCGATGTCGGCCTGGCTCATCGCGCTCGCCCTCTCGGGCGATGATCCTTCGAGCATGCAGGGGACACTTAAGGACATCGTCAGCCGCAATGGCATCACCAACCCGGGTGTCGTGCCGGCGGGCAACCTGCAGGTGCTCCAATCATGACGTCGCGGATGAAGCTGGAGATCGACGGAAACGCCTTCACCATGTGGACGCGATCCGAGGTGACGCGGGATCTGCAGGACATCGCTGGCTCCTTCATCTTCGACTACGATGATCTGGAGCGCTTCGACGGCACGGGCGCGATCGCCCAACCCGATCCGGCGGTGCGTGCCGAAGTGGTCGCCAGCGTTCAGGTGGCTCAAGAGGCAATTCGCAACGGGCAGCCGGTGACGATCACGCTCGATGGCGAGACGGTCCTCATCGGCTGGATCGAAGACATCCGCCTGGAGCTACGCGAGGATCGGCTTGTCGCGAGCATCTCGGGACGGGACGCCACCGGCGACCTGGTGGATTGCACGGCGAACCCAACCGGGCCGGCCGAGTATCGCAACATCGATCTGCTGTCCTTCTGCCAGGCGATCGCCAAGCCCTTCGGAATCACGGTGACGTCGCAGGTTTCGACCGGTGATCCCTTTGATACGATCGCGCTCGATGCGAGCGAGCCAGCCATGGCGGCCATCGAGAAAGTGGCGCGGCAGCGCGCCGTCCTCGTGACATCGGATGGCGTGGGCGGCTTGGTGCTGACCGGTCCAGGCACCACGCGCGGCCCGGCCCCGCTGGTGCAAGGGCCAGGCGGAAACGTCCACTACGTGGCGATGATCGACAGCTGGCGCTGCCGTGCCTCCGACTATTACGTGAAGGCCCAGTTCGAGAGCCACCTGGCGCCGGCCGCGCCGCGCCTCGATGCGACCGTGGTGCCCTTCGGCACAAGCGCCCCGCCGCCGCCGGTCCCAGACGCGGACACGCTGCAGAGCAATGCCACGACCGCCATCACGCTCGTCGGGCACGCGATCGACCCCGAGATCAACCGCTACCGGCCGATGGTCTGGCTCGGAAAGACGCAATCGCGCGCCTCCGTTGCCGCGCAGAACACGCCTCCGGTGATCGACCCCAACAACGTGACGGCCGCCGAGGTAATCGCGCTCGGGCGCCGCCACGGCGGCCGCCGGCGGCGCAAGCCGATGAGGCCCCGCACGGATGCCACGCCCTGGACCGTGCAGGACCAGGCCGAGTGGCGGCGCCGGACGCAGATCGCCCTGGGATCGGAGCGGACCTATGAAGTCGTCGGCTGGCGCGCGGGCAGCGACATGCGGCTGTGGCGGCCGAATGAGCTGGTGCAGGTCAATGATTCCTTCACCCTCATCAACGCGGATCGCCTGGTCGCCGCTGTGACCTATCTCGATGGCGAAGACGGCGCGCGCACCCGGCTTCGCGTCGTGCTGCCGGATCTCTACGACCTCAAGGGCGACATCGACACCAGCAACCGGAGTGCCGGCCGCCGCCGGGCGCACCACACCCACGCGATCGACGCGACGGCGGGGAGATACCGCTAATGGCCGGCCCCGATCCTACCTTCGAACCGACCATGCAGCAACGCGGGCAAATCGTCCGTGGCCTGGTGCATGCCGTGAACGACAACGGTGGGAAGCAGACGATCGAGGTCGAGACCCACGACGGTCGCGTGCTCAGCGCGGTGCCGGTCTATTTCCCATTCGGCTTCAGCAGTCGCGTGCCGGCTGCAGGCGCGGTGGCGCCGGTTCTCGCGGCCGGGGGGGATCAGAGCGACCCTATAGCGCTTCCGCCCGAGAACCCCGGCGCCGCGCGCTTCGGCAACCTGGCCGACGGCGAGTCCGTGATGTATGACCTCGCCGGCAATCGGCTACATTTTCGCAATGGTGAGTTGGCCGAACTCATCGCCGTCAAGGTCCTGATCCATACACAGCAGGCGACGGTCACGTCCGAAGAAGAAGCCATCATCAACCTGCCACAGGGGGGCGTAATCAACGGCGACCTGGTGCAGAACGGCAACCTCACCGTGAACGGCGATCTCGGCGTCGTCAGCGATGGCGAGTCAGGCGGCAACGTCACCGCGAAGAACGTCGCGGCCTCGGGTGAGGTGTCGGATCACAAGTCCAGCATGGACGGCATGCGCGCGATCTACAACGATCACACCAACCCACCCGGCGGCACGGAAACCCCTCCGCAGCAGATGTAGGCCATCCCCGCGGGTGCGGGGATGATGCGCGCCTTGCGCGCGCGCGATGCTCGCGCCCATGTGGTGCGACATCGGTCTCAAGGTTGATCCGATCACGGGCAAATTCGACGTCGCTTTGGCGAACGGCGATGTCGTGCTCGATCGCACCCCCGCGACGCCGCTTCTCATCAGCCTACTGACCGATCGCCGCGCCGAGCCGGGAGATGTGCTGCCTGTCTCGCCACCGCCCGGTGGCCCGATCTTCAACGCACGGCGCGGATGGGTGGGCGATGCGCTCGATCGCAAGGGCGATCGCATCGGCTCCAGGCTCTGGCTTCTCTCTCGGGCGAAGCAGACCGAGGACACGCGGCTGCTTGCGCTCTCCTATGCCACCCAGGCCACGGGATGGATCAAGGCGAAGGTCGCGGCCGCCGGTGCGGACGATCTGACCATCAGCGCACGGTGGGTGCGTAAGGGCGTCTTAGGCCTCGTCTTCAAGGTCGGTAAGATCACGCTCAACGTGCCGGTGCGCACGACATGACCTGGCCGATCCCATCCCCGTCCGACATCTCGGATCGCTATTCCGCCGCCCTTGAGGCGGCGCTCTCGACCGACCCAGATGGCAACCCGCAGGATGTCGACGCGCGGAGCTCCGATACCCTGCTGGGCGTCATGGCGCGCACGCATGGCGAGGTCGGATACGAGGAGTATCTGTTTCAGGCGAACGTCGCCAAAGAGCAGTTCCCTGATACGGCCGTGCAGGAGCTTGCGCGGCATGGTCGGTTGTGGGGTGTGCCCCGCGTTCCCGCGAAGTTTGCCTCCGGCCAAGTGATTTTCACGGCGACGAATGCCTGCACCGTTGACGCTGGCGCCAGGCTCTATCTGGGCAGCACCTACTGGGATCTGACCGCCGATCTCGCGGTGGCTGCTGGCGGCACCGCGACGGGCATCGTCGTCGCGGAACTGTCAGGTGCCGCGGGGAATCTTGCGGCCGGTTCCAGCCTTCAGCTTCAGTCACCGGTCGCAGGCCTGACAGTACAGGCTGCGTCCGTCGCCGCCGGCGGCATCACTGGGGGCGCCGACATCCAGTCGCTCGACGATTGGCGCGCTGCGATCGTCGACCGCATCCGCAATCCGGCCGCCGGCGGCAACGCCAATGACTTCGAGACTTGGGCGCGGGCGGCCGGCGCGAAATACGCCAAATGCGTCCCGAACTGGCAGGGTCCTGGCACCGTTGGCGTGATCATCGCCATGGCGGGGCCGCGTCCGCCGACGTCCGATGAGCTCGCGGCCGTGCAGGCCTATATCGATGGCGTGCGGCCGGTAACCGGCACGACCTACGTCATCGGTGCCACGCTCTCGACGACACCGATGCAGATCACGCTCAATCCGGACACTGCGGGTGCGCGGATCGCCGTCCAGGCCGCGGTCGATCTCTTCTATCTGTCGGACGCCTATGCCGGGCAGATCGGCGGCACGATCTTCAAGAGCCGCCTCTCCGACGCAATCAGCGCAGTCTCCGGCGAGATCAGCCATCGCATCTATCTGCCGGCGGCCGATGTCACGGTTGGCAATACGGTGCTCCCCATCACGAGTGCCATCACCTGGACGGCGCCGTCATGAGCCGCACCCAGGACCAGGTTCTCGATGAGATCTACGGCACCCTTCCCGAGGGGGATGGTTGGCCAGGAAGAGGCTCGCAGCTGCTGAAGCTCTTTGCGGGGCTCGCGGCCTGTAATGCGGATCTAGAAGCCTCGGCCGAGAGCATGGCCCTGGAGATTGATCCGCGAAGCGCTGTGCACCTGCTCGAAGACTTCGAGCGCTGCCTTGGGCCTGATCCGTTCGGGCGCGATGCCGGCGCCTTGACCGTCGAGCAGCGGGCGTTGCTCGCCTATCAGCGTTGGACCTCGCGCGGTGGATTGTCGGTTCCCTATTTCATCGCGCTCGCGGCCGCGCTCGGTGTCACCGTGTCGATCGAGGAATTCACCCGGAACGTCTGCGGTCGCATGCGGTGCGGCAGCCCGCTGCGGCCACATCCCAACCAATTCATCTGGCGCGTGACCATGCCAGAGAGCTCGGTGACGACGTTCCGCACCGGCATTTCACGCGCGGGTCAGGCGCTTGGAAGGATTGCCCGCAACACGCTGGTCGAGACGGCGTTCCAGGCCCTGAAACCGCCCTACACCGAGATCGTCTTCAACTACTCCGGAGCCGCCTGATGCAACGCGTTCCCTTGACGACGCAGGGCGTCATCACGCTCCCCAACGGTCATCCTGGCTACCAGGATGCGAACCTGGCTGCCGGCATCGACGGCACGGATGTCGTCGCCGCTATCATGAACACGCACCAGGAAGAGCTGGCTGCGGTCGTGGAATTTGACGGCACCGTGCTTGATCCGAACGACAATGCTCAGCTGCTGGCCGCGATCAGGCGTATGATGCGCACCCGAATCATCGGTGGCACCCTGAACGTCTACGTGTCGCCCGCAGGTGACGACACGAATGCAGGCACCACGGCAGATGCACCGTTCCAAACGATCAATGGTGCCCTGAGATCGGTGGCGTCCGACTACGATCTGACTGGCACCCAGCTCGTCATAAACCTCGCAGCAGGGACCTATGCCGGATGCACCGTTGATGGGGTGCAGGTCCGATCCGCCGTGTCGATCGTCGGAAATCTCTCTGCCCCCGGAACAGTAACTGTCAACGGGGTCAACGCGGCGGCGGTTTACGCGACGCACGGTGCGATCGTGACCGTCTCCGGCTTCACGGTGACCGCGTCCGGCACCGGCGGTGACTATGTCACTGGCGGCCTCGGCCTCTATGCCGCGATCGGATCTAGCATCGCCATTGGTGCGAGCATGGTCTTCGCCATATGCGCTGTTGCGCACATCTCTTCATCACTGGCGGCCTATATTGGTCCGAGCGTCGTGGGTCAGGGCTACACGGTCACCGGAGGCGCGCAATATCACTGGACCGCCACGAATGGCGGAGCGGTCTCATGGGCAGACTGCTCGATGACGATCTTGAACAATCCGAATTTCTCGCAGGTTTTTGCTCAAGCAGTCGGAAGCGGCATCGTCAACGCGTGGAGCGTCTCGTTCAACGGAGCCGCTACTGGCATTCGCTACTACGCGGCCTCATTCGGCTCGATCGGCGTTCATGGCGCCGGCGCAAATTACCTCCCCGGCAACGCCGCGGGATCGGTCGACAACGGTCTCTACGGTTAGGACGCGCGAAATGCCCACTTACAGGATCGATAGATGGTATTGGTCGGTCGCAGCGGTGAACCCGGCGACCCAGGTTTATTCGAGCGCGAGCGCGTCCTTTGTTGGGCTAACTGACGCGGCTTACCAGCAGTTCCTATCGGACGGCGGAACCCCAACGAAGATCGACACGGAAGCTGATCTGGTCTGGGTCTTCAGCAACGCCAACTATCCGCAGGGCGCAGCCGGATTAACGGCCTCTGCCGCTTCGGTGGCGAGCTGAGACGCATGAGCCCGTCTTTCATCTTCAAGCGCGGCACGACCTTCGTCCTGATGCTTCAGGCTCAGGATGACGCGTCGGGCGATCCGCACGACCTGACGGGCTCGACGATCGCCTCGCAGCTGCGCAACAGCCTGGGTGAGCTGGTGGCCGAGCTGACGGCCGCGCCAGACACACAGTTTCAGACCTGGGTCCGCTTGTCCTTCGCTGGCGACACGAGCGCCTGGCCGCTCGGCATGCTCAGCTGCGACGTGCGCGTCACCAATCCGGACGGCACGAATTGGGCGACGGAGACGATCACGATTCAAGTCGTCGAGCGGGTGACCCAATGAGCCTGCAGCCATCGCCCTCAGGTCCCGCTTCCGTCGTGATCGCTGGTGGGCTGCCAGGTGCGCCTGGCGTTTCGGCCTATATCGGCGCCGGCGCGCCTGCGGCCGCCCTGGGCAATAATGGCGACAGCTACATCGATGCCAACACAGGAGATATTTGGGCGAAGTCCTCGGACGTCTGGACCAATACTGGCATGACGCTGATCGGCGCGGCGAGCGAAGATGCCGCTGCCCTCGCGGTACCGCTCTTGCTCAAGCAGGTTGTGCGGCAACCCTCCATTATCATCGACGGACCGACCTCCCTGACGTCCGACATCCACGGTGGAAAGACGCTCGTCCTTCAGCCAGGCGCGCAGATCGCAATCGATTGGAACGACACCGGCGATGGCTTTGGCTGCGTCGTGATCAATCGCTCCGGTGTCTCGATCTTCCCAATGCTGAGTAACTTCTCAATGCCCGTTCCACAGAATGGTGCGGGGGTTGCGATTGCTGCTCCGGGCGTGGCGTCAGTCTTATGCATTGGACTGGATGGCGGCGCGACGTCTGAGTGCTGGCTCACCGGTGCGGTTACCGGCTGACCATGGCGCAGATTGTTAATCCTGCAGCGCTTGGAATCCCCGGCAGCGACACCAGCGGCAACGAGATCCCCTGGTCGCTCGTCCTTAAGGCAAACGCCTTTGCGCTCGATCTCCTAAGCAGCACACAGATACTCGGGAGCGCATCCAACCTGCCTGGCTACTGCGCCACGCTGCCGTTCACGCCGAGCGGACCGGACATGACGTCCACCACCGTTTTCATGGATGCGCCGACCCACACGCTCTACGGGCCGCCGGGTGAAACGCCCCAAAGCGCAGACATGTCCTCCACGGCGGGCTTCCTCGACGCGGCCTCAGGGCATTTCTACGCCCCGTCAGGTGTCGTTCCCGAGCCGGCGAACCTCTCCACGACGTCTGTTCTGGCCGACGCCCCATCCGGGCACGCCTTCTCCGCAATCACCCCTGAGCCCGCTGCTGTCGGCACCGCCACCGTCGTGGTGGGGGCTGACATCGGCTCGTTCGCCACTCCTGGGAGCATCCCGCAATGACGACCACGCTGCAGGCCTATCCCGTCGCCCAGGTGATGAACGACTATCGGGCAACGCCCGCGACCTACGTCGACAGCTCCGGCACGCTGCAGGATGCGCCGATCAACAGCCTCCTGCTCGACTACGACCCGACGACGCTCATCCTGCGGGGCTACGTCGCGCGGGAGAGCCGCACGAACCTCATCCGGAATCCGAGGATGGTCGGAGCCGCGGCCGGCTCACCGGGAACTGCGCCCACGAACTGGACGCTTGAGCCCGGCACACAAGGCATCATTGCTTCCATCGTCAACGTGGGAGTGGAGAACGGCCGCGATTTCATCGACGTCAATTTCGCTGGAACGATCACCGCGGCTGGTATCGGCATCACCTATCTCGAAACCACGACGGGCGCGCCGATCGCTGCGAACACGAACTATACCTATAGCGCAGGCTTCAAGCTGCTGTCGGGTTCGATGTCGAATTTCAACCTGACGCTCGGCTTGACGACACTGACGTCCGCCGGTGCCAACGACCAAGTCGTCACGAGCTCGAATTTCGGCGCGACAGGAACCCTGGCCTGGCAGACCTTCACGCTTCTGACGAATTCCACTGCCGCCTATATCCGCCCGTCGATCGGGGTCGCGGGAACGGTCATCGGCGGGGTCGTCAATGCTACGATCCGTATCTATGACCCAAGCTGCGAGGTTGGGACATTCCGCTCGACCACGATCCGGCCGCCGGCCGGCACGATCGCCACCGCCGTGCGCGGCGGCGATGACATCCGCCTCAGCCTGCAATCGGCCTGGCTTGACGGAGTGGCCGACACCATCCTCGTCGAGGCGACGCTGCCTCAGGCGGCGCCGTCCGGTCAGGACCAGGGGCTCTTCCGCCTCGACGACGGCACCGATGCCAACAAGTTCGTCCTAGTCAACGTGGCAGGCGGCACGTCCATCCATGCCCAGCTGACGCTAGGCGGCACGCTGGTTTCAGATTTGACGCTGGGGGCGATGGTGCCGGGATCCCCGTTCCGGGTAATCGCGGGCTACTCGTTGACCGTGGGCAGCGGCGTCACCGCGGGCATCGTCAGCGGCGGCAACCGGGCGGCCGGTGCGCCTGCGGTTGCTTCGGTGCCGACCTTTACGCGCGCCCTGGTCGGGCGCAGCAGCCTCAACGCCGGCCGAGCGATCGAGGAGAGCGCGCGACACGCCAATGGCCAGATCGCCGAGATCATGATCGCAAAGGGCGTCGTCCTCGACGAAAACACGATGCTCTACATGAGCCAGATGAACCTGACCGTGGGAGTTTTGCTCGCAAATTCAGGTGTCGTTCTGGGTGGGTCGTAACCCATGGTAAACATGCCCATATTTGGGCCGCCAGCCTCACAGTTGCCGAGGATCTCGCAAGCCGACGCGGAAACTGGGCTTGGCATTTTTGGGGTAGGCCGTCTTGGGACGCCTTATCCGTATGTCGGCCTTATCACCCCGGCCATCCTCGCTCAGCTCCTCGGCACGTCCACCAGTGGCTTCTCGCTCGCCGAGATGACCGCCTTCGATGCCATGACCCTCTCGACCGGCCGCGCTCTTTGTGTATCCCGGAAGATGCAGACGCAGCCGATCATCGACACGAGCTACAATATCTTCGACCCGGATGGTCAGAGCTTTACGGTGGGCGTGGGCGGCGACCCGCTTCTGACCACTACGGCACTGACCGCCGGCGTGCTCATGGTCGGCACGAACCAACAGTTCACGGTGCTCGGCAATGGTAGCCGGGTCCCGGCTGGGTCGGCAGCGCTTAACCCCTTGATTGCGACTGGTAGTGACGAGGGGTTCTCGGTCGCGGCCACCTACGCTTTCAAGATGCTGGACTTCGGTGCTCAAGGTCAGCCGCCGTCGAACGGTGATCGAGCGATCGTCTCGAACTATCTCGGGACTGGGGGCAAGACCATCGAGCAGTTGTCGTATTC
The DNA here is from genome assembly GCF_054665075.1 of Acidisoma sp. 7E03. Classification (NCBI taxonomy): domain Bacteria; kingdom Pseudomonadati; phylum Pseudomonadota; class Alphaproteobacteria; order Acetobacterales; family Acidocellaceae; genus Acidisoma; species Acidisoma sp. 7E03. The sequence continues at coordinate 58,332 of NZ_BAAFHE010000012.1, forward strand.
GGCGGCACCGGTCGCGCCGGCAACCAAGAACCTGTTTGGCGGCAAGCTCGATGTGCTTCAGTCTCAGCACGATCTGGCGGTGGCGGCGGGCAAGACGCCCAATCTGACCGCCATTCTCTTCGATCAGGGGCAATATAACTACAACCAGGCGAGCGGGACGCATGACGCAGCGACCTGGGCTGCCCTCGTCGGTCAATACATCGATGATACCAACACCTATGCGACCCAGGCCATCTTCAGCCAAGCACTGCCGCCCCTGTGGGTGGTGCAGCAGCCAGGCGGCGCTTGGGCGGTGGACATCTACCAGAAGCTCGGCATCGCGAACGGCGCGATCATGCTGGCGCAGGGGCGGCCGGATGTCGTCCTCGCTCAACCTGACTTCAACTATCCGAGCCACCAGGACGGCGCGGGCGGCACGCTGAATGGCCACCCCACGACGAACGCCTACCGCTGGATGGGGTGCAAACTGGCGCAGGTCCTCTATGAGGTCCTGATCCTCGGCAGGAACTGGGACTATATGCGCCCCCTGTTCATCTGGTGGCGCGGGCAGACGATCATGATCGGGGTCAATCCGAAGGTCGGCCCCCTTCGGTTCACGCTGCCATATGCCGGCTACACGAGGGTCGCCGCCGGTGCCTTTCCAAACCAAGGCTTCGAAGCCGTCGATCCCAGCGGTCAGGCGATCGAGATTTCCTCCGTGAGCCTCTTTGGCTCAGGGACGATCGTCATCAGGTTGGCCTCGACTCCGTCAGGCCCTCCGACCGTCAACTGCGGCGGCCGTGCAGCTGCCGGCGGCAACACCTTCATCACTGACTCCGATCCCTGGGTTGCTCCGTTGAGCTGGACCTATGCCGCCGGCATGGACCCTTCGGAGAATGACCCCGCGATGGTCGGCAAGCCTTATCCCATGGCCAACTGGCTGCTCGCCTTTTCGGAAGTGGCGATAGCGGTTTGAGCTCAGTGATGCCCGAGATTGCCGCTCTCCCCTGGGACGTCTTTCTGAAATGGCTTTTCGGCGGATCGGGCATCAGTTTGCCCCTGGTCGTGACTCTCTATCTCACGCGCCGAAGTCAGAACCTGCAGCGCGACCAGCAAAAAGCGGCGGCCTCGGCGGAAGCTGTGGGCGGCCTTGTCCAGCTAAACGCCGCCTTGCGTGCCGAGCTCGACCGCTACATACGAGAGATCGAGCTGCTGAGATCTGCTCGCTGGTCAGTCGAAGACGTCCTGCTCGAATTGCACAGCGCCGCGATCGCCGCACGCGCTATGGTCCATGATCTTCAGCGCTCTGCCGGCATAACTCTAACCGACTTCCCGGCGCTGCCTCAGCCGGGTTGGAGCGCCACCTCAAAACCATCCGAGACCCACTCCCGAGACCCGCCCTAGAAGCCTCTAAGAGGCATATCAGAGACGCTTAAGGGGAGCCGAAGCTCCCCTTTTTGGTTCGCATTTCAAGTGAGAAATTTCGCAAATCAAGTGCGCCGCTACAGACGGCGCGGGTTCTGAAAGACGTGGAAGCGCGGATCGCTGCTCAGGCGATAGCGAATCCGGTCATATTCCTCGTTCGGCGTTCCGTCGTCACTGATGATGCAAATCCAGTTCCCATGCGTCTGGGCCAACAGTGACTCGATCTGGGCGGTAAACAGCTTGGGGGGCGGATTGTAGGTCGCCATGCAAATGGCGACACGCGGACCGGACTCGGGCCAGGTGACAGAAAGGGGGGATGCCCCATAGCCCGGGCGGAGACGCAGTTGACCGAGCTGCTTGTCGATCGTCTGGCCGCTCTCCAAAGTGACGCGCAGAGTCAGCGTCACATCGCGTTCAGTGACGACCGGCGAGAAGGACACGAAGCCGTCGAAACCGCTCATCAGGCTTGCGCCGCTTTCGTCGGAGGTAGGGCATTCGACGGCGAAGATATCGGGTCTCGCCCAGGAGTGTTGGGCGATCGGCTGGGCGGTGTCGTCCACCAGTACGGCGAGGTCGCGCACGATCGAGGATGGCGCGTAGCACCACCCCTGCAGGCGCAACACCAATCCCTTGCCGACATAGAGATCCTGCGGAAGTGCTTCGTCCAGCCCATGGATCAGAAGCGGCGACGGAAGCGGCGAGGGCGGCACGGGTCGCACGTCGATTACCTGGTCGCTCATCGTGCTGCCCTCGCCTGAGCCCAGGATCGCGGCGCAGCGGTGCCCTGTCGCAGACGAAACCGATGGTCCTGCCGGTCGAAGTTCGGATTGTAGAAAGGGTCGTGGTCCAACACGTCGCTCCAGCGTTCGCGCATGTAATCGGCTTCGCGCGCAGCGCGGTCGATCTGTTCGGGTGAGGCATCCGGTCCGCGGGAGACGGATTCCAGATGGTAGAGTTCAGCAAAGGGCGTCCAGATGATGCGTAAGCCGAGCGTCCGAATGCGCAGGCAGAGGTCAACGTCATTGAAGGAGATCGGCAGGTTGATCTCGTCGAGTCCGCCAGCCTGGAGATAGACGTCGCGCCGGAGCGCGAGGCAAGCCCCGGTCACCGCCGACACCTCCCGCGTCAGCATCAGCTGGCCGAAGTAGCCCGTGTCGTCTCGTTCTGCGCCATGGCCGAAATGTCCAGCCACGCCGGGGCCGCCTGCATGCGTGCCGACGCCAAGGACGACGCCTGCATGCTGAACGCGGCCGTCGCCGTAGAGAAGGCGCGCACCTACTGCGCCGACGTCCGGCCGGAGGGCGTGGGAGACGAGTTCCCGAAGCCAGCCGCTCTCGATGACCTCGACATCGTTGTTGAGCAGCAGGACGATTTCGCCCGTTGCCGCCGCCACCGCCCGATTGTTCATGGCCGCGTAGTTGAAGGGACCAGGATAGTGGAGGATGCGCACCCGCGGGTCACTGCCCGTCAGCCGCTCGAACAAGCCGAAGGTCTCTCCCTCGCGGCTGTCATTGTCGACGATGAGGACTTCGAAGTTTGCGTAGCCGGTGCGGTAGAGCAGGCCGGCGATGCAGCGGCTGACGAGATCCGCGTGATCGCGCGTCGGCAGCACGACGGACACACGCGGCGCCGGCACAGGCACGGGCCAGCTCAGCCTGGAGAATCCACTCTCGTGCTCGGGACCTGTCAGTTGCACCTCTGTCTGGCCGGTGTGATCGAGATAGCGCCGAACGGCAGCGGGGCTCGGTGCCTGCCCGCGCCAGCGCTGATTTGATGACTCGCCGTCGCTGTTGCCATCCAGGAGATGGTGATAGAGGACGGCGGGGATATGCCGAATGGCGGCCGCACCATGGCGCGCCGCGAAGCGGAGGGCGAGATCATGCCCATCGGCAATCGGTGCCTCCGGATCGCAGAGATCGAGCGCGACGCTGCGCCGATAGGCTGCTGAGGGCCCGACCAGATGGTGGGTGAGCGCGAGCTCGACGTTCCAGTCCGGCTTGAAAAACGGCCATTGGCGACGGCCCTTGCCGTCGACGCAATCCTCGTCTGTATAAATGAGATCGGTGTGCGGTCGAGCCCCGATCGCGACCGCCATCTCGTAGAGGGCGTCTGGTGCGAGAGCGCCCGACGGTTCGGCGAGGATGGCGAAATCACCGCGCGCCATCGTCAAAGCCCAAGCAAGAGGATCTGCCGGCCGGACATGACGGAGGTTGATCCAGCGCAACCGCTCTGAAAGCTCGCTGTCCAGAAGTGGTGTCTCCGGCTCTTCATCGCCGAGCACCAGAACCTCCCATTCACCGTAGCATTGGGCTTCGAGCGAGCGCAGGAGGGGCTGTGCGCGGTCTCCACCCTCCGTCACGACGATCACAGAGAACAGAGGCCGAGTGGGAAGTGCGGCCGCCGCGGCTTTTATCGTCTCGAGCTCCGTCTCGCGCAACGTGTCATAAGCCGCGACCCAGCGGTCGTAATCGGTCTCTGGAATCCCATCATCGAACCGGCGCAGGCTGGTGCTCGCCAACGGCATCGGCGTTGCGGATAGGTCCTCTGGTAGCGCGCGTGTTTGAAATGTCCCGAGACGACGGCGGATTCCCATGAGGCGATCCCTGAGCGCGCGCAGCGGCCGCGTTAGTCGCCAGGACGAGGAGCCGAGGAGTGCGTCGCGCTCCGCGGCGATCGCGGAGCGGTCCGCCTCCGTTTCGGCAAGGTCACGGGCGAGCCGCTGCACGATCTCTCGCAGCTCTGCACGTTCCGCAGCCGCGGAGAGAAGGGAATCGATTGGTCCTGCGCGCTTGATTCGCGAATCCGAAGGCACCTTCTGCGATATCAGCATAGGGGTGGTGATGGTGGGGTCCTCAAGCGCGACTAGGGGGAGCAGCACGGCAGACGGTCAACATCGAGTGAAGATGCCGCGTATCCGTCGGTTGCTAGTTACAATTGTCCTCTCGCCTATCGAGAGCCGGTTTGGCAACGGGCTCATCGTTCACGTTCCGGATAGGTTTGGTCTCGATTTTTCGGAATTGGCCAATTTCCGCTGCTTTTTTGCTGGACTCTTGGTCTTGACAAATCTGCGAGCCTCAGGGCGGGGCATTGTCAATGCAACCATAGCGCGCAACGCATCGGCCGGTTGCATGCCGCGCCAGACTCTCGACCTGGACGCCGGGAAAGCAGCCCTTTCGGCCGGTTAGGGCGGGGGCCGCCTGAAGCCCCAGCTTTTGGAGACGGCCGCTACCGTCGTTCCGGCGGCGAGAGCAGAGCGCGGCATACGCGGCCTCGTGAACGTTTGACACAACCCTTTGACATCTGTTTTCCGGGCCGCTTAGTATCCTATTCGTGAACAAGAGCCGGAGAACGGCTTCGGGAGGACGAGCTTACCCATCCGACGATGGCCGTGCGTTTCGAGCTTCGTTCTGAGGCTCGCTACCGCCTGAAACGATACGCCGCTACGACCTGAAGCTTCGCTACAACGAACAAGAAAGAGGAAGCGAAAATGGACCAGAGGTTGAGTGTCATCGGCCGCCGTGGCGTGCTGAAGGGCGTCGGTGCCCTCGGCACGGCGACGGCCTTGTCCACCCCCTATATCGCCCGCGCTGAGGACAGCCCGCTGCGCGGCAAGTCGATCCACATGTCCATCCTCGGCATCGCCGGTTGGCTGCCAAGCCGCCTCGGCGTCGACTTGGCGAGCGATTTCGTCAAGATGGCGAAGGACCGGTACGGCTACGACGTCAGCTTTTCCTACGCTGAGGCGCCGTTCAGCCAGCTGTTCCAGAAGGCAGCCACCTCGCTGGCCACGCGCAGCCAGGAATACAACATCATCATTTCCGACAGCCAGTGGCTCGGTGCCTTGGCCCAGCCGAAATGGATCCTGCCGCTCGACCCGGTGATCAAGCAGAATCCCGAACTCAATATCGAGTGGTATGCGCCGGTCGTCGAGGCCGCCTATCAGATCTACCCCGACGGCACCAAGAAGCGCTGGGGCTTTCCTCAGGAAGGCGACACCATGGGCCTCTTCGTGCGGAAGGATCTGCTCGAGGCGCCAGGAGAAGCGGAGGCTTTCCAGGCGAAATACGGCCGCAAACTGCCGATGACGTGGGAAGATTTCGAGCAGCTGTCCTTCGACGATTTCGTCAAGCTGATCGCCTTCTTCAATCGGCCGGAGAAGGGATACAACGGCTTCGGCGCCCAGTATTCACGCGAATACGATTTCATCAGCTGCCCGGCCTTGTCCGTGATGCGCAGCACCGGCGGCGACGTGTGGAACCCGAAGACCGGACAAGTCGAGGGCATCCTCAATAGCCCGGGCAATGCCAAGGCGCTCGCGACCTACGTCGACCTTCTCAAATACCAGCCGCCGAGCGCGATCAACTACGGCATCGCCGAGCTGATCGATGCTTTCGCCCAAGGCAAGGTCTTCGCTGCGCAGCAATGGTGCGCCGTGGGCCCGGCGATGATCCCGGACAGCATGAAGGACAAGGTCCTCGTGGTGCCGCCGCCGGCCTTCCCGGACAAGAGCGGGAAGCTGGTGCGGAACTACATCATCGGCGGCCAGCCCTGGGTGATCAACGCCTTCAACGATCCCGAGCACATGCAGGTCGCGATCGACTTCATGAAGTGGTGGTATACGCCGGAGACGGCGCTCAGCTACGCCCAGCATGGCGGCAATCCCTGCGACAAGGCCACGCTGTCGCGCGCGGACTTCGACGCCATGCATCCGTGGTATCGCACCTACAAATACATGCTGAACTACAGCAGTGATTTCTGGCACGACCCGGCCTATGCGGCGATGCTCTCCGTCCAGCAGGAGGCGATGACGGCCTATGCCACCGGCCAGGTGAAGAGCGCCCAGCACGCACTGGATTATGCGGCCTGCCGCCAGCAGAAGATTCTCTTCGACGAGGGCGTGGCGGAAAAGCAGCCTGGCGGCGCCTGCGCCGGCATGCGGCTCTGAGTGCGGGGGCCGGCATGAGCCTGTCGTCGACCGCCGCCTCTGCCCGCAAGCGGCAGAGCCTTGCGGAGTTCCTCGGCAGGAAGGAGGTGATGCCCTTCCTCCTGCTCGTGCCGGTCCTCGTCTTCTTCATCATCTGGAACACGATTCCGACGCTGTGGCTGCTCGGCCTCAGCTTCTATCGCTTCTCGCTGACGAGCGGCCGGCCGCCCATCTTCGCCGGCCTCTACAACTTCGGCTCGATCCTCAACGATTCGGCGGTGTGGCTCGGGCTCAGCCGCACCTTCCTCTTCGTCATTCTGGCCGTCGGCATCGAGACGGTGCTCGGGCTTCTGCTCGGCATGCTCTTCTGGGGTAGCCAAAAGCTGCCGGGGCGTCGAATCGCGCTCACCATGCTGTTCACCCCCATGGTGCTGACGCCGGTCGCCTCCGGCACCTTCTGGCGGCTGATCTACAATCCCACTTTTGGCATCCTCGCCAGTATCTTCCGCGGCCTCGGCCTGCCTGCACCGAACTTCCTCGGCGATGCGAACCTTGCCTACGGCGCCGTCCTGCTCGTCGATGTCTGGATGTGGACGCCCTTCATGGTGCTGATGACGCTGGCGGCGCTGGCCAGCGTGCCCAAGGCGGAGCTGGAAGCCGCCGAGATCGACCAGCTTTCGTGGTGGCAGCGGCTGCGTCTCGTTATCCTCTACCACGGTAAGTTCATCCTGATGCTCGGCATCCTGCTGCGCACCATCGATGCCTTCAAGACCATGGACCTGATCTACGACATGACCTTCGGCGGGCCTGGTTCGACGACGGAACTGATCGCAATCACGCTCTATCGCCGCGCCTTCGAGGATTTCAACATGGGCTGGTCGTCCGCGCTCGCGGTGGTCCTATTGCTGATTTCCATCGCCTTCACTGCCACCTTCATCTTCGTCCTGCATTCGCGGGATCGGAAACAGGCGCAGCTCGCGGAGGAAGGCGCATGAAAACGCCCTGGCGCACGCACCTCTATCACGCGCTGCTCTGGCTGATCGCGCTGGCCTTTTTCGCACCCGTGGCCTGGATCATCCTGTCGAGCTTCAAGACCTCGGATCAGATCCTCGCGGTCCCGCCGGTCTGGGTGTTCCGCCCGACGCTCGCCAACTATACCCGCGTACTGTCCGATCCCGGCATGTTGCACAGCTTCTTCAACAGCATCCTGCTGTCCGTCTGTTCCGTGCTCATCGCGGTCGCCGTCGCCTTCCTCGCCGCCTTCTCCTTCTCCCGCTTCAAGCCGCCGGGCACGAACTTTCTGATGTTCCTGCTGCTGTCGATCCGCATGCTGCCGGGCTCGGCCGCCATCCTGCCGGTCTACCTCATGTACGTGGGCTTCGGCTGGAAGGACAGCTACTGGGGCATGATCCTGTTCTACGCCATGTTCTCCATCCCCTTCTCAGTCTGGATCCTGAAAGGCTTCATCGACGGCGTATCGCCTCGCTTCGATGAGACTGGCCGCGTGAATGGTGCGAGCTGGCTCAGCATCATCACCAAGCTCATCTTTCCGCAGGTACTGCCGGGCGTCATCGCCGCCCTCATCTTCAATTTCATCTTCGTCTGGAACGAATTCCTGTTCGACTACATCATCGGCGGCCCGCACACGACGAACGTGCCGACGACCCTTTCGACCGGCCTCTATTCCGGCGGCGGCGTGGATTGGACCTTCGTCTCCTGCGTAACGACGCTCTACATCCTGCCGCCCATATTCATCGTCTACATCTTCCAGCGGTATCTGCTGGTGGGCATGACCTTCGGCACCGTTCGGGGAGAAGTGTGATGGCGCGCCGCCCGATCGTGCCGAAGCTGGAAGTAGGCCTGCTCTGCCTCCTCGGACTCGGCTTTCTGATGGTCCTGCAGACCTGGTTCTTTCCCCTCTATCACTACGGGCTGCTTTTGGTGATTGCCGCTACCCTGCTCAACATCGCGGTGGGCAACTTGCCGCGCAACGCGAGCCCGGCGCGGGCACTCGTGCTCACTCTGGTGCTGCTCGCAGTGGTCGCGGCGGTCTTCGCCATCGGCATCCTGCTGGTGCCGACCCTCGCGCAGATGGGGCAGGGCGAATGAGCGCCATCGTCTTCGAAGGGATCTCGAAATCCTATCGCGGCCGGCCCGCCCTTGCGGATCTCGACCTGGCCATCGCCGATCAGACGCTCACTGTGTTCTGCGGTCCGCCAGCTGCCGGCAAATCTGTCCTCTTCCGTCTTCTCGTGGGGCTAGAGCAGCCTGACCGCGGCCGGATCCTGATCGACGGCACGGACGTCACGCGTCTGGCGGCGGCGGACCGGCTCATTGGCTACGTGCCGCAGTCCTTCGCGCTGTTCCCCCACATGAGCGTCTACGCCAACATCGCCTATCCGCTGCGGCAGCAGGGGGCCAAGCCCGCCGATATCGAGCGGCGTGTGGGGGAGGCGGCCGAGATCCTGCGCATCACCCGCCTGCTGCAGAAGAAGCCGAGCCAGCTTTCCGGTGGCGAGAAGCAGCGCGCGGCCATTGCCCGTGGCATGTTGAAGGACGCCCGCATCTTCATTCTCGACGATCCGCTCGTCGGGCTCGACTTCAAGCTGCGCGAGAGCCTGATGGAGGATCTGAAGGACATGCGGGCCACGCTCCGCGCGACCTTCCTCTACGCCACCTCGGATTCGCTGGAGGCGCTGACCATGGCGGAGGATCTCGTCGTCATGGACGGTGGGCGGGTGGTGGAGGCCGGGCCGGTCGCCGACCTCTATCATCGGCCCGCGCGGGTGCGTTCGGCGGAACTGATCGGCTTCCCACGCTGCAACCTGCTGCCTGCAGCCCGTGAGACTGGCGGATACCGGAACGCGCTTCTCTCCCTTCCTCTGTCGGGCGTGGGTAGCGAGGCGACCTTCGCGGTGCGACCCGAGCACGTGGTGCACGCCCCCGATCATCCCGGCGCCTTCCGTGGTGAAATCACGCTCATGGAAAATCTCGGCGCGGAATGCGTCGTCTATCTGACCTGTCAGGGTCTGTCCCTCGTCAGCATCCCGGCCTCCGACGCGGTCGCCGGGCTCGACGTCGGCAGCCCCTATCCCTTCGTCATCGAGGCCCGGCATGTCGCCGCCTTCGACGGCGCGACAGGCACGCGGCTGGAGGCGGCGAACCATGGCTGACATCACGCTGCGGGGCCTCTCGCGCTTGTTCGGTGGTGTCGCTGCCGTCAAGGACATCAACGAAACCTTTCCGGAAGGCAGCGTCACCTGCCTTCTCGGGCCGTCGGGCTGCGGCAAGACGACGCTGATGCGGATGATCGCGGGGCTCGAGACGCCGAGCGCGGGGCAGATCCTCTTCGGCGGCCGGGACGTGACGGCGCTCAGCCCGCGCCGGCGCAACGTCGCGATGGTCTTCCAGTATCCGGTGATGTACCGCACGCTCACGGTCGAGGAGAACATCGCGCTTCCCTTGGGCCGGGATCGTGGGCTCACCGCCGCCGAACGCAGCCGCCGCGTGGAAGAGGTGCTGGACGTGCTGCAGCTGCGCGCCTTGCGGCGCGGCCGGATGGATGAGCTGGACGTCGGCACGCGCCAGCGCGTTGCGGTCGGCCGTTCCATCGCGCGGCGCTGCGACGTCATTCTCTTCGACGAGCCGACGACCAATGTCGAGGTGCATGCCAAGCTGCAGCTGATCCGGGCCTTCAAGGAATTCCGTCGCCAGCTGCGCCAGACCATCATCTACGTCACGCATGACCAGACGGAGGCGATGACGCTCGCCGATCAGATCGCGCTGATGCAGGCCGGCGTGATCTCGCAATGCGCACCGCCGCGCGCGCTCTACGAGCGGCCGGAAAGCGAATTCGGCGGCTGGTTCCTCGGCAATCCGGGCATGAACTTCCTCTCCGGCACGGAGAGTCCGGAGGGCGTGCGCTTCGATGTTCTGGCGGAGGCTCTGCCCGTACCAGGCGGCGCCGAGGGCTTGCGCCTGGGGATTCGCCCCGAACGCGTGGAGGTATTGCCGCCGGGTGCGCCGGGTAGCCTTCCGGCGCGGATCGAGCGGCGCTTCATCACGATCGGCGGCCAGTATCTGCTGACCCTGAGGGTGGGCGAGACGGTGATCCGGGCGCGCTGCGACGCGGCGCTCGGGCAGACGCTGGGCGAGGCGGCAGGCATTCGTTGTCCCGTCGCTCATCTCGCCTTCTTCCGCGAGGGGCGCCGCATCGATTGGGCGCCCGCGCCGGTGCGGCAGCCGGTCGGCGCGTTGCCAGAGACGCACTGAGCAGGCAGGCTCACGCCCGACCGAGCGGGCGCGAGAGGAGAGAGTGATGGCGGTAGAGGCGGGGCAGAGCCGGGCGCGGCTGGAGGCAGCGCTGAGCCGCCTGGAAGCGCGGGGAGACGGAGCGATCTTCACCCGCCTCTATGGCGAGAGCGCGGAGGCCGCAGCGGAAGCGGCAGACGCACGTGCCTCCGCGGGCGCCAGCCTCGGCCCTCTCGACGGTCTGGTCGTCTCGATCAAAGACCTTTTCGACGTCGCAGGTGAGCCGACCACTGCGGGATCGTCCATCCGCCGGGGCGCAACGCCTGCGGAGGCCGACGCACCGATCGTTACCCGCCTGGAAGCCGCGGGCGCCGTGATCATCGGCAAGACCAATATGAGCGAATTCGCTTACTCCGGCCTCGGCCTGAATCCCCATTGGGGAACGCCGGGCAATGCCCGCAACGCGGAGTGTGTGCCGGGTGGGTCTTCCTCGGGCGCTGGGGTCGCGGCAGCCCTCGGTATTGGTGAGATCGCGATCGGCACGGATACCGGCGGTTCGGTGCGGATACCGGCGTCGCTCAACGGCGTCGTCGGCTTCAAGCCGAGCACGCCGCGCGTGCCGCGTGAAGGGGCGTTCCCCTTGTCCTATACGCTCGATTCGATCGGGCCCCTGGCGCCATCCGTCACGCTCTGCGCCATGGCCGATGCCGTGATGGCTGGAGACTCTTGGCATGGGCTCAAGCCGGCGCCCCTGGCCGGGCGCCGCTTCGCGATTGTCGAGGAGTTCCTGACCGACACGGCGGCCGACGTGATGATGGCCTTCGAGGATGGTCTTCAGCGTCTCGCAGCAGCGGGCGCCACCGTCGCCCAGGCGCGGCTCGGGGACCTGATTGAGGGGATGCGTGCAGCCCTGGCGGAGGCTCCGATCGTTCCCGTGGAAGCGGCCGCCATCCATGCGGAGCATCTGGCGCACCACCGCACCGAATTCGATCCTCGGGTGCTGGAGCGCATCCTCCAAGGGGTGGACGTGCCCGCGCCGCGCTATGTTGCGACCCTCCGCCGCCGTCTGGGCTTGGTCTCCGCGCTGGACCACCGCCTGGCAGACGGCACCATCCTTGTGATGCCCACCACCGCGATCACGGCGCCGACCATCGCCGAAGTGTCGGAGCCGGCCGTCTTCCACCGCGTCAACGCGCTGATGCTCCGCAACACCGCGTTTGGCAATTTCTTCGACCTCTGCGGCTTGTCCCTGCCCATGGCCAAGGATGGGATGCCGGCTGGGCTCATGCTGCTCGGTGCCCATGGCAGCGACGCTGCGCTGCTTTCGCTTGGCCTCGCCGTCGAGGCGCTGCTGCAGCCCTGAGATTGCGATCACGGCGATTTTATCTGGGCCGCCAATCGTTTCCTCATACGGCAGCAAGACTCTTTCATTGACCGTGATGGGGGGCGTGGCCCAGATGGGCCGATGCGGCAGGAAAGCGTTCCCCTCACCTCCATCCGGGGGTTTGCCGCGCTGTGGGTCGCAGCGCTGCATTTTCAGCTCGGTATGGCGGACGTTGGCTATAGTCTGTGGCCGGGCCTGGCCCGCTATGGCTATACCGGCGTTGACATCTTTTTCATCCTCAGCGGCTTCATCCTCGGCGCGGTTTACCGGGGCATCGAATGGCGCAATGTCGGCGCCTTCCTGACCCGCCGGGCCTTCCGCGTCTATCCCATGCATCTCGCCGTGCTGGCCGGCATGGTCCTACTGTGGTTCGACGCCTATCTCAGGTTCGGCGTCCATAACGAGGCGCAGCAGCTTCGTTGGCTGCCCATCTTCGCGCTCCTGCTGCAGCCCTTCGTCTATCACCGGCTGATGTGGAATGCCGTTGCCTGGTCGATTTCGGTCGAACTGGTCTGCTACCTGCTGTTTCCGATCGCCATCATGGCCTTGCGGCACGCGCGGCTTGTGGTGCTCGTGCCCATCATCGTGCTGCTCGGGATGATCGAGCATCATCTGCAGATCTATGATCTCTATGTCTGGGGCGATGGCGCGGTGGCCCGCGGCCTCGTGGGCTTCGGTCTCGGCATGGCCCTGCGGCTGGCCAGCGAGCGGCTGCCGGTGCCGGGTCTGCTCCTAACCTCGGCCGGAGAACTTGTCGGCCTCGGCGGCCTCGTCCTCTGTGCCACGCAAAGTCTGCAAAGCGATTTCGGGCACTACATCCCGCATTGCGCGGCCCTGCTCATCCTCTGCCTGTCCTACGATCGGGGGATCGTCGCGCGCGCTTTGCACGCGCGCGGGTGCCTGTGGCTCGGCAAGATTTCCTTCTCGCTCTACCTCATGCATGAGAACGTCATCGGCGTCGCCTGGACGCGCTTCCCCGCCTCCCGGCTGCCCTTCGATCACTACTGGAACGGGGTGATCTGGACGCTCGGTGTGCTAGCCCTGTGCCTCGCTCTGTCCACGGTGACATGGCAGCTGATCGAGGAGCCGTTCCGCCGCTTGGGCGGCAGGCTCGCGCGCTGGATGGAACGCAACCACCCCGAACGGGCCGAGCGCGCGCCCCGGCCCGCCGCTCTGCGGCCCGTGGCCGCAGCCGCGGATTAGTCCGACGCGGCTTTCTGGGTCATGCGGAAGGCGGCGCGGGGATAGACGCCAAGGACGCGAATTTCACGCGAGAAGAAAGCGAGTTCCTCGAGCGCGAGGCGCAAGGCCGGCTGTTCCGGATGGCCTTCGACGTCGCAGAGGAACTGCGTTGCGGTGAACTGGCCGCCCACCATGTAGCTTTCAAGCTTGGTCATGTTGATGCCGTTGGTCGCGAAGCCACCCAGGGCCTTGTAGAGCGCTGCCGGCACGTTGCGCACGCGGAAGATGAAGCTGGTCATCAGGCCCGGCGCGTCCGGCGGTGGCAGGCGCGGCTCGCGCGCGGCGACGTAGAAGCGCGTGGTGTTGTGCGCGGCGTCCTCCACGTTGCGCAGAAGGATGTCGAGCCCGTAGAGCTCGGCGGCGAGGGCGGAGGCGATGGCGCCGTCCTCCACCTTGCCCCAGCGCGCAATGAGCGCCGCGGAGCCCGCTGTATCCGCTTCGACCACGGGCTGCATGCCGTGCTCACGCAGCAGGCGCCGCACCTGGCCGAGGGCCACGGCATGGCTGTGCACGCGCCGGATAGAGCCGAGGCTGGAACCCTTCACGCCGAGCAGGCAGTGCTCGACCCGCTCGAAATGCTCGCCGATGATGGCGAGCCCACTATCGGGGAGCAGAGAATGAATGTCGGGCACGCGGCCGGCCAGCGTGTTCTCGCAGGGCAGCATGGCGAGTTCGGCGCGGCCTTCGCGCACGGCGTCGATCGTCGCCTCGAAGGTCTCGCAGGGCAGCGGGGTCAGTTCGGGATGGGCCTTGCGGCAGGCCAGGTCGGAATAGGCGCCGGGCACGCCCTGGAAGGCGATCGCGCGTTCGCTCATGCAAGAATCCTCCGTGCCCGCTCCAGATCTTCGGGCGTGTCCACCCCAAAGGGCGCAGCCGGCGCCCGGGCCACACCGATGCGGAGCCCAGCCTCGAGCAGCCGCAGCTGCTCCAGGCTCTCCCGCTGTTCGAGCGGTGATTCGGGGAGACGGACGAAGTGGTCCAGCGCCGCGCGGCGATAGGCATAGACACCGATATGGTGCCATAGCGGCCCGGCCCCCCAAGGCACCGGCTGGCGCGAGAAATAGAGCGCAGGCGCGACGTGCTGACCTTCACGGAAGGCGCAAACGGCCTTTACCACGCTGCTCTTGGCCCCTTCTTCCGGGCTTTCGACGGGGACGACCAGGCTGCCGACATCGAAGGCAGGATCTTCGAGCGGCGCCAGTACACGCTCGAGCAGGATCGGATCGAGGGTCGGGAAATCACCCTGCAGATTGATGATCACGTCGTGCCGTGCCTCGGGATCCAGCGCCTGCAGGGCGGCATGGACGCGGTCCGAACCGCTTGGCAGATCGGCGGGCGTGAGCACTGCGGTGCCGCCATCGGCGCGCACGGCTTCGGCAATGGCCTCCTCGGCGCAGGCCACAGCGACCGGCCCGATGCCGGCGCGGCGGGCGACCCGCATCACCTGCACGATCATCGGGGCGTCGCCGATCATGGCGAGCGGCTTCCCCGGCAGGCGGGTGGAGCCCATGCGGGCGGGAATGAGGATGATCGGCGTCACGGCAAATCCTGCACAGTCTCCGACCGGATCATGGCCGATGCGGGTCGCTCCGCTGGTAATCATTCCAAAGGACAGGGGCAAGCCGGTATCCGGCATAGGACCAACCATCGGGTGACCGCATGGCCGCGGATAATTCCCCTGCGGCGCTTGCCGATCCGCCGTGGTCGTGGTCTCTGGCGACACCATCCCGGCTTTTCCGAGACCAGAGTGAAGCGGACTTCCTGATGCCTGCTCCGAAGGACTACCTCGCGGTTGCCCTGGCCGCCGCCGATGCCGCGGCCGAAGCGGTGCGGCCTTATTTCCGCATGGGTCTGGAAGCGGATGCCAAGGCCGACGACAGCCCGGTGACACTGGCTGACCGTGCGGCCGAACAGGCGATGCGGGCGGTGCTCGCCAAAGCCCATCCGGGTCATGGGATCATCGGCGAGGAATTCGGCGAGAGCGCGCCAGGTCAGGACGGGCTGTCCTGGGTGCTGGACCCGATCGACGGGACGCGCGCCTTCATCACCGGCCGCACCACCTTCGGCACGCTCATCGCCCTGCTCGACGGTGACCGGCCGGTGCTTGGCATCATCGACCAGCCGATTACGGGAGAGCGCTGGATCGGCATGGAGGGCGAGGCGACCCAGTTCACGGGCCCCTTCGGCGGGCGGGCAGGCTGCCGGCCCTGCCCGAACCTCGGCGCGGCCGAGCTTTCCTGCACGAGCCCCGACATGTTCGCGCCCGCCAACCTTCCCCGCTTCGACGCGCTGCGGCGCGCCGTGCTGCGGACCAGCTGGGGTGGCGACTGTTACGCTTATGGGCTGCTGGCTCTCGGTCAGATCGATCTCATCGTCGAGGAGGATCTGAAGCCGTGGGACTGGGCAGCTCTGGCGCCGATCATCATCGGCGCCGGTGGCAGCATCACGGACTGGGCGGGTCAGCCGCTGCGGCTCGGAACCTCTGGCCGCGTCATCGCCCTCGGCAATCCGGCCCTGCTGCCGGAGGTAATCGCCCATCTTACCTGACCAAACCGTCAGGCTGCGGCCATTCCTCCGGTCTTCCGAAGCCGGACGCAGCCACCAATAATGCAGGGATTCCTCACCCTCAGCGGCTAGGGAGCATGATGAAGCGACGGACTTTCCTCGGCGCCACCGCCGGCATGATGACGGCACCGCTCTGGGCCCCGCGCCCGGCGGCGGCTCAGGCGGTTGCCCCAGGCGGCTATGGCGTCGGTGTGGCGGGTGCGCCGGCCCTCCCGCCCGATTTCAAACACTTCACCTACGCCAATCCCGATGCGCCCAAGGGTGGGTCCGCGACCTTCAGTGAGATCGGCGGATTCGACAGCTTCAACCCCTTCATCATCCGGGGCAATCCCGCCGCTGGCGCCAGCTACCTGTGGGACACGCTGCTCCGCCCGGCGCTCGATGAGGCTGCGGTCGCCTATGGTTTGCTGGCAGAGACGGTCGTGATCGCGCCGGATCATGGCAGCGTCACCTTCACCCTGCGTCCCGAGGCCAAGTTTGCGGATGGTTCGCCGGTGCGCGCGAGCGACGTGGTCTGGAGCTACGAGACACTGCTGAGCAAGGGCCAGCCGTTCTACCAGCAGTATTACGCGGCGGTCGCCTCCGCCGCGGCACCGGACGATCATACCGTCGTCTTCACGCTGAAGCCCGACGCGCCGCGGGAAATGGCGCTGATCCTCGGGCAACTGACCGTGCTGCCCGCCGCCTGGTGGAAGGGGCGGGATTTCACCGCCCCGCTGACCGAGGTGCCGCTGGGCTCCGGCCCCTATACGGTGGCGCAGTCGGCCTTCAACCGTTCCATCACCTATCGCCGACGTCCCGATTATTGGGCCAAGGATCTGCCGGTCTGCCGCGGGTTCTTTAATTTCGATGCGATCACCTACGAATATTTCGGCGACCCCGCGGTCGCGCTGCAGGCCTTCAAGGCAGGCGACATCGATTTCCGCAACGAGAACATCGCCAAGATTTGGGCAACCGCCTACGACTTTCCGGCGGCCCAGAGCGGCTTGGTGCAGAAGCGGGTCGTTCCCAACCGGCTGCCGACCGGCATGCAGGGCTTCGGTATGAACACCCGTCGGGCGGTTTTCGCCGATCCGCGCGTCCGGCAAGCCATTGCCTGGGCCTATGACTTCGAATGGGCGAACAAGGTTCTCTTCTATGGCGGCTACGAGCGGACACTGAGCTATTTCAGCAATAGCGACCTCGCCTGTTCCGGCCTGCCGCAAGGCGCGGAGCTGGCGCTGCTGGAGCCCTTCCGCAGCCAACTGCCGCCCGATCTCTTCACCAAGCCCTTCACCCTGCCGGTGAACGACGGTTCGGGGAACAACCGTCCGGCCTTGCTTGCGGCGCTCAAGCTGCTCGAACAGGCAGGATGGACGGTGAAGGAGCGAGCGCTGCGCAACGCCGCGGGCGAGCAGATGCGCTTCGAGATCCTGCTGAACGACAGCTCCTTCGAGCGCGTCACGCTGCCCTACGTGCAGGACCTCAAGCGCCTCGGGATCGACGTGTCGGTCCGGGTCATCGATCCGTCCCAATACCAAACGCGCATGAATGATTTCGATTACGACATGTCTGTCGTGCTCTTTCCGGAGTCGGACGTGCCGGGCAACGAGCAGCGCGGCTATTGGGGATCGCAAGCCGCCAAGATCCAGGGCAGCAACAATCTGATGGGCGTCTCCAGCCCGGTCGTGGATGCGCTGGTCGACCGCGTGATCAATGCCCGCGATCGCGACTCCCTGTATGCCGCAACCCATGCCCTGGACCGCGTCCTCCTCTGGGGGTGGTATATCGTGCCGCAATGGCATCTCAGTGCCTATCGGCTGGCCTACTGGGATGTGTTCGGCTTCCCGGCGCAGCCCTTCCGGGCCGGCTTCGACATCGACAGCTGGTGGATCGATCAGGCGAAGGCGGCGAAGACGGACCAGCAGCGGCATCATTCGAATGCTAACTGAGCCGCGCCATCCGTTGCGGGAGGCGGGCTAGCACGATGCTCGCCTATCTCCTGCGCCGCATCGCCCTCATCGTGCCCACGCTCTTCGGCATCATCGCGATCAATTTCGTCGTGGTGCAATTTGCGCCAGGCGGCCCGGTGGAGCAGGAGATCGCGCAGCTGAAGAGCCATGCCGGTCTGGTGGCAGGCGCAGGTGAGGCCGGGCCATCGGCGGGTGGCCTCTACCGCGGCGGCCAAGGGGTGGACCCGCACATGGTCGCCCAGCTGCGTCACATGTTCGGCTTCGACAAGCCGCCGCTCACCCGGTTCTGGATCATGCTGAAGGGCTATCTCACCCTTGATCTCGGCCAGAGCTTCTTCCTCGGCCAATCCGTCTGGAGTCTCATCCTGCAGCGCATTCCGGTCAGCATCTCGCTCGGCCTCTGGTCGACGCTGCTGATCTATCTGGTCTCCATTCCGCTGGGCATCGCCAAGGCGACGCGCGACGGCACCCGCTTCGACCTGGTGACGACGCTGATGGTCATGGTCGGCTATGCGATTCCCGGCTTCCTGTTCGCGATCTTCCTGATCGTGCTCTTCGCCGGCGGTACGCTGTTCCAATGGTTTCCGCTGCGCGGGCTGGTGAGCATGGGCTCCGCTTCCTGGAGCTGGCCCGCGCGCATCCTGGACTATGCCTGGCACATGGTGCTGCCGACGCTCGCGATGGTGGTGGGGGGCTTCGCGAGCCTGACCATGCTGACAAAGAACTGCTTCCTGGAGGAGATCGGCAAGCAATACGTGCTGACGGCCCGGGCCAAGGGCGCGAGCAATACCCGCGTTCTCTATGGCCACATCTTCCGAAACGCCATGCTGCTGATCGTCGCAGGCTTTCCGGCCGCCTTCATCAGCATCCTCTTCACCTCGGCCTTGCTCATCGAGATCATTTTCTCGCTCAACGGGATGGGCCAGCTCGGCTATCAGGCGGCGCTGCAGCGCGACTATCCGGTGATGTTCGGCACGCTCTACGTCTTTTCGCTGCTCGGCCTCGTCATGCAGATCGTGGGCGACCTGCTCTATACCGTCGTCGATCCCAGGATCGACTTTTCGGCGCGGCGCTGAGGGGCGGATGGCGGGCATCACCCTCTCGCCTCTGAACCGCCGACGGTTTGCGGCTTTTCGCGCCAACCGCCGGGGCTGGTGGGCCTTCTGGATCTTCCTCGTCCTCTTCGGCGTCAGCCTTTGCGCCAACGTCGTCGCCAATGACCGGCCGCTGCTCATCATGTTCCAGGGGCATCTCCTCTGCCCGGTGCTGCAGGATTACAGCGAGGACCGCTTCGGGCCGGACTTCATGCCGACGGATGCGGACTATTCAGACCCGACCGTACAGGCGGCGATCCGCGCCCATGGCTGGATGGTCTGGCCCCTCATCCCCTTCCGCTACGATACGACGGTGACGGATCTTGGCCGGGCGGCGCCCTCGCCACCCTCCTGGCGCAACTGGCTGGGGACCGACGATCAGGCGCGGGACGTGCTGGCTCGGGTGATCTATGGCTTCCGGGTCTCGGTGCTCTTCGGCTTCACGCTGACGGCGCTCGCCTCCGTCATCGGCATCCTGGCGGGCGCGATTCAGGGCTATTACGGCGGGCTGACGGACCTGCTGTTTCAGCGCTTCATCGAGATCTGGTCCGGCCTGCCGGACCTCTTCATGCTCATCATCCTCTCATCGATCATCGCGCCGTCCTTCTGGGTGCTGCTGCTCTTCCTTCTGCTGTTCAACTGGGTGAACCTGACGGGCGTGGTGCGTGCGGAGTTCCTGCGCGGGCGGACGCTGGATTACGTGCGGGCGGCGCGGGCCCTCGGCGTGTCGGATTTCGCGGTGATGCGGCGGCATATCCTGCCCAACGCGATGACGGCGACGCTGACCTTCCTGCCCTTCACCCTCTCCGGGTCGGTCACCATCCTGGCCAGTCTTGATTTCCTCGGCTTCGGCCTGCCGCCCGGCTCGCCTTCGCTGGGCGAGTTGGTCTCGCAGGGGCGGGACAATCTGCAGGCGCCCTGGCTCGGCATTACCGCCTTCGCCGTGCTGGGCGGCCTGCTCATCCTGCTTATCTTCATCGGCGAGGCGGTGCGGGACGCCTTCAACCCTAGAAAGACAGGATTCCGATGAGTCTCGTCGTTGTCGATGGCCTTTCGGTCTCGTTTGGAGACCGCGCCGTGGTGCAGGACGTGTCCTTCACCGTGGCCGCGGGGGAGACCCTGGCCCTCGTAGGCGAAAGCGGTTCCGGCAAGTCGCTCACCGCGCTCTCCCTGCTGCGCCTTCTGCCGGCTGGTGCGTCGGTCGCGGCGCGTCGCATCGCGATCGAAGGCGAAGAGGTCGCGGCGATGCGCGAACCGGAACTGCGCCGCATCCGTGGCGGCAGGGTCGGCATGATCTTTCAGGAACCGATGACCAGCCTCAATCCGCTGCATAGGGTGGGACGGCAGGTGGCGGAAGCCGTGCGGCTGCATGCCAAGGCGGGATTGGGCCGCGAGGCCCTGCGCCGCCGCACGATCAGCTTGTTGGAACAGGCGGGCTTCGCTGATGCCGAGCATCGGCTGGATGCCTTCCCGCATCAGCTTTCGGGCGGCCAGCGCCAGCGCGTGATGATCGCGATTGCGCTGGCGAACGATCCGGCCCTGCTCATCGCCGACGAGCCGACGACCGCGCTGGACGTGACGATCGAGGCGCAGATCCTGGCGCTGCTCGATGCGCAAAAGGCGGCCCGCGGCCTGGGCCTGCTGCTCATCACCCATGATCTCGGCGTGGTGCGCCAGCATGCGGACCGAGTCGCGGTGATGAAGGCGGGGCGGATCGTGGAGACCGGCACGGTTGCGGAGATTTTCGGCCGCCCGCAGCACCCCTATACGCGGATGCTGCTGGCAGCCGAGCCGAAAGGTGGCCCGATGCCGCTCGCGCCCGCGGCGCCGCCGATTATCACCGCCGAGAATATCGCCGTCCGCTTCGCTATCCGGCGCGGCGTGATGCGGCGGGCGGTGGATACGGTAGCGGCCGTTGACGGCCTGTCTCTGACCGTCCACGCCGGCGAAACCGTGGGGCTGGTGGGCGAGAGCGGGTCAGGCAAGACGACGACGGGCTTCGCGATGCTGGGCCTGGAACCGGCCTCCGGCCGGATCATGTTCGAAGGGCAGAATATCGCCGAACTTCCTGAGCGGCGGCGACGCAGCCTGCGGGCGGATATGCAGATCGTCTTTCAGGATCCCTATGGCAGCCTGTCGCCGCGCATGACGGTGGCGGAGATCGTGGCGGAGGGCCTGAAGGTCCATTTTCCGAAGCTGACCCGTGCCGAGCGGCATGATCGTGTCTCGGCGGTGCTGGAGGAGGTCGGCCTGCCGCAGACGGCGTTGGAGCGCTATCCGCATGAATTCTCGGGCGGGCAGCGGCAGCGCATCTCGATCGCCCGCGCCATGGTGCTGGAGCCCCGTTTCGTCGTGCTGGACGAACCGACGAGTGCGCTGGACCGGTCTGTGCAGACGCAGATCGTCGACCTGCTGCGGCGCCTGCAGGCCGACCATGGGCTCGCCTATCTCTTCATCAGCCATGATCTGCGCATCGTCCGTGCGCTGGCCCATCGCATCATCGTGCTCAGGCGCGGCCGCGTGGTGGAGGAGGGCGAGGCCGCGCAGATCTTCGCCGCGCCTCGGCAGGACTACACCCGCGCGCTGATCGCCGCGGCCTTCGAGGGCCGCGCGATCGAGACGGATTTCGAAGAGCCGGAGGCGCCCACCCTGGTGGACTGAGGCCGCACCTCAGATTGCGATGCGCACGCCGAGTTCGACCACACGGTCGCTTGGGATGCGGAAGAACTCCGTCGCCGGCACGGCATTGCGGGACAGCACGAGGAAGAGCCAGAGGCGCCAGAAGGGCAGCTTCGGCACCAGCGCCGGCACGATGACCTCGCGCCCGAGGAAGTAGCTCGTCTGCATCGGGTCGAAGGGCACGCCCTGGTTGCGCAGTTCCTCGAGGGCGCGGGGAATGTTCGGGCTCTCCTGGAAGCCGTAGCGGACGGTCACTCGGTTGATCTGCGGCGCCAGTTCCTCGACCTCGAGCCGTTCGTGGTCGCCCAACATTGGCACGTCCGCGGTCTGCACCGTCACCAGGAAGACGCGCTCATGCAGAACCTTGTTGTGCTTGAGGTTGTGCAGCAAGGCGTTGGGAACGTAGGCGCCGTTGCCGGTGAGGAAGACTGCGGTGCCCGGCACCCGGATGATGCGCGAGGAGGGCAGCCGCGCGAGGAAGGAGTTGAGTGGCAGGCTGTCCTGCTTCCAGCGCTGCAGCATCAGCTCGCGCCCCCGCTTCCAGGAGGTCATGACCGCCATCAGGACGAGCCCGACCGCGATGGGCACCCAGCCGCCATCCGGCAGCTTGAGCAGGTTCGAGGTGAAGAAGGTCACGTCGAGGAAGAGGAAGATGCCGAAGACGCCGAGCACCGCGCCGCGGGACCATTTGAACTGCCGCCGGTAGACGAGGGCCGCGAGAATCGTGGTGCAGGTGAAGGTGCCCGTCACCGCCACGCCATAGGCCGAGGCCAGCGAGGCGCTGCTGCGGAAGGAGAGCACGAGGATGAGGACGCCGACGAGCAGCAGCGTGTTGATCTGGGGCAGGTAGATCTGCCCTTCCTCCGTCTCGCTCGTGTGCCGCACGATCATGCGCGGGATGAAGCCGAGCTGGACGCATTGCCGGGCGACCGAGAAGGCGCCGGAAATCATCGCCTGGCTCGCGATCACTGTGGCGGCCGTCGCAAGGAAGACCATCGGCAGGCGTGCCCAATCCGGACAGAGCAGGAAGAAGGGATTATGCAGCGTGCCGGGATCGCGCAGGATCAGCGCGCCTTGGCCGAAATAGTTCAGCGCCAGGCAGGGCAGGACGAAGAAGGTCCAGGCGCGCTGGATCGGCTTGCGGCCGAAATGGCCCATATCGGCGTAGAGCGCTTCGGCGCCCGTCACCGCCAGCACGACCGAGCCGAGAGTGATGAAGGTGATGAAGCCGTGGTGGACCGCGAAGATCACCACATAGATCGGGAGGATGGCCCGCAGCACCGCGGGGTTCTGGAGGATTTCGACGAGGCCGAGCAGGCCGATCGATAGGAACCACAGCGCCATGATCGGGCCGAAGACCCGGCCGATCGTCGCCGTGCCGCGATATTGGAGGGCGAAGAGCAGGCCGATCACCAACACGGAGAGCGGCAAGACCGCGGGCCCGAGAAGCGGCGAGGTGACTTCCAGACCCTCGATCGCCGAGAGAACGGAGATCGCGGGCGTGATCATGCCGTCGCCGAAGAAGAGGCAGGCGCCGATGATGGCGATGAGCATGACGCCGGTGGCGACCTGTGGCCGGCGGCAGACACGCTGCGCCAGCACCATCATCGTCAGGATGCCGCCTTCGCCGTTGTTATCGGCCCGCATCACGAAGGTCACGTATTTGATGGTGACGGTGATGATGAGCGCCCAGAAGATCATGGAGAGCGTGCCGAGCACGGTCACCGGTGTCATGCCGGCCGGGCCGAAGAAGGTCAGGCAGGTGGACAGGGCGTAGAGCGGGCTCGTGCCGATGTCGCCATAGACGACGCCGAGCACGCCCAGCAGGAGCGCAGGCGTCACGGCGTTGCGCAGGGGATGCGGCGCGTCGGCGGTGGTGGTCGTCGAACTGGTCATGGGGTCAGGTTTCTGGAAGCTCTGAGGCCGATACCGGGCGCGAGGGTTCAGGAATTGCAGCAGCGGTGCGGGAGGCGGATACGGCGGAAGCGTCGTCCATGGCATCCCAATGCGCGGCGGGTTCCGGGCGGTTCAGGCCCGGTCGGCCTGGCGGGTTGGTCTCTGCGGCACGTGTGGCCCGAGCCTTACGCCGGGATTACCGCATAGTGCAAGCATGACCGTATTGCGGATGCGGGGGGAAATCGGCGCCAGAAAGCCCTTGCAGATCAGGTTTGCCTTGCAGAATTCGACGAAGTCTGCGCTTTTGCCCGCGCCCTGCCGGGGTGAAGGCATCGCCCCGGCTGTGCCTGGCCGTGTCCGGAGTTCCGGAATCACGGTTTTTCCCAGGCCGATACATCCGGAGGGACCCTTATGCCTTTGTATGAATGCGTCATTATCGGACGCAGCGAAATCACGCAGCAGCAGGTCGATACCCTGACTGATGGCGTCGTTGCCCAGGTCGAAACCGCAGCGGGCGAAGTCCGCAAGCGCGAATACTGGGGCCTGCGCAGCCTGGCCTATCGCATCAAGAAGAACCGTAAGGGCCATTACGTGCTCCTCGGTCTCGCGATCGACCCGACGGCCCTCGCCGAGGTCGAGCGCCAGCTGCGCCTCAACGAAGACGTGCTGCGCTTCATGACGATCCGCGTCGACGAGATCGACGAAGCTCCGTCCGCCGTTCTCGCCCGCAAGTCCGACGACCGCGGTTTCCGCGGCCCGAAGCCGGCCGGCCGGTTCGACAGCGGCCGCCGCCGCTATGACGACCGCGAAGAATTCCGCGCTCGCGAGGAATTCCGTGGTGGCCGTGACGAGGATGAGGACCGCAGCCGCGGTCAGGAGGAGGGCTGATCATGTCTGATTCGACCGAAATCAATCCGGCTGCCCGCCGCGCGGCCGTGGGCGCCCGCCGCCCCTTCTACCGCCGCAAGAAGTCCTGCCCCTTCTCCGGCCCGAACGCGCCGAAGATCGACTACAAGGACGTGCGCCTCCTGTCCCGCTTCCTGAGCGAGCGCGGCAAGATCGTGCCGTCCCGCATCACGGCGGTCTCCGCGCGCAAGCAGCGTGAACTGGCCCGGGCCATCAAGCGCGCGCGCTTCCTGGCGCTGCTGCCCTACGTTCTGCAGTAAGGAGAGCGACCCATGGCAGCCATCGAAGTCATCCTGCTCCAGCGCGTTCCCAAGCTGGGCCAGATGGGCGACCGCGTGCGCGTGAAGCCGGGCTATGCCCGCAACTTCCTGCTCCCGCAGAAGAAGGCGCTCCGCGCCACCAAGGAGAACGCGGCCCGTTTCGAAAACGAGCGCGTGCATCTCGAGGCGCAGAACCTGAAGCGTCGTGAGGAAGCTCAGCAGGTCGCCGAGCGCATCCAGGGCCTGACCGTGACGCTGATCCGCCAGGCCGGCGACAGCGGCAGCCTCTACGGCTCCGTCTCCAGCCGCGACATCGCGGAAGGTGCGACCGAGGGCGGTCTCTCCATCGATCGCAATCAGGTCGAACTCGATCATCCGATCAAGACGCTGGGCGTGCGCCGCGTGCGCGTCGTCCTGCATCCCGAGGTTGTGATCGAGATCACCGTCAACGTCGCCCGCTCCGTTGAAGAGGCTGAGAAGCAGCTTCGTGGTGAGGCGGTCGGCCGCGAGGCCGAAGAAGCAAACGACGTCGCCGCCGACATTTTTGGCACCGACGAAGCGGAAGAAGCCCCCGCCGCCTAAGCTGCGGAGGACGATGTCCCAACGAAAAGAGCCCGGCAGGCACCCCTGCCGGGCTCTTTTTGTTCATGGTCCTGCGATCCGGATTATGCGTGGCTTGCTTGCGTCCGAACCTTGGGCGCATTATCCGATTGGTAATGTGCAGCGGGTCTGGCTTCCGCCCGGCCGGCGTCGTGAGACGAGAGATTGGCAATGCGACAGATCCTGGACCGCCTTCTGAAACGGCTGATCAGAAAGGGCGGCTTGGTCGTCATCTGGCCAAACGGGGAAAAGACCAGTTACGGGCCGGACGTGACCGCTGCCACCACCATCAAGGTGACCGAGGAGCGTGCGATCCGCGCCATCGTCCTCAACCCCGGTCTCGCCATCGGCGAATGTTACATGGACGGCACGCTGGTGCCGGTCGATTGCTCGATCTACCAAGTGCTCGAGACGCTGCTGTCCAACCTCCAGATAGCCGGCATGGGCTCCGTGCCCATGATGAAGGCCCGCATGGTGCTCGGCACCATCTTCCGTCGCTTCAAGCAGCTCAACAACGCCGTCCGCTCCCGCCGCAACGTCGCACATCATTACGATCTCAACGGCCGCCTCTACAGCCTCTTCCTCGATCGCGACCGGCAGTATTCCTGCGCCTATTTCGCCCGTGGCGACGAGACGCTGGAGGAAGCGCAGCTCGCCAAGAAGCATCACATCGCCGCCAAGCTGAAGCTCGACCGGCCGGGGCTCTCGGTGCTCGACATCGGCTGCGGCTGGGGTGGCATGGCCCTGACTCTGGCCCGCGACTACGGGGCGCGCGTGACCGGCATCACCTTGTCGACCGAGCAATTGGCCGAAGCCCGGGCGCGGGCCGAGGCGGAGGGACTGTCCGACCGCGTGAAGTTCGAGCTCATCGACTATCGCGCGGTGCAGGAGCGGTTCGACCGTATCGTCTCCGTCGGCATGTTCGAGCATGTCGGCGTGAACCACTATGGTACGTATTTCAACATGGTGAAGCGCAGCCTGAAGGATGACGGCGTCGCGCTGATCCACACCATCGGCCGCCTGGACGGGCCGGGCACCACCAATCCCTGGATCGAGAAATACATCTTCCCGGGCGGCTACTCGCCCGCCCTGTCGGAGACCATGGCGGCGATCGAGCGCACCGGCCTGATCACCACCGACGTCGAGATCCTGCGCCTGCACTACGCCAAGACGCTGCGTGAGTGGCGCCGCCGCTTCGCCGCCAATCGCGATGCGATCCAGGCGCTGTATGACGAGCGTTTCTGCCGCATGTTCGAGTTCTACCTCGCGGGCTCGGAACTCGCCTTCCACTACCAGGAGCACGTGAACTTCCAGATCCAGCTGACCCGGCAGCTCGAGGCCGTGCCGCTGGCGCGGGACTACATCACGGAGACCGAGCATCGGATGATGAGCTCCGTGCCGCCGGACGCGAAGGCGGAGAGCTTCGTCCCGGCGGCGGCGATTGCGCCGAGCGACAGCGTTCCGGCCTGACGGGTCGGCGCCCCGGGCTTTGGACCTCGTCGCGTGAACGACGGCTGGCTGCTGGACTGGCTGGCCGGCCTGCTCCTGATCGTCAGCACGATCATGGTCCATGCGCTTGGCCTCGTGCTGATTGGGCTACGGCTGGAGGGGTGCATTGGCCGCATGACCCGTGATCGCGGCGGTCGGCAGCGCCGCTCGATTCTGCACGCGACGCTGCTTATCGGCGTCGCCGGTTGGCTTCTGGCCGTTCTTCATGGAATCGATGCGGGGATCTGGGCGATGGCCTATCGCCTCCTCGGCGCCATCACCTCCTTCCATGCGGCAGTACTCTATTCCGTGGACTGCATGGCGACCCTGGGCAACACGGGCGTCGCCGTGCGGAAGGAGTGGTCGCTGCTCGGCCCGCTCGAAGCTGCCAACGGCATGCTGCTCTTTGGCGTCAGTACGGCCTTTCTGTTCACCGTCATGGCGCGCATCTGGCAGAAGCTGCTCATTCCGGAAGCGGCATACGAGCAGCGCGACGCGCGGTGAAGCCCGCGCTATTCACCCATCAGATGCAGCACCACGGTCCGTCGATGCGGCCGGCTGCGATGCTCGAAGAGGAAGATGCCTTGCCAGGTGCCGAGCGCGAGGTGGCTTTCGACCAAAGGAATGGTGAGCTGAGGGCCGGTCAACAAAGTGCGGATGTGGGAAGGCATGTCGTCCGGCCCTTCCAGCGCGTGGATGTAGCGCGGCCCCCCTGGCTGGCCCCGGTCTTCCGGAACCAGCCGCTCGAAGGCTTCGGCGATATCCTCCAGCACCTCGGGGCTCGCATTCTCGGTGACGGCGAGCGA
The DNA here is from genome assembly GCF_054665075.1 of Acidisoma sp. 7E03. Classification (NCBI taxonomy): domain Bacteria; kingdom Pseudomonadati; phylum Pseudomonadota; class Alphaproteobacteria; order Acetobacterales; family Acidocellaceae; genus Acidisoma; species Acidisoma sp. 7E03. Next base: position 85,783 of record NZ_BAAFHE010000012.1, read on the forward strand.
CGCCGAGGTGTGGGCACACCAGAGCGTCAACAGGCCGGTCTCCATGCCCTGGGCGGCGACCCAGCTCTCCACGGCACCGGTCATCTCCGTCAGTCCTTTGCCGCGTGTTTGCAGCGAGAGACGATGGGTCGCCTGCTGCATCAGACGGGCGCCGGGTTCCGCTCGGTGAAACCGCACTGGTGCCAGTAGGGATAGGGCAGCGTGACCGCGCTCGCGGCATCCAGACGGGCGACTTGGTCGGGCGTCAGGTTCCAGCCGACGGCGCCGAGATTCTGGCGCAGCTGCTCCTCGTTGCGCGCGCCAACGATGACATTGGCGACCGTCGGGCGCTGCAGCAGCCAGTTGAGGGCAATCTGCGGGATCGTCTTGCCGGTCTCCTCGGCGATCGCGTCCATCGCCTCGACCACGCGATACACCTGCTCGTCCGGCACCGGCGGCCCCATGTCCGCCGTCTTGTGCAGGCGTGAGCCCGCTGGCAGCCGATGCCCGCGGCGAATCTTGCCGGTGAGACGGCCCCAGCCGAGCGGGCTCCAGACCACGGCACCCACGCCCTGGTCGAGACCGAGCGGCATCAGCTCCCACTCGTAGTCGCGGCCGATCAGGGAGTAGTAGGCCTGGTGCGCGACGTAGCGCGGCAGGTTGTATTTCTCGGCGACGGCGAGAGACTTCATCAGGTGCCAGCCCGAGAAGTTGGAGCAGCCGACGTAGCGGATCTTGCCGGCCCGCACGAGGTCGTCGAGGGTCGAGAGCGTCTCCTCGACGGGTGTCAGCGCATCGAAGCCGTGCAACTGGAAAAGGTCGATGCAGTCCGTGTCGAGGCGCTTGAGCGCTGCCTCCACCGAACGCGTGAGGTGGATGCGGGAGGAGCCAACGTCGTTCGCGCCGTCACCGGCCCGGAAGGTCGCCTTGGTCGAGATGAGAACCTTGTCACGCCGGCCGCGCAGAGCCTGTCCTAGAACCTCTTCTGCCGCGCCAGCCGAATAGATGTCGGCGCTGTCGAACATGTTGAGGCCGGCGTCGAGGCAGATGTCGATGAGGCGGCTGGCCTCCGCCACGTCGGTGGCGCCCCAGGCCTGGAAGAATTCCCCTTTGCCGCCGAAGGTGCCCGTGCCGAAGCTTAGAACGGGCACCATCAGGCCCGAACGTCCGAGCCGTCGCTGTTCCATCACCAACCTCCTGTGAGGGACAGGAGGTTAGCGCCATCCCCCGTCCACGATGAAATCCCGCCCTGTGACGAGCTGGCTGTCATCCGCCGCGAGCCACAGCACCATGCGGGCGACGTCGGCCGGATAAAGACGATCCGGAATGCATTGGCCGGCCGCGCGCTTGGCGTCCGCCTCCGGATTCATCCATAGCTTGAGCTGTCGCTCGGTCATGATCCAGCCGGGAAACACCATGTTCGCCCGGATGTGATGCGGCCCGAGGTCGCGCGCGAGGCTCAGCGTGAGGCCGATCACTGCTGATTTGGCGGCAGTGTAGGCGGCCATGCCGCCCTGGCCCAACAGGAAGCTGTTCGAGCTCATGTTGATGATCGAGCCGCCGCCGGCCGCGATCATGTCGTCCTTCACCGCCTGGGCGCAGAAGAACTGGTGGCGCAGATTGGTCGCCATCCGGTCGTCCCAATATTCCGGCGTCACCTCGTCGATGCTGTGCCGGTCATCGCGCGCGGCATTGTTGACGAGCACGGTGAAGCCGCCATCGAGTTCGTGGCGGAGCCCGGCAATCGCTTCGCGCACAGCCGGGATGTCGCGCAGATCGACCTTGCGAAACGCGACGGGGGCACCGGCGGGCTGACGGGCGACGAGTTCCGTCGCGGCCGCCTCATCGAGGTCGAGAAAGTCGACATGGGCCCCCTGATCGAGGAAATGCTCCACGATGGCGGCCCCGATGCCGGACGCACCACCGGTGACGAGCACCCGCCGGCCGGCAAGGCTCGGGTAACGCGCGAATTTGTCGCTCATTGGAAAGTCCCAGTCTCAGAGGATGCCGTGGCTCAGAAGATGCTCTCGAGCCAGTTGCCGAGCGGCCCGTGGTCCTTCTGCTTCACGAGCGGCGTGCTGCCAACGGCCGGGCTCTGGCCCAGCGCGGCATTTTTCTGCAGCCGCTGGCTTTCCTCCTTGGCATTGACGACGGCCGGCTTCTGGACCGCGCTGCCGAAGGGATTCATACGGTTGCCGAGCGTGCGGCTCTGCTGATCCTTCTCGCCCAGAGCATCGACTTCATTGCGGATGCCCGGCGATGCCGGTGGCCCTGCCTGCTGCAGGAAGTTCTGGTCGCCGGTGGTGGATGCCGGCCCGCTCGGGAGGGCGGCCGCGCCCATCATGGCCGTGGCGGCCTGCTGCGAGATCGCCACGTCCTGCGGCCGCGCGACACCCGGCGTCGGGGCGGGCAGCGCCTCTGCGGCCTGGTTCAGGTCGGGCGGCATGGCAAGCTGCGGCTGCGTCGTGACCTTGAATTCGTCCGGCGGGTCGCGCTGGAGACCGAGCGTCTGCATGGTACTGCTCGAGCAGCCGGCGATCATCAGGGGGGCCACAAGCAGCGCCCAGCGCATCGTCATAATCCTAGGCATCGTCCCTCAGCCGCGATGTTTCGCCCGGGCGGCAGCCGATTCCGGCCGCTCCGGCAACAGGTTATCGATGACCAGCGCCGCGACGCCACAGACGATCGCCGCATCGGCCAGGTTGAAGACATACCACGAATAGCCGAAGGCGTGCGCCTGGATGAAATCGACCACCGCGCCGTAATGCAGCCTGTCGGCCACGTTGCCAAGAGCTCCGCCTGCGATGGCACCGACGGGGATGGCGATGGCCAGGCGATTGGTGCGCAAAACCCAAAGCCCGAGCACGACGACGACGGCGACCGCGAAGACCGCGAGGCCGAGGTGAGCGAGGGTCGAGTTGCCGGTGAGCAGACCGAAGGTCACGCCGCGGTTCCAAACCATGGTGAAGTTCAGCACGGGCAGGATCACCACCTGGCCGATTTCCGGCAGGTTCAGCCCGTGCAGGATCCACCACTTGCTTGCCTGATCGGCGAGGAAGACGAGAATGGCCGCGAAGAGCCCGGCGAGCGCGATGCCTTTGCGCATGGGATCAGGCGGGCTCGCAGGCGTGCACGGCGTCGGTGCAGCGCAGGCAGAGCTTCGTCTCCGCATCCACCTCCGGCAGCACGCGCCAGCAGCGGGCGCATTTCTCGCCGGCAGCGACCGAGGCCTCCGCTGAGACCGCTTCGGCCGCGGCGAAACGCACCGAGGAGACGATCAGTGCATCCGCCCAGTCAGCCTCGCTCAGCAGGCGATCCTCACCCTCCGGGAAGCCGAGCGTCACGTCCGCCTGCAGCGACGCGCCGATCTGCCCGGCCTGGCGCATGGCTTCGAGCTTCGTCGTGCCGAGGCGGCGAACCTCACGCACCCGCGCCCACTTCTCGGCGAGCGCGGTGTCATGCCAAGCGGCGGGCAGGGTGGGGAACAGCTGCCTGTGCACGCTCGTCTCCGTGCCGAAGCGAGTCTGCCAGGCCTCCTCGGCCGTGAAGACCAGCACAGGCGCCAGCCAGGTGCTGAGGCAGCGATGCAGTTGATCGAGCACCGTCCGCACCGCACGACGGCGGATGCTGTCGGGCCGGTCGCAGTAGAGCGCGTCCTTGCGGATGTCGAAGTAATAAGCGGAAAGGTCGGTTGCGCAGAAGTGGTGGATGGCGGGATAGACGCCGGTCCAGTCGTGGCTTTCGACCGCGCGGCGCAGCTCGGCGTCCAGCTCCGTCAACCGGTGCAGAACCCAGCGTTCGAGTTCCGGCAATTCGGTGTGGGGTAGTGTTTCCGTGTCCTCGAAGCCGTCGAGACTGCCCAGCAGCCAGCGCAACGTGTTGCGCAGGCGACGATAGAGTTCGCCCTGCTGCTTCAGGATTTCCGGACCGATGCTGAGATCGTCGCGCGCGTCCGAGGACATGACCCAGAGACGCAGGATGTCGGCGCCGTATTTGTCGATGACGTCCTGGGGCTCCACGCCGTTGCCGAGCGACTTCGACATCTTGCGGCCCTGCTCGTCGACGATGAAGCCGTGCGTCAGCACCGCCTTGAAGGGGGCGCGGCCGCGCGTGCCGACGGCTTCGAGCAGAGAGGAATGGAACCAGCCGCGATGCTGGTCCGAGCCTTCGAGGTAGAGGTCGGCCGGCCAGGGAAGGCCGCGGGCTTCCAGCACGAAGGCATGGGTGGACCCGCTCTCGAACCAGACGTCGACGATGTCGCGCACCTGCTCGTATTGGTTGGCATCGTATTCGTTGCCCAGGAAATCGGCGGCGGGGCGGGCGTACCAGGCGTCCGCACCCTCGCTCTGGAAGATGTCCACGACGCGCGCCATGACCTTCGGATCGCGCAGCGGCTCGCCCGTGCGGCGATCGACGAAGATTGCGATCGGGACGCCCCAGGCGCGCTGGCGGCTGACGCACCAGTCCGGCCGCCCGGCGACCATGCTGCCGATTCGATTGCGGCCTTGATCCGGGATGAACTTCGTCTCGGCGATGGCGGCCAGCGCTTTGCCCCGGATGTCTTCCGGCCCGTCCATGCGGATGAACCATTGCGGCGTCGCGCGATAGATCACCGGCGCCTTGGACCGCCAGGAATGCGGATAGGAATGGACGAGGGTATTCCGGTGCAGCAGCGCTCCCGCCGTCTCGAGAGCGCTGCAGACCGGATCGGCCGCCTTGAAGACGTGCAGCCCGGCGAAGAGCGGCACCCATTGGTTGTAGGTGCCATCGTCACCGACCGTGTCCGGCACCTCGAGCCCATGGGCGCGGCCGAGGATGAAATCGTCCTCGCCATGGGTCGGCGCCGTGTGGACGAAGCCGGTGCCGGCCTCCGTCGTCACGTATTCGGCGGGCAGCATCGGGACGTCGTAGTCATAGCCTTGGCCGCGCCAGGGATGGGCGGTGATGGTACCGGCCAGTGCCTCGCCCTTGAAGGTGGCGAGGCGCGCATGGCCGAGGATCCCGGTTTCCTTGGTAAAGCCCTCGAGCAAGGCCTCCGCGACCAGCAGATGCTCGCCCGCCTTCGCGCGTGCGCCTTCCGCCGTCTCCGTCACTTCGATCAGCGCGTAGTCGATCTCCGGCCCATAGGCGATGGCGCGATTACCCGGCATGGTCCAGGGCGTCGTCGTCCAGATGACGACCGAGGCGCCGGCGATGGCGGCCGGGCCGCCGGAGACCACCGGGAACCGCACCCAGATCGTGACGCTCTTATGGTCATGGTATTCAATCTCGGCTTCGGCCAGCGCCGTCTTCTCGACCGGGCTCCACATGACCGGGCGCAAGCCCCGGTAGAGCGCACCGTTGAGTAGGAAGCGCCCGATCTCCTGAGCAATCGCCGCTTCCGAGGCGAAGTCCATCGTCGCGTAACGGTCGGCCCAATCACCCATCACCCCGAGACGCTTGAACTCCTCCCGCTGCACGGCGAGCCATTTCTCAGCATAGGCGCGGCATTCGGCGCGGAACTGCAGGACCGGGATCTCGTCCTTGTTGCGGCCGGCCTTGCGATGCGCTTCCTCGACCTTCCATTCGATCGGCAGGCCATGGCAGTCCCAGCCGGGGATGTAATTGGCGTCGAAGCCGGCCATCTGATGGGCGCGGTTGATCGCGTCCTTCAGCACCTTGTTCAGCGCATGACCGAGATGGAGGTTGCCGTTCGCATAAGGCGGCCCGTCATGCAGGATGAAGGGTGTGCGGCCTTTTGACTCTGCGCGAATGCTTTCCCAGAGCTTATCCCGTTCCCAAGCGGCCAACATGCCCGGCTCGCGCTTCGGCAGGTCGCCCTTCATCAGGAAGGGCGTGCGCGGCAGGAAGACCGTCTTGCGGTAGTCGGGGGCCGCGTCCTTCGAGGCGGAGGCGGCTTCGGCCTGGGTCACAGTGTCGTTCATGGCGCCGGTATGGCCGAAATCGGGGGCGAAGGCGAATCAGGAAACGTCCGGCCGGCTTTGATTTTCGGCCGTGGCTGCCGCGCAATCCGCGCAGATGCCTTCGATCTCGACGGTCGCACTCGCGGGGCGGAAGCCGGCCGCAGCTGCGGCCGCTTCGATGGCTCCCCGGGTGCTGTCGTCGGTGATTTCGAAGGCGCGGCGGCATTGGGTGCAGATGAGGAACTGCAGCGCCTCCAGCCCATGATGGGCGTGGTCAGCGCCGTCGTGACCATGGCTTTCCAGCAGATGGGAGCAGCCGACGAAGGCCGAGAGCCGTTCGATGCGATGCACCAGCCCCTGGGCCGTGAGGAAATCGAGCGCCCGGTACACGGTGGGCGGTGCGGCCGGCTTCCCGTCTTGCCGCATCCGATCCAGCAGGTCGTAGGCACCGGTGGGATGCGGATTCTCGAGAATGAGGCCGAGGATCGTGCGGCGCTGCTCGGTCAGCTTCTGGCCGCGGCGCAGGCAAAGCCCCGCCGCCTCGTCCAAGAGCAGTTCGGTTTCCGGCGTGAAGGCGGGCGCGGCCATGGGTGTGTTTGCGCGGGCGCCGGCGCCGCCGTCAACCGGCGGCGTCCGCGGCCCGTCAGCGCGCCTTCCGCTTCCGGGTGGCAGCCGCGGTGCGCTGGGCGCGGAAGCTCGGCAGCCACCACTCGATGGGCTTGTCCTCTTCCTGGTCCGCCGGCTCTTCGTGCTCGGCTTCCGCGACCGCCAGCTCAGGCTCCACCATGATGGTCCGCGCCTTGCGGCGCCCCGGGCGGCGCGGCGAGATGGTTTCAGCTTCACCGAAGAGGTCGACGACCGGCTTCGCCGGTGCGGCCGTGGCCGCTTCCAGTTCCGCGATGCGGCGCTCGGCCATCGACAGCGCGAGTGCGGTTTCCGCGGCCCGGGTTTCGGCACGCTTGCGGGCCTCCACTTCGGCTACGCGCATCGTTTCGCCCTGGGCGCGCTGCGCACGTTCCTCGTTCAGCTTCTCTTCGCAGGCGATTTCCAGATGCGCGAGCTTCGTCTTGAGGGACTGGATGGAAAGGTTCGCTTCTTCCAGCGCGCGCTCGGCGCGCGCACGGGCGGTTTTCTCTTCGCGTAGCTCGGCAGTCAGGCTGGCGACGCGGCTTTCTCCGCCGGCATCGGCCTCGCGCGTGCGGCCGAGCATGACGACCTGCACGTCCCCGTCCTGCGCAAAGCGCCTCCGCGGGCGCGGCTGGTCATGCGAGACGGGTAGAGGCGATGGGGCGCTCCCGCCATGGGCCGGGCCGCCGCTCGCTGGCCGGTTGCCGAGGCCAAGGGCTGCGCGCATCCGCGCCTCTGTCGCGTCGATGGCCTCATTGGGTCGTTCGAGAGACAGCTTGTCGATATTAAGCTTCTGGGAGCGCATTATTACTCTGTCGATGTATGAACCACGACGACGAAAATCGCCGCAATCGGCTGGATCGCGTGACAGATTTGTAATGTCTCAGCGATTTGGCTTTGCGCGATGTCATCGATTCCTTGACTCTTTACTTGTAGCGAATTGCGCTGGAATGCAAGGGCGCTCTTTGAAAAAGATCCAAATCGTCAAGATGACGACGGGCGAGGACAGGAGAAGCGCAGACAGGAATGCAGCCTCGGTGTCCTCGTCCCAAGTCTTTTTTAAAAATAGTGCCGGCCGTCCCTGATTTTTCCTGAACCTCTACTCGGCCGGCCCGCAAAGTAAAATCGTAATGAAACTTAAACGGATGCGTGGCCTTCGGCAGCGAGGTGGGAGGCGAGCGTCGCGGCAATGGCGGTGAAGGCTTGCCCTGCCGCACTCTCCGGTGCGGCCGCGACCACCGGCGTACCCGCATCCGACAAGCTGCGGATATCCGCGAGCAAGGGAACTTCGCCGAGAAAAGCCTGGCCCAGCTTGGCCGCTTCCGCCCGCGCGCCGCCATGGCCGAAAATCTCGCTGCGGTGGCCGCAATTCGGGCAGCAGAAGTAGCTCATGTTCTCGACGACGCCGAGAACCGGGATCTCGACCTTGTCGAACATGCGGACGGCGCGACGCGCGTCGATGAGGGCAATGTCCTGCGGCGTCGAGACCACGACCGCACCCGTGACCTTCACCCGCTGGGCGAGGGTGAGCTGGATGTCACCCGTGCCCGGGGGCAGGTCGACCACCAAGACGTCGAGCGTGCCCCATTCCACTTGATTGAGGAACTGCTGGACGGCGCCCATGATCATCGGGCCACGCCAGATGACGGCATTGTCCTCTTCCACCAGGAAGCCCATGGACATGGCTGCGAGACCCCAGGCCTGCACCGGGATCAGCCGGTTCTCCCGCACCTCCGGCCTGCCGCTCTTCCCCAGCATGCGCGGTAGGCTGGGGCCATAGATATCGGCATCCATCAAGCCGACGCGCAGGCCTCGGCGGGCGAGGGCCACCGCGAGATTGACCGAGACCGTGGATTTGCCGACGCCACCTTTTCCTGAGGCGACGGCGATGACATGGGCGACGCCAGGCAGGGGTTCGGGGCGCGGCGCCGGCGGCCGTGCGGCGGGGGCAGGAGGCTCGCTCGGCGCCGTCGGGCGGTGCGCAGTCAGCACAACCTTCGCATTTCGCACGCCGGGCAGCCGGCCGATCGCCGCTTCCACGGCCCGGCGTGCCGGCTCGATCGCCGAGGCCCGTTCCCGTTCGACGAGAAGGGAGACCTGCACCAGACCGTCGCGCGCCAGCACGCCATCGAGTTGCGCGCCACCCAAGACCTCGCCCGTACGATCCTCGCTCTGAAAGTCCTGCACCAAGCGGCGCACCGCTTCGGCCAGGGCCTCGTCTTTGTCTGCCATCTCGCTCGTTCCTGCGTTCTGGGCCTTCGGTTCCGGCGAGCGCTCCGAGGAGCGGTGCGGCGCCTGCCGAGGCCAGCCTTCGCCGCGCTTGTCGTGGCGCGCTCGCACGCGCACAATCCTTCCTCAGACGGTCCCTGTCCATCGGATGAGTGACGATCCCCCATGCGTGCCCTGCTGCTTGCCTCTGTCATGAGCCTTCTCTGCACTGTGCCGGCGCTCGCGCTGGGGCATGAAACGCCGTCCGGTTTCGCCGATCTCGCGGCCACGCTGCTGCCCTCCGTCGTCAATGTCGCCAGCACGCAGCCCGCTTCGTCCGACTCGGGTGGCGGCGATCAGGCGGAGGGGGATGGCAACGGCGGCGCTGTCTCCCCACAGGCCGAAGGCGGCCTTACCCAGCCGCCGCACGCCGATCTCTCCGGGCCGCCCATCGACAAGAGCTTCCAGCAGTTCCTGCACAGCTCCGAGGGGCCAGGCAGCCCGGATGTGACGACTGGCGGCGACCAGATGCAGAGTCTTGGTTCAGGATTCATCGTCGATCCGTCCGGCCTCATCGTCACCAACAACCATGTGATCGACGGTGCTCACAGCATCAGCGTGATCCTGTCGGATGGCACCTCCCTCGCCGCGACCCTGGTGGGTCGCGACACGCAGGACGACATTGCGCTGCTGCGCGTCCATGCCTCGCATCCGCTGCCCGCGGTGCATTTCGGCTCTTCCCGCCATGCGCGGATCGGCGACTGGGTGATTGCCATCGGCAATCCCTATGGCCTCGGCGGCACGGTGACGGCCGGCATCATCTCGGCCCGCGGGCGGGACCTGCAGGAGGATGGATCAACCGATTACATCCAGACGGATGCGGCCATCAATCGCGGCAATTCCGGCGGACCGCTCTTCGACATGCAGGGCGACGTCATCGGCATCAACACGGCAATTTATTCCCCCTCGGGCGGTTCGGTCGGGATCGGCTTCGCCATTCCCTCCGACGAGGTGGCGGCGGTCGTGGAACAGCTTCGCCGCTTCGGCAAGCCGCGGCGCGGCTGGATTGGGGTGCAGGTGATGGGGGTGACGCCCGACATCGCGCGCGCCCTCAAACTGCCGGACACGGCGGGAGCGGTGGTGGCGACGGTCGCCCCAGGGAGCCCCGCGGCCTCGGCGCATCTCGCGCCGGGAGACGTTATTCTCGATTTCGATGGCCACCCCGTGGCGAGCATGAAGAGCCTGCCGCGGCTCGTCCAGGAAAGCCCGGTCGGCGACGCCGTGACCGTGGATTACTGGCGGAACGGTGCCGCGGTGACGGCGGATCTCGAGGTCGCGGACGAGCCGGCGCAGCCCGGGCCGGCCGCCGCACCACCCAAGCCCCCGGCTGAATCGCAGCCCGTCGCAGCGCTCGGCCTCACGCTCTCCGAGGTGACGCCGGCGCTCCGCAGCAAGTTCAGCCTGTCGAGCAGTGCCGGCGTCGTCATCACCGCCGTCGCGCCTGGCAGTGCTGCGGCGCGCCAGGGGCTGACGGCGGGGGACGTGATCCTGCAGATGGATGGGACGCCGGTGGCGCATGTGCAGGACGTGACCGGGCAGATCGCCGCCGCGCGCCATGCACGACGAGGCGTGGTTCTGCTCTTGGTGCAAGGCGCGGATGCAAGTGCTTGGGTGAGCCTTGCCACGGGCTGAGGCCAGGAAGCCAGGTCGCTAGGCTTCCAGGTCCGAATCCCAGTAGAGGAAATCGAGCCAGGTCTTGTGCAGGTTTTCACGGGTCGCGTGGCGCTTGGCAAAATCGTCGATCTGGTGCGGCGAGGGTTCGTAAGGCTCGCGCAACAGACGAAGCCCGCTTTCCCGCAAGGACTTGCTGCCTTTGAAAAGATTGTCCCGCTGGCAGCAGGTCACGACATTGTGCCAGACGGTGGTGCCGCCGCGGCAGCGCGGAATGACGTGGTCGAAGGTTAATTCCTTGGCCGAGAGGGTTTCGCCGCAATACTGGCAGCGGAAACCGTCGCGCAGGAAGACGTGGTAGCGGGTGAACGCCACGTGCTTGCGCTTGTGATAGCGCTTGAGCGCGACGACCGAGGGGATGGGGAAGGATTGGTTGGCCGAATGAACTTCGGCCTCGTAGTTGATGACCGGGCTCACCCGGTCTTGAAGCACGGCGACCAAGGCATCCTGCCACGGCCAGACGGAGAGGGGGCCCCAGCTGAGCGGTTGCATATCCGCATTCAGCACGAGGGTCTGGAGACCGGCAGGATTCTGGCTCACCGGACGCCTCGCCGACAGTGTTCGGGTCGGTCCGGGGCAATGCCCCGGAGCCAGCGCAAGGTCAGGCAGTAAGCCATAGCCGATCGCCGCTCCTTCTTCGGAGCAACCAGATCTGGTTAGGAAACCGGAGGGAGCCTAACCAAATCTGGTGCGCCGCTGAATTCCTAGTACGACTATTGCAAAGCATCATCGGCTCGGCAAGCGTAGCTCGCATTCTGTCATGCCGGATTCATGAAGCTCCGCGTATCAGGTGCCGGAAAAGACGCGCTCGAGCATCCGGGCGCCAGCGGCAAGGCCTGCCTCGTCGATCGCATGACCGAGCCCCGGGATCGGCAGGAATTCCACCGGCACCGCCAGGCTCCGCAGTTGCTTCTCTGCCATCCGTGAAAATTCGGCGGGAACGACATCGTCCCGCTCCCCATGCACGAGCAGAACCGGGGCGGTATTGGCGATTTCCTCCGCCAAGCGCTCGGGTCCCAGAAGGATTCCGGCATAAGCCAGGATCGCCCGTGGCGGCGTCAGGCGCCGCAGGCCCGTGAAGAGAGACATCATGGCGCCTTGGCTGAAGCCGAGGAGGGCATAATCCTGCGGCGCAATCTTATGCTCGACGAGGCTTTCGTCGATGAAGCGGTCGAGGGCGGGCGCGCCCTGCCGCAGCCCGGCTTCCATGGTAGTCGGCCGCCAGTCGCCCAGGCTGAACCACTGCCGGGCATGGCGGCCTTCCTCGGGCGAGACGAGATCGCAGGGCTCCGGCGCGTCTGGGGCGAGGAAGAGCGCATGAGGCAGCGCCTCAGCGAAGCTCTGCGCGATCGGGATGAGGTCCGCGCCACTGGCCCCGAGTCCATGGACGATGATCACGAGTTGCTGCGGCGCACCGCCTGCGGCCGGGCCGAAACGGCGAGCTGTCAGATGAGCCATGATCGTCTCCCGTGTGCGTCGAGGCAGGCGGATGCTACAGCAGAGGCGCCGTGAACCCGAATCCCGCCCCGCCCGCCGCCGTCGTGACCCGCTTCGCGCCCAGCCCGACGGGCTATCTTCATCTTGGCCATGCCCATGCCGCACGGATCGCCTGGCAGCGCGCTCGGGAGGCGGGTGGCCGCTTTCTGCTGCGCATCGAGAACATCGACGCGACGCGGGCGCGGCCGGAATACGAGGCGGCGATCCTGGAGGATCTGCGTTGGCTCGGCCTCGACTGGGACGAGCCGGTGCGCCGCCAGCAGGAGCATCTGACGGAGTACGCGGCGGTGCTGGATGCGCTGCGGGCGCGCGGCTTGCTCTACCCCTGCTTCTGCACCCGGGCCGATATCGCCCGGGAAGTCGCGGCCTCGGGCCAGGCACCGCACGGGCCGGACGGCCTCTTGTACCCCGGCACCTGTGCCTATCTCCCGGCAGAGGTGGCAGCAGCGCGGATCGCGACGGGCGAAGCCCATGCCTGGCGCTTGCGCACCGCCCGTGCCACGGCGGAGGTGGGACCGCTGAGCTACGATGAAGAAGGGCACGGGCGCGTCTCCTGCGACCCATGCGCCTTCGGCGATGTGGTTCTGGCGCGGAAGGACTGCCCGGGCAGCTATCACCTCTGTGTCTGCCACGACGATGCGCGGCAAGGAGTGACGGTGGTGACGCGGGGCGAGGAATTGCGCAGGGCAACCGACCTGCATCGCCTCATCCAAACGCTGATGGGCTGGCCGGCGCCCTCGTATGCACATCACGCCCTGCTCACGGATTCGGCGGGGCGGAAGCTCTCCAAGCGGGAGGGGGCGCTGTCTCTGAAGGTGATGCGCGAGGCGGGGATGAGCCCGGCGGAGGCCTTCCGCCGGGCGGGGATCGTCTTCTAGGCGGGCTGTGCCACGCTCTTCCAGCGCCGCATGAGCAGCAGGCCGAGCCCGGCCGAGAGCAGGAAGAGAACGATGGCGAGGCCGATCTGCACGCCATGCGAGACCTGGACGCCGCTGCCGAGCAGCGCGAAGACCAGGGTCTGCGGCACATAGCCGAGGGCAGAGGCGGTGAGGAAGGCCGGCGCGCTAACGGAGGACAGGCCCGCCAGGAGGCTGAGGGCCACGTTATTGCCCACCGGCAGCAGCCGCAGGGTCAGAGAAGCGGTGAAGGGATGGGCGGAGAGCCGCGCATCCAGCCGGGCCAGCCGCTGGCCGAGCCGGGCCTGAACCCAGTCCCGGGCAATGGCACGTGCCCAGAAGAAGTCCAACACGCAGCCGAGGATCTGGGCCACCATAGCGACGATGAGCCCGACCTTGAGGCCGAAGGCATAGCCGGCGGCGAAGGCCACCGCCTGGCGCGGCAGGCCCGCGGCCGTCAGCAGCGCGCCACCGAGGGCTAGGATGATCTCCCCCTCGAAGCCATGACCCATCACATAATGGGCGAAAATGCCCCCCTTCACCCCGCCCGCAAGGGTCTTCAGCACGACCCCGGCCAGCAGCAGGCCGAGTGCCAGGCCAAGCGGTTTGACGAACAGCCGCCAGCTTTCCTGCGGCCGGCGCAGGCTGGTGTCCGAGGACAGCGCGCTCATGGGCTGAGGCCCCCGGGCAGTTCGACCGCGCCGCTCCGCGCATCGAGCGAGGCATCGGCCGAGCGGCGCTCGATCGCGGCCAGCGGCGGCTCGATGATCGGGCCGTCGATCTGCGGGCCGCGCCAGCGGCGCTGCAGCCAATACATGCCGATGAGGTCGACGATGCCGACCTTCAGACGCTGCCAGTTGTTGTAGTTGGACTGGCCTTCGAGGCGCGGACGGTGATTGACGGCAACCGAGATGACCCGGCCGCCCTGACGAATGAAGAGCGCCGGTAGGAAGCGGTGCATGTGGTCGAAATGCGGAATTTCGAGGAAAGCATCTCGGCGGAAGACCTTGAGGCCGCAGCCCGTGTCCGGCGTCGCATCCTTCAGCACGGCGGCGCGCACCTTGTTCGCGATCCGCGAGCCATAGCGCTTGGCCGAGGTATCCCGTCGCTTCTGCCGCCATCCCGCGATGAGGATGGGGCCGCCGCCCTGGCGCTCTTCGGTCTGGGCGCGTGCCAGCATTTCGGGGATGCTCGCCGGGTCGTTCTGTCCGTCGCCATCCAGAGTCGCGATCCAGGTGCCGCGCGCATGCTTGACGCCGGTGATGACGCCAGCACTCTGGCCGCAGCTCGCCTTGTGGCGGATGATGCGGAGCGGCGCGCCTTCGGCCAGGGCCTGGCGCAGACGCTGCGGCGTCTCGTCCGTGCTGCCGTCATCGACATAGACGATTTCGTGCGGAATGCCGGTGAGGGCGGCGCGAATCTCGCCGATCAGCGGCAGGATATTGGGCGCCTCGTTGCGCACCGGCACGACGACCGAGATCAACGGATGGCCTCCGTGCTGCGGCGACGGAGAAGCCAAGGACAGCGCCTCGCTCATGAACGGCTCCTTGCGAATGCCTCGGATATCGGGTGGGTCTTCGTTTTGACGACCCACCCGTCCGATGTCATCAGCAAGCACCTAAGAAATGGTCAGAAAATGGCCGTCTTCGCCATCATTCAGGCAGTGCGGCCTTTCTTTCCGGCGACGGCAGCCTGCGCGGCCGCGAGACGGGCGACCGGCACGCGGTAGGGTGAGCAGGACACATAATCGAGACCGGCTTCCTGACAGAAGGTGATCGAGGCCGGATCGCCGCCATGCTCGCCGCAGATGCCGAGTTTCAGACCCGCCTTGGTCTTGCGGCCCTTCTCGGCCGCAATCTCGATCAGCAGGCCGACGCCTTCGCGGTCCAGAGTCACGAACGGGTCCTTCTCGTAGATGCCGCTCTCGACGTATTTCGGCAGGAACTTGCCGGCATCGTCACGCGACAGGCCGTAGACCGTCTGCGTCAGGTCATTGGTCCCGAAGCTGAAGAAATCGGCGGTTTCCGCTATCCGGTCGGCGAGCAACGCCGCGCGCGGCAGTTCGATCATGGTGCCGACCTGATAGTCGAGCGTGCGGCCGCGGGCGGCGAAGACCGCCTGGGCCGTGCGGTCGATCAGCTGGCGGGCCAGTTCGAGTTCGCGCGGCGCCCCGACGAGCGGCACCATGATCTCGGGCACCGGCGCTGCACCGGTCTCCTTGGCCACCGTGATGGCGGCTTCGAAGATCGCCTGCGCCTGCATCTCGTAGATCTCGGGGTAGCTGATGCCGAGGCGCACGCCGCGATGACCGAGCATCGGGTTGGCTTCCGCGAGATCGGAGACCCGGCGCTGCATGGTGGCCAGATCGACACCGAGAACGGAGGCGATCTCCATCAACTCCTGGTCACCATGCGGCAGGAATTCGTGCAGCGGGGGATCGAGCAGGCGGATGGTGACCGGCTGGCCGGCCATGATGCGGAAGAGGGCGACGAAATCCTCGCGCTGGAAGGGTAGCAGCTTTTCGACTGCCGCCCGGCGGCCTTCCTCGTCGGACGCCATGATCATCTGGCGCACGGCGCCGATGCGCGCCGGGTCGAAGAACATGTGTTCGGTGCGGCAGAGGCCGATGCCTTCGGCGCCGAACTTGCGGGCCGTCTCCGCATCGAGCGGGGTCTCGGCATTGCAGCGGACCTTGAGGCTGCGGATCGCGTCCGCCCATTCCATCATAGTGCTGAAATGGCCGGAGACCTTCGGCTCGATCATCGGCACATAGCCGAGGAAAACCTCGCCGGTGGCGCCGTCGATGGTGATGGCTTCGCCGGCGCGCACCAGCTTGCCACCCGCCGAGAGCGTCTGCGCGCCGTAGTCGACGGCGATGCCGCCGGCCCCGGACACGCAGGGCCGGCCCATGCCACGAGCGACGACCGCTGCATGGCTCGTCATGCCGCCGCGCGTCGTCAGAATGCCGCGGGCCGCGTGCATGCCGTGAATGTCTTCGGGCGAGGTCTCGATGCGCACGAGGATGACTGCCTCACCCTTCTGAGCCCGCATTTCGGCTTCGTCGGCAGAGAAGACGACGAGGCCGGAGGCGGCGCCCGGAGAGGCGGGAAGACCGCGCGACACGAGATCGCGCTTCGCATGCGGATCGAGCATCGGATGCAGTAGCTGGTCGAGGGCGGCCGGATTGATGCGCATCAGCGCTTGCTCACGCGTGATGAGACCGGCTTCCGCCATCTCCACGGCGATGCGCATGGCGGCCGTCGCCGTCCGTTTGCCGTTGCGAGTCTGCAGCATGTAGAGCTTGTTGCTCTGCACGGTGAACTCGATGTCCTGCATATCCTTGTAGTGGTTTTCCAAGGTCTCGCGGACACGCAGGAGTTCGGCGAAGGCCTCTGGCAGCGCCTCTTCCATGCTCACTTCGCCGGGCTTGGCGCGGTCGCGCCGCAGCGGCTGAGGCGTGCGGATGCCAGCGACGACATCCTCGCCCTGGGCGTTGATCAGGTATTCGCCGTAGAAGAGGTTTTCGCCGGTGGACGGATCACGCGTGAAGCAGACGCCGGTGGCGCAATCGCTGCCCATGTTGCCGAAGACCATGGCCTGAACGTTGACCGCGGTACCCCAATCGGCCGGGATTTCATGCAGACGGCGATAGGTGATGGCGCGTTGGTTCATCCAGCTGCCGAAGACGGCGCCGATAGCGCTCCACAGCTGTTCCTGCGGCGCCTGCGGGAAGGGCTTGCCCGTCTCAGTTTCCACGAGAGTCTTGTATTCCTCGACGACCGTTTGCCACTGCTCAGCGGTCAGACCCGTGTCTTCGACCACGCCGGCGTCGATCTTTGCCTGGTCGATGATCTCTTCGAAACGGTGATGGTCGACACCGAGGACGACGCTACCGAACATCTGGATGAAGCGGCGGTAGCTGTCCCAGGCGAAGCGGGCGTCGCCGGAGGCGGTGGCGAGACCGCGCACCGTCTCGTCGTTCAGGCCGAGGTTGAGCACGGTATCCATCATGCCCGGCATGGAGACACGCGCGCCGGAGCGGACGGAGACCAGAAGGGGTTTCGTCGCATCGCCGAAGGTGAGGCCCACCGCCTGCTCGACCCGGGCGAGGGCCTCGGCCACCTGGTTTTCGAGGTCTGCCGGATACTGACGGCCGTTCGCGTAGAAGGCCGTGCAGACGTCGGTGGTGATGGTAAAGCCCGGCGGCACCGGCAGGCCGATGCTGGCCATCTCTGCCAAGTTGGCACCTTTGCCGCCGAGCAGGTTGCGCATGTCTGCGCGCCCCTCGTTCGACCCGGCTCCGAAATTATAAACCCACTTCGTCGTCACGGCATTCATTCAGACGGCTCCCGTAGTTTCCAGCCTGGAGAAGTCGGCGGCTCGATCCGTGAGCGACCGTAGCCGCTTCAGAAGCTGGAGGCGATTATTTCTTAAGCCGGGCTCGTCTGCATTAACCGTGACTGTCTCAAAGAAGAGATCCACAATAGATCGCATTCCAGACAATTGTGTCATGGCTTCGGAGAAATTCTCTTCAGCGAGAGCTTTTGTGACGTTTGTTTCTGTCTCGTTCAGTGCTTGCACGAGAGCGCGTTCTGCTTCCTCGACCAGAAGAGCGGGGTCGATCTGCGCTTCCGGAAGCGGGGACTTCTTCTCCTCGATCCGCAGGATGTTGGCCGCACGCCGGTAGGCGGCGAGGAGGTCCGCGCCCTCCTGCGTGCCGAGTAGCGATTCGACCGCATCGGCGCGGGCGAGGAGGCGGGTCAAATCATCGTCATTGGCAGCAGCGAAGGCGGCCGCCAGCACGTCATGCCGCCGGCCCTCTGCGCGGAGCTGGACGCGCAGCCGCTCGACGATGAAGGAGAGAACCTCCTCGTTTGGGTCATCCTGGAAGAAGCCGCTGAAGGCGGCGCGGGCTTCGGCGAGCAGCGGACGCAGTGGCAGGCGCAGCCCGTTCTCGCGGATGATCCGGATGATGCCGAGGGCAGCGCGACGCAGGGCATAGGGGTCACCCGAGCCGCTGGGCTTTTCGCCGATGCCGAAGAAGCCGACCAGGATTTCGATCTTTTCGGCCAGCGCGACGGCGATGGAGACCGGCGCGGTCGGCACCGCGTCCGAGGGGCCTTTCGGCTGGTAATGCTCGCGGATCGCCGCGGCGACGGCGGGGCTTTCGCCATCATGGGCCGCGTAATAGCCGCCCATGATGCCCTGCAACTCGGGGAACTCGCCGACCATCCCAGTGGTGAGATCGGCTTTCGCCAGTTCTGCGGCACGGGCTGCCTCTGCCGGATTGGCGCCAATCGCTTGCGCGATGACGGGGGCGAGCGCCTGGAGACGCGCCACGCGTTCGAGCTGCGTGCCGAGCTTGGCGTGGAAGGTGACCTTCTCGAGCGCCGGTACGCGGGAGGCGAGGCTGTGCGCCCGGTCCAGATCCCAGAAATGGCGCGCGTCGGACAGGCGCGCGCGCAGCACGCGCTCATTGCCGTGGATGATCGCCTCTCCGCCATCGGGCGCCACGATATTGGCGGCGAAGACGAAGGCCGGGGCAGGGGCACCTGCCGCATCCGTCAGGGCGAAATAGCGCTGGTTCACCCGCATGGAAACTTGGCGGACTTCCGGCGGCAGGCTCATGAAATCATCATCGATGCGGCCGAGCAGAGCGACCGGCCATTCGACGAGGCCTGCGACCTCGTCCAGCAGCCCCTCGTCCGGCACCACCTGGTAGCCGGCCTCTGCGGCGCGGGCCGCGATGCCTTCGGCGACGCGCGCGCGACGGGTTTGCGCATCCGCCAGCACATGGGCGGTTTCCAGCTTGGCGAGGTAGTCGGCCGCACCGCTCACGCGAATGGTGCCGGGCGACAGGAAGCGATGGCCTTCGGTCTGATCGCCGCTGCACAGACCATGGCCGTCATCCTCACCCTGCGCGAGGTCGAAGGGCACGACGGTGCCGTCGAGCAGGCAGAGAATGCGGCGCAGGGGTCGGACCCAAGTGAACTGGCTCGTGCCGCCCCAGCGCTGGGATTTTGGCCAGGGGAAGCGGCGCAGGAGGCCGGGCATCGCCTCGGCCACCAAGGCCGCCGCCGGGCGACCCGGAATGGTCTTTTCCAGAAGATAATAGCCGCCTTCCTCGCGCAGATCGGCGCGATCGGCAGCGTGCTTGCGCAGGAAGCCGGCAAGCGCCTGCTCCGGCGCGCCGAGCTTCGGGCCGCGTTCGCTGAGGGTGGAGGCGGGCACTTCCGCGGCCATCTCCGCCGTCCAGCTGATGCGGCGGGGTCCGTAGAAGCTGCGCACTGCCGTGGGTTTGAGGGAGGCCAGGGCCTCGCCCATCAACCGGGCCAGCGTCTCCGCGGCCTGCGCCTGCATGCGGGCGGGGATTTCTTCCGAGAAGAGTTCGAGCAGAAGTTCGGCCATGGGTGTTACTCCTGCTCTCCGGCAAGCCAGGCTTCACAGCAGCCGCGGGCGAGGGTGCGGACGCGGCCGATATAGGCGGCGCGTTCCGTCACGCTGATGACGCCGCGGGCATCCAGCAGATTGAAGAGGTGGCTCGCCTTGATGCACTGATCATAGGCCGGCTGCGCGAGGCGCGCGTCCAGCAGCGACTGGCACTCCTTCTCCGCATCGACGAAGTGGCGCGCCAGCATCTCTGTATTGGCGACTTCGAAGTTGTGGCGGCTGTAATCGACCTCCGCCCGCTTGAAGACATCGCCATAGGTCACGCCCTGGCCGTTGAAATCGAGGTCGTAGACGTTCTCGATCCCCTGCACATACATGGCCAGACGTTCCAGCCCGTAGGTCAGTTCCATGCTGGGCAGGGCGCAGGGGATGCCCCCGACCTGCTGGAAATAGGTGAACTGGGTCACTTCCATGCCATCGCACCAGACTTCCCAGCCGAGACCCCAGGCGCCGAGCGTCGGGCTTTCCCAGTCGTCTTCGACGAAGCGGATGTCGTGGCGGGCAAGGTCGATGCCGATCGCTTCATAGGAGCCAAGGAGGAGGGCCTGCGCATCGGCCGGGCTCGGCTTCATCAGCACCTGGTACTGATAATAATGCTGGAGTCGGTTCGGGTTCTCGCCATAGCGCCCATCGGTCGGGCGGCGGCTGGGCTGCACATAGGCCGCCTTCCAGGGCCGGGTGCCGAGGGCGCGCAGCGTGGTGGCGGGATGGAAGGTGCCGGCGCCGACCTCCATGTCGTAGGGCTGCAGGATCACGCAGCCTTTGTCGGACCAGTATTCGTGCAGCTTCAGGATGATGCCCTGGAAGCTCAGGGGCTTGTGCGGTTTCTCGGAACTCGTGTTCATGGCGTCGCCCAAGGCTCGGGAAGGGGGCTTTCCATTACGGCCCCCATGGCCCCGCGGCAAGGCGAGGACTGAACGGATCAGATGAGGGATCGGGGATGAGCGACGTGGTGGCGGTGATCGAGGCCTATTATGCGGCCTTCAACGCGGGGGATAAGGAGGCCTTCCTCGCGGTGCTGACGGAGGACGTGGTGCACGACATCAATCAGGGGGAGCGCCAGGTGGGTCGCGAAGCCTTCGGCCGCTTCGTCGACCACATGACGCGCTGCTATAAAGAGACGCTGACCGACATGGTGATCATGACCGGTAGCGTGCCGAACCGGGCCGCGGCCGAGTTCGTGGTGCACGGCACCTACCTCGCAACCGACGAGGGCCTGCCGGAAGCGCGCGGCCAGACCTACGTTCTGCCGGCGGGTGCCTTCTTCACCCTGCGCGACGGCAAGGTGGCCCGAATCAGCAACTACTACAATCTGCAGGACTGGCTGGCGCAGGTCGGCGCCTGAGCCGGAACTTCAATACGTCCCGGCCTGCCGGTTGGATGCGTGCAACCCCGCGCAAAGCGGGGTGGCAGCTCTGCCTTGCGGCATGCTGCACCTGCGTTGACCCAGCAGGCAGCCGCGACTACAGAAGACGCCAGAGAATTCCGGCCTCCGGCGCCGTCATCGCGGAACTTTTGTGCCCGCGCACGCGGTTTGGTCGCCATATAACACTTTAAGTGGAACCGCTTATGCCAGATGTGCGCGACGCATTAATTATCGGCAAGCGTAGCGACGGTTCGCTCGTTCGTCGCCCTCTCTCCCCGCATCTTCAGGTCTACAAGCCGCAGGTGAGTTCGGTCACCTCCATCATGAACCGCGCGACGGGCATCGCCCTGACCGTGGGTCTTCTTCTGATGGTGTGGTGGCTCGTCGCCGCGGCGACGGGGCCGAAGGCCTTCGCGGCAGCGCAGAGCTTCATCGGCTCGCCCATCGGGCTCATCCTGATGTTCGGCTGGACGCTGGCCCTCTGGTACCACTTCTTTGGCGGCATCCGCCATCTTCTCTGGGACATCGGCTGGGGCTTCGAGATCCAGACCTCGCATCGCACCGCGATGATCGTCGTCGCCGCCACGGTAGTGATGACGGTCATCAGCTGGATCGTCGGCCTCGCCGTCTGGCTCTGAGGATCGGAAACCATGGCACAGAACGACAAGCTCACCGTCACCATGCGGCAGTCCGCGCTCGGCCGGGCGCGGGGCCTCGGCGCCGCCAAATCGGGCCTGCACCACTGGTGGGCGGAGCGTGTGACCGCGGTCGCCCTCATCCCGCTCACGCTCTGGTTCGTCTTCTCGGTCCTGTCTCTCGCGGGCCATCCTCAGGCGGCGATCGCGCATTGGGTGGGGCAGCCGCTCGTCGCCGTGCTGTTGCTCGCCTTCATCATCGCCTCCTTCCACCATGCCCAACTCGGCATGCAGATGGTGCTCGAGGATTACCTGCATGATGAGGGCCAGCGGCTGATCTGGATGATGGTGATGAAGGCCATCATCTGGCTGCTCGGCCTCGCCGCGGTTCTTTCCGTTCTGAAACTTGCGATCTGAAGGGGCGCTCCGATGAACGCCATCTCGAAGCCGACCCTCGGCGCCTACACCGTCATCGACCATACCTATGACGTTGTCGTCGTCGGCGCCGGCGGCGCCGGCCTGCGCGCGACGCTCGGCATGGGAGCGACGGGCCTCAAGACCGCCTGCATCACCAAGGTTTTCCCGACGCGCAGTCACACCGTGGCGGCGCAGGGCGGCATCGGCGCCGCTCTCGGCAACATGGGTGAGGACGACTGGCGCTGGCACATGTACGACACCGTGAAGGGGTCGGACTGGCTGGGTGACCAGGACGCGATCGAATACATGTGCCGGAACGCCATTCCGGCGATTTACGAGCTCGAACACTTCGGCGTGCCCTTCAGCCGCACGGAAGACGGCAAGATCTACCAGCGGCCCTTCGGCGGCCACATGCAGGATTACGGCAAGCGCCCGGCGATGCGCGCTTGCGCCGCGGCCGACCGCACCGGCCATGCCATCCTGCACACGCTCTATCAGCAGAGCCTGAAGCACGACGTCGAGTTCTTCGTCGAATATTTCGCGCTCGACCTTATCATGGACGAAGAAGGTGCCTGCCGGGGCGTGACCGCCTGGTGCCTCGACGACGGCACGATCCATCGCTTCCGCGCCCAGACGGTTGTGCTGGCGACGGGCGGCTACGGCCGCGCCTATCAGAGCTGCACCTCCGCCCACACCTGCACCGGTGACGGCAACGGCATGGTCATCCGCGCCGGCCTACCCATGCAGGATATGGAGTTCGTCCAGTTCCACCCCACCGGCATCTTCGGCGCGGGTTGCCTCATCACCGAAGGGGCGCGCGGCGAGGGCGGCTACCTCACCAATTCCGAAGGCGAGCGCTTCATGGAGCGCTACGCGCCGACGGCGAAGGACCTTGCCTCGCGCGACGTCGTCTCCCGCTCGATGACGATCGAGATCAACGAAGGCCGCGGCGTGGGCCCGAACAAGGACCACATCCTGCTGCATCTCGAGCATCTCGGTGCCGAGATCCTGCACCAGCGCCTGCCCGGCATTTCCGAGACGGCGAAGGTCTTCGCAGGTGTCGACGTGACGAAGGAGCCGATCCCGGTTCTGCCGACGGTGCACTACAACATGGGCGGCATTCCGACGAACTATCACGGCGAAGTGCTGCGGCCGACGCCCGAGAATCCCGATGCGACGGTGCCCGGGCTCATGGCGGTCGGCGAATGCGCCAGCGTCTCCGTGCATGGGGCGAACCGCCTCGGCACCAACTCGCTGCTCGATCTCGTGGTCTTCGGCCGCGCCGCGGCGCACCGTGCGGCGGAGACGCTGCAGGCGGGTGCGACCCAGGCGCCGCTGCCGGCCCGCGCCGGCGAAGCGTCTCTCGACCGCTTCGATGCCGCCCGCCATGCGAGCGGCCAGACCCGCGTCTCGGAGCTGCGGGTTCAGCTGCAGCGCGCGATGCAGAGCCATGCGGCGGTGTTCCGCAACTCCGAGAGCCTCAAGCAGGGCGTCGAGAAGATCCAGAAGATCTGGGGCGGCATGGGCGACATGGCCGTCTCCGACCGCAGCCTGATCTGGAACTCGGATCTGGTGGAGGCGCTGGAACTGCAGAACCTGATGGGTGCGGCGATGACCACGATGGTCGGCGCCGAAGCCCGCAAGGAAAGCCGTGGCGCCCAGGCGCATGACGATTACCCGGAGCGCGACGATCACAACTGGATGAAGCACACGCTGGCCTGGTGCGACGACAAGGGCGCCGTGCGGCTCGACTATCGTCCGGTGAAAATGCAGACCCTGACGAACGAAGTCTCGGTCTTCCCGCCTCAGAAGCGCGTCTACTAAGTCGCGCGGATCGGAGCCTGTCCCATGGCCGAATTTACGCTTCCCAAGAACAGCAAGGTCGTCGAAGGGCGCCGCTTCCCGGCGCCTGCCGGCGCCAAGCGCGTCCGCGAATTCCGCATCTACCGCTGGAACCCGGACGACGAGAAGAATCCCCACGTCGATATCTACGAAATCGATCTCGACGCCTGCGGGCCGATGGTTCTCGACGCGCTGATCAAGATCAAGAATGAGATCGACAGCACGCTGACCTTCCGCCGCTCCTGCCGCGAAGGCATTTGCGGCTCCTGCGCCATGAACATCGACGGGACGAATACGCTCGCCTGCCTCAAGCCGATCGAGGACGTCAAAGGCGCGGTGAAGGTGAACCCGCTGCCGCACATGGCGGTGGTGAAGGACCTGGTGCCCGACCTGACCCAGGCCTATGCGCAGTACCGCTCGATCGAGCCCTGGCTGCAGGCCGAGACGCCTCCGCCGCCGGATGGCGAGCGTCTGCAGAGCGTCGAAGAGCGTGCGAAGCTCGACGGCATGTGGGAGTGCATTCTGTGCTTCTGCTGCACCACGAGCTGCCCGAGCTACTGGTGGAACGGGGACCGCTATCTGGGGCCGGCCGTGCTTCTCGCCGCTTATCGCTGGATCGCCGACAGCCGCGACGAGCGGAAGGGCGAGCGGCTGGATGCCCTGGAAGATCCCTTCAAGCTCTACCGGTGCCACACCATCATGAATTGCGCCGAGACCTGCCCGAAGGGCCTGAACCCGGCGAAGGCCATCGGCGAGATCAAGAAGCTGATGGTGCAGCGCCAGGGCTGACTCGGCAGTCGGGCGGTAGCGCCGCATGTTCAAGGGTGATCTCGCGACGACCGGCGGCCGCATGGCCGCCTGGTCCGATTCGCTCTTCGTCGATCATTCGGTCTTCCGCCTCGTCTGGTCGAACTGGGCGGAGGTCGCGCCCGGTCGTCTGTATCGCTGCAACCATCCGACGGCTTGGCGCATCGCCGCGGCTCAGCGCCGCCTCGGCATCAAGACCGTGATCAATCTGCGCGGCCACCGGGCCTGCGGGTCCGATGCACTGTCGCGGGAAGCTGCGGCGAAGCTCGGGCTCAAGCATATCGACATGGCCTTCGAGAGCCGGGGTGCCCCGCATCGGGACCGTATCCTGCGGTTCTATGACATCTGCCAGACCCTGGTCGAACCGGCGCTGATGCACTGTAAGTCGGGGGCGGATCGCACCGGCCTCGCCGCCGGGCTTTTTCTCATCTTCAACGGTGGCACCAGCCGGGACGCTCTGAACCAGCTCTCCTGGCGTTTCGGCCATTGGAGCCGCTCCCGCACCGGTATCCTCGACGCCTTCTTCCTCCGCTATGCGGCCGAGGCCGAGGGGCGCATCCCCTTCCTCGACTGGGTGCGCGACGACTATGATGAAGTTGCCTTGAAGAAGGACTTCGTCGCGGGCGGATTGTCGTCCTTCGTGGTTGATCGCGTGTTGCGGCGCGAATAAACCCGGACGTCAGGCGGTGGCCGAAGCCGCCTCTGCCGCACACGGGCTGCAGGATCTGCCGGACGCATGGATAATTACCCGCTTAGCAATCTCGCGGCCGGCCTCCGGCCCCCGGCGCTGCGTCTCGCGGCAGGGAGCATCATTGTCGGCCTCCTCGTCCTGGCTCTGAAAGGGGCGGCCTGGTGGCTCACCGGAAGTGCCGCGCTCTATTCCGACGCGCTGGAGACGGTGGTGAACGTGGTGACCGCCATCGTCGCCTTCTGGACGCTCAAGATTGCCGCCCGCCCCGCCGATCACGATCATCCCTATGGCCATGACAAGGCGGAACTCTTCTCGGCTGTGGTCGAAGGTGTGTTGATCCTGGTGGCCGCCACCTCCATCCTGCATCACGTCTGGCTCAATCTTCATGCCGGCACCCATCTCGACATGCCGCTGGTCGGCATGGGGGTGAACTTCGTGGCGACGGTGATCAACGGGGTCTGGGCGGCCCTCCTGCTGCGGCAGGGCGAAAAGCGCCGGTCACCGGCCCTCATCGCCGACGCCAAGCATCTCGGGACGGACGTCATCACCTCGGCAGGCATCCTGGTCGGGCTCCTGCTGGTGGTCGCGACCGGCATTCTCTGGCTCGATTCGGCGCTAGCCGCACTCACCGCCGTCTACATCCTCTGGGCGGGCCTGCGGATGCTGATGCAGTCGGTCAGCGGCTTGATGGACGCGGCGCCGGATTCGGAAACCCTAGTGCGGATCCGGCGTACGGTGAGCGAACATGCAGAGGGCGCGCTGGAAGCGCATGATCTCCGCACCCGCCAGGCCGGGCGGCTGACCTTCCTGCAATTTCACCTGGTCGTGCCGGGCAGCATGACCGTGGAACAGGCCCATGACATTTGCGACCGCATCGAAGCGGCGCTGAAGGCGGAGATGGAAGGGCTCGTCGTCACCATCCATGTGGAGCCCGAGCGGAAGGCGAAACACAGTGGCGTGATCGTTCTTTGATTAGGGCGAAAAATCTGGGGTTCCGCCACAATCCGATAGCCATCGCCACGATGCCACCACGAAGCGGCAAAGATCCCGCCCCCAGCATTTCCTAACTCTTTCTCCAGATCGGCGGCTCCTCATTGCCCATCGGCAATGTGATCTGGGCCGCAGATGCCGAAACCGTGCGTTTCCCCATGTGGACGCCCGTGGAGACGGTTCGATTTTTGGAGAAAGAGCCATGACCAAAAAACTTCTGACCCTGGCGGCCTTCGGCGGCTTGACCCTGCTCGGTGCCTGCACGGATCCCTATGACCCCGGCCAGCGTGCGCTGGGGGGCGCCGCCATCGGTGCCGGTTCGGGCGCCCTGATCGGTGCCGCGGCGGGCGGCGGCCACGGTGCGGCGATCGGCGCTCTGGTCGGCGGCGCCGGTGGTGCAGCCATCGGCGCGGCGACGACGCCGCAGCGGCCCTACTACTACGGCTACTAAGCGAGACCACCCGAAAGGGGCGGGCATTGGGCCCGCCCCCTTCTTCCACGTCAGACTTGTACTTCGGCGAGCGCCGGGCGCCCCTGACGGGAAGCCACGGCAGCGAGGCGCGCGCCATCCGGCGCCGAAATCATCATCATATCCCCAGGCGAGAGCATGTCGGCGGCGTCCGCAAAGAAGTCGCGGCCGGCGACGCGATCGAGCGGATCGTCCCCAGCCCGATAGTGCCAAAGGGTGAAGCCATTGGCGTAAGCGAGCACGCAGAGATTGCGGAGCGCAAAGGGCATGGCGTTTCTGATCCTCCCTATAAGGAATAGATTCCTTTGGTTTTTCTTATTTTAGGATATGATACCTAGAGACCGCAGTGGCCAGTCGAGTCGGTCCAGCGCTTCCCGCCAGATACGCCAATCGGCGCGCTCCATCGGGTCAGCGCGATCCGGGGCCCGGCCCCGATGCGCCCAGAGCCGGAGGATGCGCACATGGTGCAGATCGATTCGCCGACGACGGTACAGGGTATCGAGGCATTTGACGACCTCGCGGGGGTCGCAGATCGCCTCTTCCGGCGCCCGCCGCATACCATCCGCATCCTCGGACAGGCGGCGGATCGTCCAGACAACGCATGCTTCTGCATCGCGAAACGGCCGACCGCGACGGCGTGGGCCGCGATCACTGGCCGGGGTCAAATGGGCTGGGGCTTGGCCCGGTTGCGGGCACCGCGGCATGTGAGGCGGCAGCGGCAGGGGACGCCGAGCCCGCACGGGGAGTGTGGCTTGCTGTATCTGCATCGTGAGGAGGTCCGTTTCTTGGGGTCGCGAAGGACGCCAACCGTCTCTGCGGATTGGGCCCGGATCGACCCGATCCATCGAAACGATGGGGATATTCGTTTCGATATAGATTCAATTAAAACTTGAACCCGGTCTTTGCAACCAAAAAATAGGGAAAGATTCTTATCATTGGTCGCAAAAACCTCCCCCCTGGCTCCCAACCCCATAGGATAGCGATGCGGCACGAAGACATCTGGCGCGCGATCGACACGCTGGCAGCAGAACGGGGGCTCACCGCCTCCGGCCTCGCCCGCAGGGCAGGGCTCAATGCCACGACCTTCAACCAATCCAAGCGGCTGACACCGGATGGTCGAGCGCGATGGCCCAGCACCGAAAGCGTCTCCAAGGTGCTGGGGGCGACGGACGCGACGCTCGAAGAATTTGCGAGCCTGGTGCGCGGCGCCCGCGCCCTGCCGGCGAGCGGCGCGCGGCCCGCGATCCGCCGTTTGCCGATGATTTCCCTGCATCAGGCAACCTTGCCCGGTTTCTTCGACGAGGCGGGCAACCCCTCGGGCAAGGAATGGGACGAGGCGGGCCTGCCGGAAGTTTCGGACCCCCATGCTTATGCCCTGGAAGTGGGAGGGGACACGCTGGAGCCCGTCTACCGCGACGGTGACCTGCTCATCGTCTCGCCGCTCGCGCCGATCCGCCGGGGTGACCGGGTGGTGTTGCGGGACCGCAAGGGGCGCGTCATGGTCCGGCAGGTGGTGCGCCGTTCGCCCCGGGCCGTGGATGTTCGGTCGCTCAACCCGGCGCGCGCCGATATAAAGCTCGAAACGGAGGCGGTCGCGTGGATGCATCGGATCGTCTGGGCCAGCCAGTAGGGCTGATGCCGCGCGGCGTCCCCTCACGCGGCCGGCCTGTATCCGACAGGTGATGGGGCGGAGACCGATTTACCGGAGCAGGAACGAGCCCACATGCGTCGCATGAAGCGCCAGCAGATGGACATCACCCCCGATCTCCTTCTCCGCGCCTATCGCGTCGGGCTCTTCCCGATGGCGGAGGCGCGGGATGATCATCGTCTCTACTGGCTCGACCCCGAACAAAGGGGCGTGCTTCCGCTCAATGGCTTCCACTTGCCGCGCCGGCTGCGCCGCACTGTGCTCGCTGACCGCTACAGGGTGACGACGGATCTCGCCTTTCCCACCGTCGTCGCCGCCTGCGCCGCTCCGGCGCCGCAACGGACCGAGACCTGGATCAACACGATGATCGAGGCGCTCTTCACCGACCTTCACGAGATGGGCCACGCCCATAGCGTCGAATGCTGGGAAGGGGAGGAGATGGTGGGGGGACTCTACGGGTTGGCCATCGGCGGCGCCTTCTTCGGCGAGAGCATGTTCTCCCGCGCGCGGGACGCGTCGAAAGTCGCCCTCGTCCATCTCGTGGCGCGGCTTCGCCTTGGCGGCTTCACGCTGCTCGACACCCAATTCGTCACTCAGCATCTCGCCCAGTTCGGCACGCGGGAGGTCCCGCGCGATCTTTACCGCAGCCTGCTGGCGGAGGCCGTGGACGTGCCGGCCGCCTGGCCGGATAGACTGGAAGGTAACGCCCTCAGGCGCGCCATCGAAGAGATGGACGAGGAGAGAGAATGACGATCACCCGCTACCGCCGCCCGTTCCTGCGCCGGCTCGGCCTCTTGGCCCTCTGCTTGGCTGCAGCCGGCAGTCGCTCTGCCGCGGCGCAGGGCTATCCCCACATCTGGCCGGAACGCCCCGTGACGGTGACCTATGATTTCCAGAGCACGGCGACTGGCCCGATGCCGCTGCGGCTGACCGCCGATCCGATGCTGCAGGTTCTGCGCCTCGATTTCGGCAGTGCGGGAGATTACCTGCTGCTCGACCGCGGGCAGGAGCAGGTGCGCCTGGTTTCGCCGCAGAAGGGCATGGTCTTCGTGGTCGCCTCCCAGGGCTTCCTGCATCGCGATCTGGGGCCGGGGTCGAACCTCGCCTTCGAGCCTGAAGGGCGCAGGATGATCGCCGGCTGGCCCTGCACCGAGTGGAAGGTCACCGGGCCTGACGGCGTGGGCGATGCCTGCGTCACCAGGGACGGCGTGATTCTGGAAGGGCAGGGCCACGGCACCAAGCCCGACGCTCAGGGGCAGGTGCAGGCCGGACGCCTCATCGCCACGCAGATCAGTGACGCCGCCGTCTCTCCTGCCGTCTTTGCGCCGCCGCCGGGCCTGCAGGAAGTCACCCTTCCGCTGGCCCTGTTCCGCGCCATGGTGCCTGGTCTTTCAGGATTGCCCGCCCCATGACCCAAAGCTCCGCCGCCTCTTCTGCACCCGCCCGGCCGCAGTCCGGGACAGCCCCGTGGTTCACGGCACCATGGCGGGATCGCGCCGGTCGCGTCTCCCGCTTCAAGATGGTGGTGCTGGCCGGCTGTCTGCTTCCGGCCGTGTACATGACCGGACAGTGGTGTCTCGGCAGCTTCACCTCCCGCCCGCTCAACCAAGCAATGCTGATGACGGGTATTTGGGCGGTGTGGTTCCTGCTCCTGTCGCTCGCGGTCAGCCCGGCACGATCGATCTTCGGTCTCTCCAAGCTTATTCAGGTCCGCCGCATGCTCGGCTTGGCCGCGGCCGCCTACACCATTGCTCATCTCGTCTTCTATGTGCTGATGGAAGGCGTGAACCTGCCCTTCGTGGTGAGCGAGATCATTCACCGCTTCTATCTGACGATCGGTTTCATCGCCGTCCTCGGCTTCGTTGCCCTGGCTGTGACCTCGACCGACGCCAGCATCCGCCGCCTTGGCGGCCGACGGTGGAAATGGCTGCACCGGCTGGTCTACCCGATCGCCGTGCTCTCGCTCTGGCACTTCTTCCTGACGCAGAAGATCGACGTCACCCTCGCCATTCTGCCGACCGGGCTCTTTCTCTGGCTGATGCTGTGGCGTGGTTTGCCCGCGGCGGCAGAGCGTCAGCTGGTCAGTTTGCTGGTTCTCGCGCTTGCAGCGGGCGCGGCCACGATGGCCGTCGAATACGCCTGGTATGCACTGGCGACCTTCGTGCCGGCTGACCGCGTGCTTGCCGCCAATTGGCACATCGGCCCGCGGGGTCCGCGCCCTTCATTCTGGGTGACGCTCGATGGCCTGGCGGTGTTCCTGGCGGCGCTGACCTGGCGCCTCGTGCCGGGCCATGACAAGGCCGCCGTCTGGCTCACCCGATAGATAAAAAAAACCCGCCTTGCGGCGGGTTTTTGCCGGGGATGACCGCGTCTTCGTTCAGGCGGCGGCCTGCTGGCCGATCAGCTTCTGGGCGATCAGCGCCTCGGCGATCTGCACGGCGTTGAGGGCCGCGCCCTTTCGGAGATTGTCCGACACGCACCAGAAGGCGAGGCCGTTCTCCACCGTCGGGTCCTTGCGGATGCGGCTGACGAAGACGTCGTCCTCACCCGCAATCTCGGCGGGCGTTGCGTAGCCGCCGTCTTCCCGCACGTCGAGCACAGTCACGCCCGGCGCGTCGCGCAGCGCGGCCCGCGCCTCGCCCGCCGTGACCGGCTTCTCGAACTCGACATGCACGGCTTCGGCATGGCCGATGAAGACCGGCACGCGCACGCAGGTGGCAAAGACGTTGATGGCGGGGTCGAGGATCTTCTTCGTCTCCACCGTCATCTTCCACTCTTCCTTGGTGGAACCGTCATCCATGAAGACGTCGATGTGCGGGATGGCATTGAAGGCGATGTTCTTGGTGAACTGCTGCGGCGTGACCGGATCGTTCACATAGAGGGCGCGGCTGTTGTTGAACAGCTCGTCCATGCCTTCCTTGCCGGCGCCGGAGACAGACTGATAGGTCGCGACCGACACCCGCTTGACGACGAACTCGTCGTGCAGCGGCTTGAGCGCCACCACCATCTGGATGGTGGAGCAATTCGGATTGGCGATGATGCCCTTCTTGCGGAAGCCGGCGAGCGCCTGGGGGTTCACTTCCGGCACCACCAGTGGCACGTCGGGGTCCATCCGGAAATGGCTGGTATTGTCGATCACTACGCAGCCGGCAGCGGCGGCGCGGGGGGCGTGGATCGCCGAGACCGAGGCGCCGGGGCTGAACAAGGCGATGTCCCAGCCGTGGAAATCGAACTTGTCGAGGTTCTGGGTCTTGAGGACGCGCTTCTCGCCGAAGGAAATCTCGGTGCCGGCGGAACGGCCGGAGGCCACGGCGGCAATGTCGCTAATCGGAAAATCCCGCTCGGCCAGCGTTTTCAGGATTTCGCGTCCCACCGCACCGGTGGCACCGACGACTGCGACCCGATAGCCCATATCCTTGCTCCTGTTCCGCTCCCGTGTATCGGGATGGTCGATCCGGTTAGCGAGTCCATCCTGTCTCCACAAGCGGAGCCTCCGCCGGGCAGCGTCCCGATCGGCGATGGACACTGGAGGCTCCAGGTGATTAATGTTTTGATAACGATATGATGAGGCGCCTATGGGGGTGGTCCGGGTCCAGAGCTTCGCCTTCTCCGGCATCACCGCCGTCCCGGTGGAGGTGCAGGCACAGGCGGCCAGCGGCTTGCCGGCTTTCCTCGTCGTGGGCCTGCCGGACAAGGCGGTGGCCGAGGCGCGGGAGCGGGTGCGCGCCGCCCTCTCCGCTATGGGCCTGGCGCTGCCGCCCAAGCGGCTGCTGATCAATCTGGCGCCGGCTGACTTGCTGAAGGAGGGCAGCCATTTCGATCTGCCGATGGCACTCGCCGTGCTGGGAACCATGGACATTCTGCCGCCCGAGGAACTAGCCGGCTTCGCGGCGCTGGGCGAACTCTCCCTCGCCGGAGACGTGGTGCCGGTCGCGGGAATTCTGCCGGCCGCAATTTCGGCCTCCGAGCGCGAATGGGGGTTGATTTGTGCGGCCGCTCAAGGGCCGGAAGCCGCCTGGGCCGGCGGCCTGCGCATCCTGGCGGCCCCCGATCTGATCAGCCTCATTAACCATTTTCGTGGCACCCAGGTGCTGCCGCCGCCCGCGGTGGCGGGGCTGGCGGAGCCGCCGCCCGGGCCCGACCTCGCCCAGGTGAAAGGCATGGAACTGGCGCGCCGCGCGATGGAAATCGCCGCGGCTGGGGGGCATCACATGCTCATGCTGGGGCCGCCCGGTGCCGGGAAGTCGATGCTCGCCGCGCGCCTGCCGGGCTTGCTGCCCGATCTCTCCCCGATGGAGGCCCTGGAGGTCAGCATGGTCCATAGCGTCGCAGGCCAGCTGACCGACGGGCGGCTGCTGCGCCGCCCACCTTTCCGGGAACCGCATCATTCGGCGTCCCAGGCGGCACTCACGGGGGGCGGCCAGCGTGCCCGGCCCGGCGAGGTCAGCCTCGCCCATCGTGGGGTGCTCTTTCTCGATGAATTGCCGGAATTCCCGAGCCTGGCTCTGGAAGCTTTGCGCCAGCCGGTGGAATCCGGCCGCACCACGGTGGCGCGCGCCGCGGCGCACATCACCTACCCGGCGCGCTTCCAGCTGATTGCCGCGATGAACCCCTGCCGCTGCGGCTATTTCGGCAACGCCGCCCGCGAATGCGGCCGCGCGCCGCGCTGTGCCGAGACCTACCAGGGCAAGATTAGCGGTCCGCTGATGGACCGCATCGATCTGGTCGTCGAGGTCTATCCCATCTCGCCCGGGGAATTGTCACGCGCGCCGCCGGGGGAGCCGACGGCGGCCGTGGCCGCGCGGGTCGCGGCGGCGCGGGCCCGCCAGCGCGACCGGGCCGCCACCGAGACCGGCTGGCTGAACAGCGAGGTCGCGATCGACGACATCCAGCTCGAAGCCGAGGCCCGGCGCTACGCGGAGGCGGCGGCGGAAAAGCTCGGCCTCTCCGCGCGGGGCTTCACCCGCCTGCTGCGCGTCGCCCGGTCCATCGGCGATCTGGCCGGCGTTTCTGCTGTGCGACGGATGGATATCGCCGAGGCGCTGGCCTACCGCCACCGCCGGCCCGGCGCCCCGTCGCTCCGCCCGACCGAGAAGCGAATCGCCTGAGCGGACGGTCAGCGTTTCCTTGTGCGCCGGAATCGGCTAGCCCTGCCCCCGAAGCATGCGGAAGGCGAGGCAGTAGCGTATGGCCCGATCCAAGGACCCGAGGGGCGCGAAGAAGATCCTGGTGATCCGCCTCGGCGCCTTGGGTGACTTCATTCTCTCCTTCGGCCCCTTCGCCGCCATCCGTGCGGTGCATCCCGACGCGCACATCACCCTCCTGACGACCGCGCCCTTCGCACGGCTCGGCCGTCTCTCGCCCTGGTTCGACGCGGTGGAGATCGACCGGCGCGCGCCCTGGTGGGACATCCGCGGCTTGCTCGACATCCGGCGTAAACTGCGGGGCTTCGACTATGTTTACGATCTGCAGACCTCCGGCCGCTCCAGCCGCTATTTCCGTCTGGCCGGCAAGCCGGGATGGTCCGGCATCGCCGTCGGCTGCTCCCATCCCCATGCCAATCCCGAACGAGACAGCATGCATACCTGGGAGCGACAGCGGGACCAGCTCGCCATGGCGGGGATCACGCAGGTGCCGGTGGCCGAGACCGGTTGGCTTCTGGCCGCGGGCCATCCGCCCGAGGTACCGCAGCCTTATGCGCTGCTGGTGCCCGGTGCGTCTCCACACCGGCCGGCCAAGCGTTGGCCCACGGGCTATTACGGGCAGCTTGCGCGCCAGCTCATGAAGGAAGGCATCACCCCCGTCATCATCGGCACCGGGCCCGAGGGCGCCCTCGCCGCCACCATTCGGGAGCAGTGTGCCGAGGCCGTCGATCTCACCGGACAGACCGACCTTCCCGGTCTGGCCGCTCTCGCCGCCGGCGCGCGCTTCGCTGTCGGCAACGACACCGGCCCTATGCATCTCGCCGCAGCCATGGGCTGTTTCTGCGTGACGCTGTTTTCCTTCGCGAGCGATTTCAATCGGACCCAGCCGCGCGGCCCGGAAGGGCAGCGCTATGTCGTGCTGCGCGAGGACAATCTTGCCGAATTGCCGGTCGACGACGTGCTGGCCGCACTCGCGACGGCCGAACTGATCTGAGACACGATGGCACAATCGGAAATTCCGGCTGATCTTGCGGTCGCGGCACTGCCCTACCGGCTGGGCCGTCACGGGCTCGAAATCCTGCTGATCAGCAGTCGCGAGACGCGGGGCTGGGTGATTCCGATGGGCACGCCTTCGGAGGAGCGCCACCCCCATCGCACCGCCGAGATCGAGGCCTTTCACGCCGCAGGCGTAAAGGGTGCCATCTCACGTCGGGCGATTGGCGCTTACGCCTTGGCGCGCAGGCCTGCGGCCTCCGTTGAGGTCTACCCGCTGCTCGTCTCCAACGAGGCGGCGACCTGGCCTGAGAAGAATCAGCGCCGGCGTGTCTGGTTTCCAGGAAAGGAGGCGGCCGAGAAGGTGGAGGAAGCCGGCCTCGCTCAGCTCATTCGCGAATGGCAGGAGTCACGGATCGAATCCGGCCGCGGCATGGCGAAACAGGCAAGGGGCCGTGGCGGCAGCCGCCACGGCTGAGCCCTGCTTTAACCGGCAAGCTTCGCCCGCACGGCGGCCAGCGCATCCTCCGCGCGGGCGGCATCGGGTCCGCCTGCCTGGGCCAGATCGGGGCGGCCGCCGCCACCCTTGCCGCCGGCCGCTTCCGCCGCGGCCCGCACGAGATCGACCGCGCTGATACGCCCCGTTAGATCCGCCGAAACGCCGACGACGATGGAGAGCTTGCCTTCTGCCGTAGAGACGAGGGCGGTCACGCCGCTCTCGATCTGCTTGCCGATTGCCTCCGCCAGACCCTTCAGCTCACGCGGCGCGATCTCGCCCAGATTGCGCGCCGCGAGCTTCACCCCTGCCACCTCCTCAATTTCGGAGGCCGTGCCGCCGGTCGCGAGCTTCTTCTGCGCCTCACTCAGCTGGCGCTCCAGCCGGCGGCGATCCTCCACCAGTGCGCTGATGCGGGCGGGCAGCTCGGCCGCCGTCACCTTCAGCGCCGCGGCGGCTTCTTCGAGTAGTCGCTCGGTCTCGCGGAGGCTCTGGAAGGCGGCGTCGGCGGCCACCGCTTCGATGCGGCGCACCCCGGCCGAGACGCCGCTTTCCGAGACGAGGCGGAACAGGCCGATGTCACCCGTGCGCGCGACATGCGTGCCGCCGCAGAGTTCGATGGAATAGGCACGACGCTCTTCATCCCCATCGCCCATGGAGACGACGCGTACCTCGTCGCCGTATTTCTCGCCGAAGAGCGCCATGGCCCCTTCGGCCACCGCCGCATCCGGCGTCATCAGCCGGGTGGTGACGGCGGAGTTTTCGCGGATGCGGGCATTCACCTCGGCTTCGATGGCCGCGAGTTCCTCGGCCGTCACGGGCTTCGGGTGGCTCACGTCGAAGCGCAGCCGTTCCGGCGCGTTGAGGCTGCCCTTTTGCGTCACATGAGTGCCAAGATGGCGGCGCATTGCCTCATGCAGCAGATGCGTCGCCGAGTGGTGGGCGCGGATGGCGCTGCGGCGCGTGTGATCCACCTCGGCGCGGACGGCGAGGCCGGGGCGCGCGAGGCCGCTTTCAACGCGGCCATAATGCACGAAGAGATCGCCGAGCTTCTTCTGGGTGTCCGTGACGGTGATCACGAGACCATCGGGGCCGAGGATCTGTCCCTGGTCGCCCACCTGGCCGCCGCTCTCGGCATAGAAGGGTGTCTGGTTGAGAAGCACGGCTACGTCGGTGCCGGCCTGAGCGTTCTCCACTGGCGCACCATGGGCGACGACGGCGCGGATCTCGCCTTCGGCGCTTTCCGTCGCATAGCCCAGGAACTCGGTAGCGCCCACCTGCTCCTTGAGATCGAACCACACGCGGTCGGTCGCGGCATCGCCGGAGCCGGCCCAAGCGGCGCGCGCGCGGCGGCGCTGCTCGGCCATGGCCTCCTCAAACCCGCCGACATCGACGACGCGGCCCTTCTCCCGCAGCGCATCCTGCGTCAGATCCAGCGGGAAGCCGAAGGTATCGTAGAGGCGGAAGGCGACGTCGCCCGGCAGGGCCTGACCTTCGCCAAGCTTCTCGGTCTCCTCGCCGAGAAGATGCAGGCCGCGCTCGAGCAGCGAGCGGAAGCGCGTCTCTTCCAGGCGCAGGGTGTCGGTCATCAGCGTCTGCGCGCGGACGAGTTCGGGATAAGCTTGGCCCATCTGGCGCACCAGGGCGGGGACGAGGCGCGGCATCAGCGGCTCGGTCGCGCCCATCTGATAGGCGTGGCGCATGGCGCGGCGCATGATCCGGCGCAGCACGTAGCCGCGGCCTTCGTTGGAGGGCAGAACGCCATCGGCGATGAGGAAGCAGGTGGAGCGCAGATGGTCCGCGACGACGCGGTGGCTGGTCTTCTCCGGCCCGTCCGGGTCCCGCCCGGTCGCTTCCGCGCTCGCCAGGATCAGGGCGCGCAGCGTGTCGGTGTCGTAATTATCGTGCTTGCCCTGCAGGATAGCGGCGAAACGCTCCAGCCCCATGCCGGTATCGATGGAGGGGCGGGGCAGGTCCACGCGCGTGCCGGGCGGCCCCTCCTCATACTGCATGAAGACGAGGTTCCAGATTTCGATGAAACGGTCCCCATCCTCATCCGGGCTGCCGGGCGGGCCGCCCGGGATCGACGGGCCGTGGTCGTAGAAGATTTCGGAGCAGGGGCCGCAGGGGCCGGTATCGCCCATACGCCAGAAATTGTCCGAGGTTGCGATGCGGATGATACGCTCGTCCGGCAGGCCGGCGATCTTCCGCCAGAGGGCCGCCGCATCCTCGTCCTCATGATAGACGGTGACGAGCAGCTTCTCCGCCGCCAGCCCGAAATCCTTCGTCAGCAGGGTCCAGGCATGGGTGATCGCCTGTTCCTTGAAATAGTCGCCGAAAGAGAAATTCCCCAGCATTTCAAAGAACGTATGGTGGCGGGCAGTGTAGCCGACATTGTCCAGGTCGTTGTGCTTGCCGCCGGCGCGCACGCATTTCTGCGCCGTGGTGGCGCGGCTATAGGGGCGGCGCTCCTGCCCGGTGAAGACGTTCTTGAACTGCACCATGCCGCTGTTGGTGAACATCAGCGTGGGGTCGTTCCGCGGGACGAGGGGAGAGCTTTCGACGACGCTATGCCCGTTGCGGGCGAAGTAGTCGAGGAAGGTTGCGCGGATATCGTTGCTGCTGGCCATGGCGGGCACGGTTTCCGAAGGCGAGAGTAAGGAAATGAAAACCGGACCTAGCGCACCATCCGCTTGCTGTCACCTTGCCGCCGAGCACAGCGACGTGGCATGCAGAGCGTGCATTAGACAGACCAAAGCTATGCGACGAATTCGGAAAATGTCGAATCTTTAATTCGTAATTGTGGAATATTGTTCGTTAAGCGATGCTGCGCTGCAAAATTCTACTTGCAAGTCCGACCATTCGCCGCTACTTTGTGCATCGCAGCAACGGCGGTCCATGATCGTGTTGCTGCTTTCTTGGACGTTTCCTCCCTAAACTTGGCGGTGCTTCGGCACCGCCTTTTTTTTGCCTTTTGCGATATGGGCGGTGGCACCGCCTGCGCAAGCGGCAGCCGGGAGCGGGGCCAGCGCATGGGACCGGCGGCTCTTGACCCGGAGCGCCACCGGCAGGAAATGGCGCTGCGAAACCCGCGCGCTCGCCGCCCCAGGCCCAGGAGTTCTCACCGGATGCGCCTACGCACCATCATCATCGCCATCGTCACGCTGTTCATCCTCGCGGCGGTGCCGCTGCTGCTCGCGGAATGCACACCGGTTCGAGCGCAGAGCATCGATCCGACCGGGCCGCAGGCGACTCTGCCCAAGGCCCCCCTGGTCATCATCGACGATCAGGGCAAGGCGCATCACTTCCAGGTGGAACTGGCGACGACGCCGCAGGAGCAGGAAACCGGGCTGATGTTCCGCAAGTCCGTGCCCGCGGACGGTGGCATGCTCTTCGTCTTCCCTACCGTCCAGCCCGAGCCTTTCTGGATGAAGAACACCCTCGTCCCGCTCGACATGGTTTTTATCAATGCCGACGGCACGATCCGTGCCATCGCCGAAAACACGGTGCCCTTCAGCCTTGCGCCCGTCGACAGTGGCGGCCCGGTGAAGGCGGTGTTGGAGTTGCAGGGCGGGCTGACGGCCAAGGAAAACATCTCGGTGGGCGACCAGGTGCAGGCCGCGGCCTTCGGAAACCTGAAAACGGGGAGCAACTGAGTGCGGACGGGCTGGCATATTGCGCCGGCCTAGCTATACATCACCTCGGACGGGGCGTGGCGCAGCCTGGTAGCGCGCGTGTTTTGGGTACACGAGGCCGCCGGTTCGAGTCCGGCCGCCCCGACCAGCCGAATGAACGGGCAGGAGGTTTCCATGCGGGTGCGTATTTATCAGCGGCCGAAATCCGCCATGCAGTCCGGCCACGGAACCCTGCACAACTGGGTGCTCGAGTGGCAGCGGCAGGAGGCCCAGCAGCCTGACTCGATGATGGGCTGGATCGGCGGCGCCGAGACGCAGACCCAGGTGACGCTGTTCTTCCCGACGCGGGAGGAGGCGATCGCCTATGCCGACCGCAACGGCTGCGTCTACGACGTCGAGATCGCCCGCGAGCGGGTGGTGAAGCCCAAGGCCTATGCGGATAATTTCCGTACCGACCGGCCCGAGAACTGGACCCACTGAGGCGTCGC
Source organism: Acidisoma sp. 7E03 (assembly GCF_054665075.1). Classification (NCBI taxonomy): domain Bacteria; kingdom Pseudomonadati; phylum Pseudomonadota; class Alphaproteobacteria; order Acetobacterales; family Acidocellaceae; genus Acidisoma; species Acidisoma sp. 7E03. The sequence continues at coordinate 124,695 of NZ_BAAFHE010000012.1, forward strand.
CCTACGGGCGACGGATGGCCAGGCTCCGTCCGCTTCGGTATAAGGGATTGCCCCGCGCGCCCTTAGCTCAGCTGGATAGAGCAACTGCCTTCTAAGCAGTAGGTCGCTGGTTCGAATCCAGCAGGGCGCGCCAAGCGGCGGAGACCCGAAGGCCCTGCTCAGAAAGCAGATCCCACTCTTCAAGGGCGAGGCGCTAGAGAAGATCCTCGATCCGGATCGGCAGGCGGCGAACCCGCCGCCCCGTTGCGTGCCACACGGCATTGGCAATCGCCGCGTTCATTCCGACGATGCCGAGTTCCCCAAGACCTTTGATGCCGATGTCGTTCACGCGGTCATCCTCTTCAGGCACGAGGATCGCCTCCACCTGCGCGACGTCTGCATTCACCGCCACCAGATATTCGGAGATGTTGTCGTTCACGTAGCGCGCGTGACGGAGATCGATCTCCGTCTTTTCGAGCAGCGCCGCACCCAGGCCCCAGATCATACCGCCGACATATTGGCTATGGGCGGTGAGTGGATTGACGATGGTGCCGGAGGCAAAGGCACTCACCATGCGCGCGACGCGGATTTCCGCGGTCCGCCGGTGCACCATCACCTCCACCATATGGGCGCCGAACGCATAAGCTCGATCCGTCTTGCGCTGTTGACCGCGCAGTATCGGCAACTGCCCTGCGTAGAGGGTGTCGAGCGCGTCTGGAGGCAGGCCGGGCGGCGCGTGTTCGGCATAGACTTCGACGGCGCCGTGACTGACGCGGGCAACCGCGGCGGCAAGCGGCTCCGACGGTCCACCTGGCACGCCGAGAGCCCCATCCGCGAGGGCGAGCTGCGCGGGATCTTGACCGGCGCAAGGGCTATCCCCGCTTGCCACGGCAGCCGCGGCGATGCGGGCGACAAGCGCGTCGCAGGCTTTGGCAATCGCATGCGTGATGGTGGCGGTGTGGCTGGAGCCTGCGGCCAGCGCAGTGGGCGGCAGGGTGCTGTCGCCCATCCGCACCGTCACGTGGTCGATCTCGATCCCGAGACGCGCAGCGGCGGCAATGGCGGCGACCGTATAGGCGCCGGTTCCCAACTCATGGCCGGCGAGTTCCACATCCGCAGTCCCGTTCGGGCGCAGGCGCACACGCGCGGCGGCCGCCGCGATATTGGACGGATAGGCGGCGCTGGCGCAGCCCCAACCGATCCTCCAATCGCCCCGGCTCATCGCACCGGGTTCGAGCGGCCGCTCATTCCATCCGAAGTGGGCGGATGCCTCATCGAAGCAGCGCATCAGATGACGGCTGGTGTAGGGGGCGCCATCCGTCGGGTCGGTTGCCGTATCATTGAGCCGGCGCAGTTCCACCGGATCCATTCGCAGACGTTCGGCGAGCTCGTCCATCGCCGATTCGAGTGGGAACATGTAGGGCGTGTCCGGCGGCGCCCGCATGAAGCCCGGCGTGTTGCGATCGGCGTGCACCACCTTCACGCGGGTGCGTATGTTCGGACAGGCGTAGAGGCGCGCCGTCGTCTCCGTGCCGGAGACGTTGTAGACGCTGGGGCGGCTGGTCACCTCCGCGCCTTCGTGACGAAGACCGAGCAACCGTCCTCGTCCATCGGCCGCGAGGGTGAGCCGGTGGCGCGTCTCCGCCCGATAGGTGGCGATCGTGTATCCCTGGTCGCGTGTGGCGACGAGCTTGACCGGACGGCCGATGCGGCGGGCGGCGACCGCGATCCAGGCGGTGCGGGCCGTGGCGCCCCCTTTCGATCCGAAGGCGCCCCCGACGAACTGCGAGATGACCCGGATACGCTCAGGCGCGATGCCGAGCTGATGGGCGAGGTTGCCGCGCAGGCCATAGACGAACTGGCTTGGCTCCCAGACCGTCAACTGGTCTCCGCTCCAGGCGGCGGTGGTGGAGAAGAGTTCGATCGGATTGTGATGTTGGGTCGGCGTCTCATACAGCGCGTCGATGACGACATCCGCGCTCGCGAAGGCCGCGTCCACATCACCCACCTCGTAGTCCTCATGCTCCCCTGGTTCGCGCCATTCCTCCACAACACCGGGCTGGTCAAAGGTGGCTGCAGGGGGCGTTTCGGCATAGGCCACGGAGACGCGATGCGCCGCGTCGCGGGCGATTTCATAGGTCTCGGCGAGAATGATGCCGATGATCTGGCCATCATGCCAGACCTCTGCGTTTTCCATCGATGTCGTGGTATCGCCTCCCGCCTGCATCCTCGGCCGTTTCGCCTCCGTGCCCACGGTCTCGTGGGTCAGGATGTCGATGACGCCGGGAATGGCGCGCGCCTCTGAAAGATCGAAGGAGAGGATCCGGCCTCGGGCGATCTCGCTGGTGATGAGGAAGGCCCAGGCTGGATTCTGCTGCGGCGCGTCGGCCGGATAGAGCGCCTGTCCCGTCACTTTGGCCCGGCCGTCGACACGCAGCTGCGCTTGGCCGATACGCGGGCTCATGCTGGAATCTCCATGGCGCGGGCTTCGAGTAAGGCACGGACCAGCGTATGTTGACCAAGCGTCACCTTGAAAGCGGTCTCTCCTTGGGCGACCGCCCCGGACAGGGCGCGTTCAGCCGCCGCGTTTGCCGCGGCCTCATCCAGACGCTGGCCGCGCAACACGGCTTCCGCCTCCGGGGATCGCCAAGGACGTGTCGCAAGCCCGCCGAGCGCGATCCGCGCCTCCACTACCCGATCACCCTCCATCGCCAGCGCAACCGCCGCGGACGCGAGTGCGAAGTCGAAGGCGGCGCGATCGCGTACCTTGACGTAGCGGGAACGGCGTGTCCAAGCGCCATACGGCACGGTGAAGCCGATGATGACCTCACCCTGGGCCAACGTCGTCTCGAGATGCGGTGTCGATCCAGGGAGGCGATGCAGATCGGCAAAGGGAAAGCGGCGCTCTTGCCCCGTGGGCGACAGGACGGTGACGCTGGCCCCGAGCGCAATGAGGGCATTGGCGAAATCGCCTGGGTAGTTCGCCTTGCAGTCGGTGCTGACGCCCAGAACTGCAAGCCGCCGGTCACAGCCGCCCATGGCTCCACACCCACTACCCGGATCACGCTTGTTGCATTGTCTCCATAACGGATCTCTGAAATAGGGGCAGCGCGTCCGCTGCAGCACGTTGCCGCCGAGGCTGGCCATGTTGCGGAGCTGTGGGCTTGCGGCAAGATCAAGAGATTCAGCGATGACCGGAAACTCTCGCTGGACCGTGCCATCCGCGGCCGCTTCGCTCATCCGGACACCGCTGCCGAGCCAGAAGCCGTCTTCCTCGCGGCTTAGGTTGCAAACCCGTCCGTCAATATGGGCGAGGTGAACGAGCTGCGATGGCCGCATGACGTCGAGCTTCATGAGGTCGAGGAGATTTGTCCCACCGGCGAGATACTGGCGGCTCCTGTGAACCTCGGCTTCCTGGCCGTCGCTGACACCGCTCCAGCCCCGAATAGCTTCCCCGAGCGTCGTGGGGGCCTCGATCATCATCGGGCGCATGCGCGATCTTCCATCACCTGGCGCGCCTGCAGCACGGCTTTGACGATGTTGGGATAGGCGGCGCATCGGCACAAATTGCCGCTCATATACTCGCGGATCTCTTCTTCGCTGCCGGCGTGCCCCTCCTCGACACATCCGATCGCCGAGAGGATCTGCCCCGGCGTGCAATAGCCGCACTGGAAGGCGTCGCAGGTCAGAAAGGCCTCCTGCATGGGATGAAGCGGTGCATCGGGCGGTGACAACCCTTCGATCGTGGTCACTTCGCCCTGGACGGTGGCGGCTAGCATGAGGCAGGAGAGGACGCGACGTCCATCGACCAGCACGGTGCAGGCACCGCACTGGCCCTGGTCACAGCCCTTCTTGGTTCCTGTCAGACCGAGATGTTCCCGCAATGCGTCGAGGAGGACGACCCGTGGGTCGATGGCGAGGAGCCGGGTCTGCCCGTTCACCCTGAGCGTCACCTCCATCGGCGTCTCCTCTCTCCTGCGCGGCCTGTCGGGTTGCCGGTGCGGCGCCGGAGCGGCCGAGCCTAGAGGAGCAGATGGCGAGCGCCATCCGCATTGCCATGCAGAAACCTTCACCTTTGACGGAGCATCATCATCCCGCGAAACCCCGTTCAGCGGCGGACGACAGACGGCATTTTTCAAGGGGCGCCGTTTGGGCTTCGGCTAGCGCCGCCGCCCTCCCAAGGCTAGACTTGACCAAGTGTGCCACGGGACCCCACGCCCCAATGTCTGAGAAGCCAAGCCCCGAGAAGCAGTTCGAAGCCCTTCTGGAATATATCCAGGAGAGTCAGGGGCTGGATTTCCGTGGCTACAAGCGCACCAGCCTGCGCCGGCGCATCATCCTTCGGATGGAAGCCGCAGGGGCCGTTGGTTTCGCGAGCTACCAGACTTTGTTGGACACAGATCCGGCCGAGTTCGCTATCCTGCTCAACACGATTCTGATCAACGTGACGTCCTTTTTCCGTGACACCGAAGCGTGGGAGGTGCTGCGATCCGAGGTCCTGCCGCGCATCATCGCATCGCGCGAGGGTGACAGCCAGATCCGCGTATGGTCCATCGGCTGCGCTTCGGGCGAAGAACCCTATTCGCTCGCGATGTTGTTCGCGGAGGCGCTCGGGCTGCCAGCGATGACGAAGCGCGTGAAGATCTATGGCACCGACCTGGACGAGGAGGCGCTGCAAAGCGCCCGCCAGGCGATCTACTCGCCGCGCGACGTCGAATCTGTGCCGGCTGATCTTCTCGAGAAATATTTCGATCGCAGCAAGAACCACTACGTGGTCAATCGGGAACTGCGCAAGTGCGTGATTTTCGGACGGCACAACGTCGTGCGCGACGCACCGATCTCGCGCATCGACCTGCTCGTCTGTCGTAACCTGCTGATCTATCTAGAAAGTGACACGCAGGACATCGTCTTACCGCGGCTCTACTACGCCCTCTCGTCCAGCGGTTTTCTTTTCCTCGGCAAGGCTGAAACGCAGCTTGGCCGCTCTTCGCTCTTTCGGCCGGTGGATATGAAGCATCGCATCTTCGCGAAAATGCCGCAGCAATGGCGCCGCACCCAGGGTGGAGGTCTCGCGGTTGCCAAGGAATATCGCTCGGAACCGGTGGCGAGCCCGCAACATCTGGTCGAAGCGGTTCTGAACGAGTCCGCCACGGCGTTTCTGGTGGTCGACGACAGCGGCATGGTGACGCTCGCGAATGAAACGGCGCGCGAATTGCTCTCGGTCGGTGAAGCCGATATCGGTCGCCCGTTTCAGGACCTGCCCGTCTCCTATCGCCCCGTTGAACTGCGCAACCCGATCGAGGAGGTTCTTCAGAACCGCCGGGTCGTCCGGCTGGAGCATCAGGAATTTCATCTGGCGAAGGGCGAATCTCTCCGGCTCACGATCGAGCTGCGGCCGCTCTTCCGTGTGGATGGCACATGCTATGCCGTGCTGCTGACCTTCGTCGACACCACGAGCCTCTACGAGACCCAGCGGGAGCTGCAGACGGCACAGGAAAACCTTCAACACTCGATCGAAGAGCTGCAATCGGCGAACGAGGAGCTGGAAACCACGAACGAAGAACTTCAGTCGACCAACGAGGAGTTGGAGACGACGAATGAAGAGCTTCAATCGACCAACGAAGAACTAGAGACGATCAACGAGGAGGCGCGCTCTTCCAACGAAGAAATGGAGTCCGCCAACGAGGAACTGCGCATCCTGGTGGAACAGGCAAGCTCTCAGAAGGCGTTTCTCGAATCCATCCTGCGTACCCTGAACGTCGGGGTGGTCGTCCTTGACGGCAAGCTCGTCATCCAGAGCTGGAACCGTTGGAGCGAAAACACCTGGGGGCTGCGTGCGGAGGAGGTGATCGGCACCAACTTCGATGCTTTGGAAATCGGCCTGCCCGTTCACAGGTTGCGGGATGATCTCATCGCCGTTCTCGTCAAGCCTGAACGGCAGGTGGAGCGGATTTTGGAGGGCCGGGACCGGCGAGGACGCAAGGTGATGTGCCGCGTCAAGGTAGCGGCGCTCGTCGAGGATCAGGAGCCGACCGGCGCCGTTCTGGCCTTTACCGATATAGGGGACGAACGCCGGCAGGAAGATCAGATCCGCTACCTCGGCCGCGTCTTCGACCAGGCGCCCGAACCCATCCTATTCCTCGATCCCGACAGCATTTCCATCCTTCTGGCCAATCGAGCAGCGGAAAAACGGTTCGGTGGCGTCGACCAGCCTCTGGTGACCCGGGCCCTGGCCGATCTTCTGCCGCCACAAGCCAATCTCGAACTAATCCGGCAGATGCTGAAGCCGTCGCAGGAGGATCAGGACCAGGAGCTTCTTCTGGCGACGACCCTTTGCGCCTTGGACGGTGAGAAGATCGAGGTGGAGCTTTCACTCCGCTATCTCGGGCTTGAAGTCCCGCCCGTCATCCTGGCTGTGGTCACCATGCCGCGCCGCCAGCACCGGCTCATGCTGTCGGGGGCCGAGGAGACCGGCTCGGGCTGAGAAACCCGCTCGAAGGCGAGGTTATTCGGCGGTATCTTCGGGGGCAGGCATGCGCCGCAGCTGGGCCGCAGCCTGTTCCAGCGCGAAAATCATCCCTTCGGCCTCCCGGCGCGCCTCCTGCCACCGCGAGACCGCGTGGTGAAGGCGCCGAGCGGATGCGCTGTCGCTCATCTGCTGAAACAGCTTGATTCGGTCGCGATGGGTGCGGATGGCGACGGCGAGGGCTCGCTCCAACTCCACGGTCTGTGCTTCTGCCAGGCCGAGGGAACTGAAGGCATGGCCCACCTGGCAGCGGAAACGTGACTGGCCTCCCGCATCGATAACGTTCAGCACGCCGCCGCAATCGGGGCAGGACATGAAGCTGGGCTGGCCCGGGGTGACGATGGCTGGGCTCATCACGGCGAATTCCTCCGCGGCGATCTTGTCTTCGATGGCATAATCCGGCGGAAGCGGAACCGTGGGCGGTGCTTCCGTCTGGGACAACTCCACGAGAACAGCGGGAAGTTCATTGAGCGGCGCGACCTTGTCCACATGGTCTCGCCGCACGGCGTTGCGCGGCATCGAAGGCCATTCCGCATCCTCCGGATCCTGCACCAAGGAGTATCCGCCGGCTGCCTTGATGGCGATCAACCCGTCCGTTCCGTCATCCAGCAACCCCGTCAGCACGAGGCCAATGACACGTGCGCCATAGGCGACTGCCGCGGAGCGGAAGAGCGCGTTCACCGATGGCCTCACGCGGTTTTCCTGAGGCCCGCGGCGCATCAGGATGCGGCCGGGCCGCAGGAGAAGATGATGGTCTGGCCCGGCCACGTAGACGTGGCCGGGCTCGATGATCTGCCCATCGCTGGGCGAGACGGCCGGAAGCGGCCCCGAGCGGTTCAGCAGCTGAGCCATCACGCTGCGGGCCGAAGGCGAGACGTGTTGCACCAGAAAGACGGCTGCGTCGAGATCGGCCGGAAGGCCGGCGCACAGTTGCATGGTCGCCTCGACGCCGCCGGCGGATGAGCCGATGACGATGATATCCCGTTTGGGCATGAGTTCAGCTCACGAAAAATCTAAGACGATAACCTAGTCAAGATGACACGATCAGCAACGAAGAGGGTGGACGACAGATGCCTGACACGTTCAACTCATGAGTATGAACAAGTAGCTTGGCAGACGCGCATGAACGAAATAGCTGATGCTGGCAGGTTGATTGCGGAGAACGAACAACTGCGTACCGCGCTGGAGAATGTGCTCGAGGAAAACGCTAAGCTACTCGATGAGCGACAGCGCCTCAGCCGTCGGGTGTCTCAGCAGGCGCGCCAACTTCTTGAGATGGCAGCAAAGCTGGCCCCGCAAACCGAGAATGCCTCGGCCGCTGCGGATGAGCGTCTGTTCGACCGAGTTCAAAACGAACAGCAGGAAGAAGAACTCCGCGTGGCTTTGGAGGAGATGCAGGTTCTAGCGGAGGAGCTTGAGGTCGCGAATGATGCGCTGACTGAGGCCAATCGAAGCCTGGAACAAAAGGTCAGCGAGCGGACAGCCGCGCTGGCGGCGACCAATACCGCCTTGCAAGTCAGCGAGAGCCGCTTTCGCAGCCTCGTGCAAGGCATCCCCCAGCTGGTTTGGCGGGCAGCCGGCCAAGGTTTGTGGACCTGGTGCAGCACGCAATGGACGGATCTCACCGCGCTCGACCTAAGTGAAAGCGCGGGGGAGGGCTGGCTGAACGCCGTACATCTCGACGATCGGGACGTAGCGCGCCATGCCTGGCGCGAGGCGCCGCTGCGAGGATATCTCGACATCGAACTGCGGATGTTTCGTGCAGCCGAGGGGCGCTACGGCCATTATCGGACGCGCGCTTTGCCGCGCTACGACGAAGGTGGCGATTTGATCGAGTGGCTCGGCACCTGCACGGACGTCGACGACATGCGGCGTATGCAGGAACATCAGAAAATCCTGGTCGGAGAGTTACAGCATCGCACACGCAATCTAATTGCGGTCATTCAGGCGATTCTCCAGCGTACCTTGCGCAACAGCGAAACGCTTCAGGAGTTTGAGGCGGCAGCCCTGGAACGGCTGGCTGCCCTTGCCCGCACGCAAAGTCTGCTGTCCCGCGCCGATGGGGCGCCGCTTACCCTGGCTCACCTGCTTCGCGACGAGTTGAGCGCCCATTTCAAACTCGATGCGCAGGAGGATCCGGCGCGGATCGTCATCACTGGCGACGAGACTATCGCACTTCCGCCAAACGTGGTGCAGCCCTTGGCAATGGCGCTCCATGAACTGGCGACGAATGCCGTGAAGTATGGCGCCTTCTCGTTTCCCGCGGGCCGCCTCGAGGTGAGGTGGGTGGTGGAGCAGACGGAGCGGCACCCCCGACTGTTGACGATCTCCTGGTCGGAGCTTGGCGTGCCGACGCGTGCCGATCCGCAGCCGAAGCGGGGCGGGGGAAATGGCCGGCATCTGATCGAACGGGCCCTTCCGTATCAGACCGGCGGAGAAACGCAGTTTCGACTTGCGGAAGATGGCTTGCGCTGTGTCATGCGCGTGCCGGTCTGACCTCAGAACGGCATGTTCTCCGACCGTTCTCAGACGTCCGATATCGCGCCACCGGCAGCCTAGCGCGGGACACGAGGCTGCGAGGCGAGACGCATTCGCGCGAGCATCCGCCAAATCGCCTGCGCCACCATCATATGTCTATCGCAACCAGAGGCCGCCATCTTCGACGGCGGTGGGAGAAGCGCGATGACCACGCATCGGCATACGTCTACCCGGACGACGGGCAACGAAGAGATCAGCGGGATAGATCCCGGCGGTACGCGAAGCACCCATCCCGGCGGGCGCAACAGCCAGGGTGAGCCCTCACTCACCCGCGAAATCGAGAGCGGCGACCGGAACGTGAACCCAGGCCTAATGCAGCGACTGCCTCACGGCGAGGTGGTCATGGGCTCCCAGTCGGCCTCTGCAAACACGAAAGGACACACTATGGCTGATTCAGACGCGCTTCATGACCTTTATGTCACCGGCCTGCGCAATGCCTATGCGATGGAGACGCAGGCGATCGAGCTCATTTCACGGCAGGTCGAGCGGCTCAAATCCTATCCGGAGATGGAGGACCGGATGCGCCGGCACCTTCAGGAATCCGAGGCGCAACGACAGCGCATCGACAGCGTCTTGAGCGGAATGAACGAGAGCCACTCCTCCCTGAAGTCGGCGGCCATGGGCCTGCTTGGGAACCTCGCAGCCCTTGGCCATACCCCGGCTCCGGACGAGGTGGTGAAGAACACCATCGCGAACTACGCCTTCGAGCATTACGAAATGGCGGCCTACCGGTCGCTTCTCGCGCTCGGCGAGGCGCTGCCCGGCGCGCAAGGGCTGTCGGAGCTTCGTGAATCCCTTAAGGAAGAGGAAGGCATGGCGGCCTGGATCGATGGGCACATCGGGCCCACGACCCTCGCCTATGCGCGCGGTCAAGGCGGGCGATGAGGCAGGGAAGTCAGCGCGGAGGCGTGGGCCGCCTGCTCGCACCTCCGGCGCTGGCGACTCGGTCACATTCTGGCGACGCGCGAGTCGCAACATTGAAAGGATGGGCAGCCAAAGCCAGTTCCGGGCCCTGAGGAAGAGACCGCCTATGCCGTTCGATGGAAGTGCGTTCGACGCGTCCCAACCCCAGCCCCATGATCAGCCGCCCAAGGAACTGGGTTCTGACGGCTGGGCCTGGGCAATTTCCATTGCCTGCATCATCCTGCCGTTCATTCTGGCGGCGCTACGCTTCGCGATGAACTAAGAGGCTGTTTGAAAATGGTTGTGGCGGCTCGGCGCGGTCTGATTCAAGCTTGGGATGTGGACCCAAGAGAGCCGAGGCCGGATGGCCGAC